>JBDTLT010000010.1:0-72231 GCA_039934635.1 Acidimicrobiales bacterium
CCTCGTCCTCGGTGTCGGCCATGTCGAGTGCATTGGCGAGTTGCGTTTCGAATTCACGCCGTTGCACGGCTTCGCGGAACCGTCGCTCACGGGCGTACATCTCTTCCCATTGACGCAAGCCCTTGGCCTTGGCCTTGGTCGAGAATGCCCACAGCACCGGCGCGCTGATGACGATGACGAGCGCGGAGGTCATGGCCTGTTCGACGACGACGGACTGTTCGGGCAACAACCGGGCCAACGCGGCTGTCGCGATCGACAAGATGAGATAGAGCGCGATGCCTGCAGGGATCACGCCCCGCGACGCCGCGTCGACCTGTCGCTCGGCCTCGGCGCGGTCAGCGGGCGTGATGACGAGGGGACCCGTCTCCGATGCAGATGTGTAGCGGTGTGGGTCGGTCTGCACGGGCGACGCCTCCTCTCGGGCCTGATGTCGATTTCGCAATGGATCGGCACGCCAGAGCGAATATTGAGAACGCCCGCGTCAAATCTGGCCCTAATCTGTCGGTCCGTGGAGCCCGACCGACAAGGTGCCGACGACCCTCCCGACCCGCTCGACCACCTCGCGCTCCTGCGCATCGAGTTGACCGGCTTCGTCGCCGCACTCGAAGCGGGTCCGCTCACGGCTGCCGTTGCGGCCTGCCCGGGTTGGGATCTCGGCCACCTCGGGGCGCACATGGCATTCATCCACCGGTGGGCGACCGCGGCCGTGTTGACGGCAGCCGCGCCGCCGCCCGAGACCATCCCCGAGGCGCCCGGCGCCCGGCCCGACCTCGTGGCGTGGGTGCGCGACGGTGGTGCGGCGCTCATCTCGGCGTTGTCCGAGGTGCCGGGCGATGCGCCGACCTGGCATCCCTTTCCGGCGCCGCCCGTGGCGTCGGTCTGGCGTCGCCGCCAGCTCCAAGAGCTCACCGTGCACCGGTGGGACGCGCAAGACGCGATCGGCATTCGTGCGGCCATCGATCCGGCGGTCGCGAGTGATGGCATCGACGAATATTTCTCGATGATGTTGCCGCGGCGCATCATTCGCGACGGAGGCGGGCTGCCTCGGTCGTCGCTGCACGTGCACTGCACCGACACCCGCGGCGAGTGGTTGGTGTCGTCTGCCGGCAACGAAGTGCAAGTGCGGCGCGAACACGCCAAGGGCGATGCCGCGGTGCGAGGCACCGCGCAAGCGCTCTTGTTGTCCCTATGGGGGCGACGTCACGGCTCGCCGGCGGTCGAGGTCGTCGGCGATCCACTCGTCGCCGAGGCCTGGCTCGCGCTCGGCGGCGTTTGACGCGCCCGATCGATGGCGGCAACGCGCTCGCGCACCCGCGGTATGAGCTCTCGGCCGTACTCTTCGGCGTCGTTCAAAGGGTCGTAGCCGCGGATGAGCAACGTCGTCGCGCCGAGCTCGTAGTACGCGACAAGCGCATCGGCAACGGTGTCGGGGGTGCCGACGAGCGCCGTCGAATTGCCGGGCGCGCCGGTTGCGGCCGCCAGTGGAGTGAACAAGCAGGTGTCGTGCACGTCGCGGCGGCCGGCGACGTCGAGTAGTCGCTGCGAGCCCACGTTCTCCACGCGCCGGGTCGACACCGCTCGTGCCCATGGACTTTTGCGGATGTGATCCAAGATGCGGTGCGCACGATCCCATGCTGCGTCTTCGGTCTTCGCCAGAATCGGACGCGTCGACACGCTGAAGGTCGGTGTGCGACCCCACCGTGCCGCGGCGTCGCGCACGCGTGCCATGAACACGCGAGTGTCGGCGAGCGGCTCGCCCCACAGCATGTACGTGTCGAGATGGGGCGCCAGCGAATCGATGGCAGCGTCGGAGCCGCCGCCGCCGTAGAGCGGAATGTGCGGCGCCTGCCGGCAACGAATCGTCGAGTGCGCGCCGAGCGCGCGGTAGAACTCGCCCTCGTGGTCGAAGGGCTGTGTTTCGGTCCACATGCGCCGCATGACGTTCACGTACTCGTCGCCGCGGCGATAGCGGGCGTCGTGGTCGACGAAGTCGCCGTCGCCCGCTTGATCGGCGGTGCCACCGCCGGCGATGACGTGCAAGGCCAACCGGCCACCGCTCAGTTGGTCGAGCGTCGCGAGTTTGCGCGCGGCGAGGGTCGGAGCGATGAAGCCCGGTCGGTGCGCGAGCAGCAGCCCGAGGCGTTCGGTGACCGCGGCAGTGTGCGCGCCCACCATGAAACCGTCCGCGCCGTGGGTGAAATAGCCGATCAGTACGCGATCGAATCCGGCGGCCTCGTGCACGCGCGCCGTGTGGGCGAGCACCTCGCTCGAGAACACCGGGCCCGTGGCGGGGATGATCTCCGACGACACCTGCGGCGATGTCCAACCGATGAATTCAACGGGCATCTTGATCCCCCGCGCGCGTGTCGGTATCAGTCCGCGCCGGCGGCGCGCTGAGTGAGCGACAGGGTGTTGCCGTCGGGATCTTTGAACCACGCCACCCGATCGCCGCTCGGCGCAGTCCATACGCCCGAGTCGTCTTGTGCCATGCCGTCATAGCGCTCGAAGTGCACGCCCCGTGCGCTGAGGTCCCCGGTGGCGGCGGCGATGTCGCGGACCGACCATCCGAGCACGGTGTGCGGTGGTCGGCTGAAAGGCGCGACGAGGTTGATGCGCAGCCGTGTGCCGTTGGCGTCGAAGACGCACGCGTACGGGTCTTGCTCGACCAGTGCGAGGCCGATCACGTCGCGGAAAAAGATCCGGGATCGGTCGAGGTCGTCACTCGGGAGAAACGCCATCAACTCTGCACTCGACAACGTCATCTCAACCCCTCGACAATCGACGCACGCTCGCGTCGCCCGAGCAGCCGACGAACACCGCGCCGTCGGCCGCGGCGCACAACGACGGCGGACCGACACCATTGACGTGGGCGACGAGCGGAGAGCCGAACGGCATGTCGGTCGCGACGCCTGTGCGCTCGCCGGACACTCGGTCGACGCACACGACTCGGCGGGCGGCCTCTTCTGCCACGAACACCGCATCGGCGGTGATCGCGACTGCAGCCGGGTCGGAAAAACCTGTCCACACCGTCGCGGTGCCGCGGTCGAAGAGCGCGACCGTGCCCGTGCCGCGTTCGCAGACGACGATGCTGTCGTCGTGGGCGGCGAGGGCGCTGATCCGCAGGCCGGTCGCGATCGATCGGCGAACCGCACCCGATTGGTCGACCGCCAACACGTCGGTGCCCGCGCCCACCACCATGAGGGTGTCGTCGAGTGCGATACAGGTGGGGGTGTCGGCGATACCCGGAAGCGAAAGCTCGGCGAAGCTCTGGTTGCTCGAGTGCCGCTGCATGAGCCGCCCATCGGCCGTCAACACGCACAGCGTCGTGCCGGTCATTACTGCCGCGGTGATCGAGAACTGCATGTCGACGGGCAGGGTGGCCAGCCGCCGCAGTGCGCCATTGCCGTCGACCTCGACGACGCTGAGACGGTCGCTCACGATCAACCCGCCCTCGCTCGAAAGTGAGAGTCCGTTGGCGGTGATCAGGCCAGGCTTGCTGCGCACTTCGGTGGTGCCGTTGTCGAGACCGATTCGGTAGATCGCACCGGTGATGAAGCTCGAGACGTACATCGTGGTTGCATCGGCGAACGCGAGGTTGTCGAGCCCGGGCGCGATGTGCGTGAGCACGCGACGCTCACCGGTCGCGAGGTCGACAACGGTGACGTTGCCGGCGCCGGCTTCGGTCACCACGAGCCGGCCACGGTGGTCGAACTTGACCGCGCTCGGCGCGAAGACATCGTCGACGGCGACGCGGGTCGCGCCGCTGTCAGGCTCGACGGCCAGCACGCGACTCGCCGAGACCTCGGGTAGGTAGAGCCACCCGTCGGGGCCCATCTCGAGTGCGTTGGGCATACCGAGTTCGCCGACGATCACGCGCCACTCGTTGGGTTCGGCGGCGTCGATCTCTACGAGGCGACCACCGGGACGGCACTCGTCGATGAACAAGCGCCCATCGCGCGACATCGTGATGCCGTTGGCACTCGGTAGGCCGTCGGCCCACACCTCGACGACTCCATCGCGCGAGACCCGTGACACGCGATCGTCGTGCGGCTCGGTCACGAACGTATTGCCGTAGCGGTCGAATGCCAGATCGTCGGGTCCGAGTAGGCCGCCTCCGAGCGGCACGACCACGCGTTGTTCGTTGGTGAGCGGGTCGAGCGAGGTGATGTGCCGGCCGAGCACCTGCGTGATCCACAGTCTGCCGTCGGGCGCCACGCGGATGCCGTTGGTCGGATAGTGACGGGCCGCCTTCACGATCGTGTCGAGTCGCCAACCCACTGCCGCAGCGGGCTCGGCCGCTTCGTACAACCCCCAACGACTGGCCATTGGGTTACCCGACCGTCCAGCGCAAGAACACGTTGCCCTCGAACGCCTGCGCACTCTGTAGTTGCAGATTCAGCGTGCGATGTTGCAGCGCGCTCGACTGCGTCGACGGGTCGCCACCGAGCACGGGCGCGACGGTCACGCACACTTCGTCGATGAGTTCGGCCTGCGCGAGTTCGCCGTTGAGCACGGCACCGCCTTCGCAGAGGACGACTCGTGCGCCGCGCTCGCGCAACAGGCCGAGGCCTTTGCGGAGGTCGACGATGTCGTCACCGGCGACGATCACGTCCGCGGCTGCCTGTAGGCGGTCGCGGCGGGCCGCATCGCTTGCCGCGCACGTCATGACGACAACGGACTGGCCGGTGCGGGTGATCGGGTCGAGATCGAGGTCGAGCGAGCGCGAGACGATGACGAGCGTGGGTCGTTCGCGGCGCCCGTCGGCCACTCGTTGCTGCGCCACCGCGTCGCTGATGCGCACCGGCCCGTACTTCTCGGCGCGCACGGTCGCCGCGCCGACGAGGATGACGTCGCTGAGTGCGCGCAGGTGATGGAAGAGCGCCTGGTCGGTGGGTGACGTGAGCTGGGTGACCCGACCGTCGATCGACGCATGGCCGTCCGCACTCAACACGAGGTTGAGCAGCACCCACGGCCGATCGGAGGGAGCCGGCCGGGCCACTTCGTAGCTCTGGAGCAAGGATTCGATGGAGGTCATGATTCGACCGCAAAGTAGGCCTCGGTGAGCCATTCGCGCACATCGGAGTCGACGTCGGCACGCGGGGCAAGTCCACGTCATCGGTGGCTATCGCGAGCGTGGATGCGCGGCAATCTGCAATTGATCGAGCATGGTCGTGACCCCCGGTCGAGGCGGATCACCTCTTCGTCGCGCCGCGAACACCAAACGACGCGTGGGAAGGTCGGCGACGGGCAAGATGTCCACCTCGGCGGGCGCGTCGGTGAACCCGAGACGCGGCATCAGCGCCACCGCGCCGCCCTGCACGACTGCCGCCAGCAGCACGCTGTATTCGTTGCTGTTGTAGCGGACGTCGGGCTCGAAGCCGACGGCGCGACACGCGCTGCGCACCGCCCGCCCACACGAGTTGTACGGCGGGTCGGCGGCCCAGATCTCGTCTTTGAGATCGGCCAGCGCAACCGGCCCCTTGAAGAGCCCCGCCGGCGCGGCCACGAGCATGTCTTCCGCAAAGAGATCGATGCGCACGAGTTCGGGCTCGGGAGGCCGGCGCTCATGGTCGTATTCGTGAGTGACGACGAGGTCGAGTTGACCGAGGCGCAACTCGCGCAAACTTTCATCGGCCTCGAATTCGAGCAGTGTGATCTTGAGCTGTGGGTACTTGTGGGCCACCTCGGCAATGACCGGTACGACGAGCGCTCGGGCGAGCGAGCCCGACGCGGCGAGGTGTAGCTCGCCGGCGATCGTGGTGCGCGACTCTTCGAGCGCGGCCTTTGCCTCTTCGAGCGCGACGAGCACGGGCTCGGTGCGCGCGACGAGCACTTGCCCCGCGTCGGTGAGCCGCACGCTGCGCCCGGTGCGTTCGAGCAGCACCGAGCCGCTCTCTCGCTCGAGCGCGCTGAGTTGTTGCGAGATGGCGGATGGCGTGAAGCCGAGCGAATCGGCAGCGGAAGCGATCGTGCCCCGCAGCGCCACTTCGCGCAGAACCCGTAGTCGTCGAATATCCAGATCCATCAGCACAGCTTAACAGCAGGCCAAGAATAATTAACTGGATCTAATGAGATCGAGGGCGCACACTGACGGCCATGGATGGTTTGTTGGTACTACTTCTACTCGTTCTCTTCTTCTGCCTCGCACCGATTTTCGGGGCTGACTCCCGGGTCCCTCGCGACTCGGCCAGCCAGCGGCACGCTCCTGACCGGGCTCGGTGGCCGAACGGATGAGCGTGGCCGAGCGGCGAAAATCTGTGCACGCCGCGGTAGGTCACGCCAATCTGTCGCAGGTGGAACCGATCGTCTTGCGCGGAAGTGTCGTGCGGCTCGAGCCGCTGTCGCTCGAGCACGTGCCGGCGCTCGTCGCCGCCGCGAGCGAAGATCGCTCCACTTATGGGTTGACGTTGGTGCCCGACGGCGGCGATGCCATGGCGGCCTACGTGGCCACGGCACTCGACGAGCAGCGGGCCGGTCGGGTGGTGGCCTTTGCCACCGTGGTGCACGAGCACGTCGCCGGCTCGACCCGATTCATGGACATCGAGCGCTGGGAGGGGTCGCCCGTGCCGAGCGTGGTGGAAATCGGCAGCACGTGGTTGTCGGCTTCGGCCCAGCGCACCCGGGCCAACACCGAAGCCAAGCGGCTCATGCTGACGCACGCGTTCGAGGCCTGGCACGTGCACCGGGTCACCTTCAAGACCGATGCCCGCAACGAGCGTTCGCGGCGGGCCATCGAACGCATCGGTGCGACGTTCGAGGGCATCCGGCGCGTGCATGTTCTCACCTACGACGGCACGATCCGTGACAGTGCCTACTTCTCGATCATCGCCGCCGAATGGCCCGAGGTGAAAAAGCGTCTCGACGCGCTGCTCGATCGTTGACGTTCACCGTCGGGTGCGAGCGAGTGCGACGATGAAGTCGAAGTGCTCCTTGCTTGCGGGCATCACCGAGAGCCGATTGCCTTTTCTCGTGAGCATCAGTCCTTCGAGTTCGGGGCGTCCCTGCAGCTCGTGCAACGTCACCACTCGCGCCAGCTTCCGCACGAACTTGATGTCCGGCATGTACCACGTGGGTTCGGATGGATCGCTCTTCGGGTCGTAGTGCTTGTCCGCCGGGTCGAACGCGGTGTCGTCCGGGTACGCCTCGCGGGCGATCTCGGCGACGCCCACGACGCCCGGCTCGGCGCAACTCGAGTGATAGAACAGCGCGCGATCGCCTTGGCGCTGTGTCCGTAGGTAGTTGCGAGCCTGGTAGTTGCGCACGCCGTCCCACGCCGTGACGCCCACCTTTTCGAGGTCGTCGATGCTGAAGGAGTCGGGTTCGCTCTTGAGTATCCAGTATTGCTTGGGTGCCACCCGCCCAGAATTACACCGCCACGAGCAGCTTGGCCACGTAGCCCGCACTTGTGCTGCCGGTGACCGTCGGCGTCTGCAACGACACACCGTCGCTGAATACGTTGTCGCTCTTGAGCGAGGTCTGCGCAAGGTTCGTCACGCTCTTGCTGTAGCCAGTGGTCGCGAACACGGCTTTGCAGACATCTTCGGGCAGCGCGAGTTGTGACACCGCGGTCTTGTTCTGACCATTGGTGGCCGACGCAAGGCTGGGGAACACCTCGAAGTGGATATGCGGCCAGCGCCCCGAGTACGCGGCGGGAAAGATGCTCGTGAAGGTGACGACACCACTGCTGTCGGTCGCCTGGACACCCCGTAGGTAGTTCTCTCCGGTGACGCCCGGTGAGTACATCGAATACAGCCCGTTGATGTCGCAGTGCCAGAGGTAGACCGCGGCACCGGTCAATGGCTTGCAGCTGTTTTTGCTGTCGACGACCGTGAGCGCGATCGTGAGGGGCACGCCGGTGGCGACGGTCTTGGCCGAGCCAAAACTCGAGCGGATGTCGCTGCGCACGACGCCACTCTGTGTGAGCACGTTGGGTCCGTTCGTGCCGTCGCCCGGGAACGGCCCGGCGGTCTCTTCCGGGATCTTCGCACAACTGGTGGCCGCGCCGCCTGCAGTGGTCGAGGTCGCGCCCGCTGCAGTGGTCGTGCTCGTCGCCGACGAGTTGCCGGCAGTGGTCGTGGGGGCGCCCGTCGTGGCGTCATCGCCACAACCGGCCACCACGACGGCCGCGCCCAGGCCGCCGAGGAGGCCGAGCAAGTAGCGTCGGCTCTGGAGTTTCGGTTGCTCGGTGCTCATTGTGAATCCCTCTCCTCGTTGTTTCGAGCGTGGCTCGGTGGGGCAGAGCCTCGCCGTTGGTGGTGAGGAATCACCGCAAGTCTGGTGAGAATCTGGAGAATTGACGCCACCCACTCGTGTCGGCACCGCCGACGATTAGCGCCGAAAGAGGACGTCGATCTACGTGTCGATCCGAATGAACTGGGGTACACCTCGGTACCATTTGCCTGTCGGTCGTCTTTGCCCGACCATCGTGCTCTCCCCAGACCCCGGTCAGCGCAGGCAATTTGTCAAGCCACGCGACCGTAAGGGGACGTCATGGATGCCACGCGAATCAAGGGCGACCTACTTCCGGTCGTGGAGACGCTGCTGGCGCGGCACCTCGAAACCGCGCACGAATGGTTCCCGCACGAATACGTGCCGTGGGGACGAGGTCAATACTCGAACGGCGACCCGTCATGGGGCGACGACCCCTTGCTCGATCCGGCCGCGCGCGTCGCGCTCACCGTCAACCTGTTGACCGAGGACAATCTCCCGTTGTATTTCGCCGAGCTCTATCGCCTCGGCAAGGACGATGCGTGGGGTGAATGGGCGCGTCGCTGGACGGCAGAGGAAGGCCGGCACTCGATCGTGATCCGTGATTACCTCATGGTCACCCGCGCTCTCGATCCGGTGGCGCTCGAACGGGCGCGCATGCGCCAAGTGACCTCGGGCGCGGTGCCGTCATTCGATTGCGTTACCGATGCACTCGTCTACACGACGCTGCAAGAGCTCGCGACGCGCATCTCACATCGCAACACCGGCAAGTTGCTGACCGACGCGGTCGGCGTGGCGGTGATGAACCGCGTTGCCGCCGACGAGAACCTGCACCACCTCTTCTACCGTGACCTTGCCTGCGCGGCGATCGAACTCGCGCCGTCAGAAATGGTGAGGGCGATCGATCGGGTCGTGCGCAACTTCACGATGCCGGGCACGGATATCGCAGACTTCGCCCGGCACGCGCGCACGATGGCCAAGGCGGGCGTCTATAGCTTGGCGATCCATCACGACCAGATACTCGTGCCGATCGTGATGCAACGGTGGGGACTCGAGCAGATGGAAGGGCTCGACGACGATGCCGAGCGCGCTCGGGAGCGGGCGTTGCGCTATATCGCGCGACTCGGCAAGGTCTCGCGACGTCTCGAATCCTCGATGAGTGAACGCGCCGAGAAGGCTTCGGTTTCCTGACCGGACGAGCGCGCGGTCAGCAGTAAGAGCAGCCCGAGCCCCGCGATCACGAGATTCACGCCGGCCCACAGTTGCGTCAGTCGCCGATAGAGCGGCACGATCGCCGGCCGTGCTCGACGTCGGGGGAGATCGAACAGAAGTCGTGCGCGAATCGTGCGACCAGCGGTGTGCCCGTGGCGATCGACGCCCAGAACAAGAGACTGAGGACGAGCTTTCCGACGACGACGCGGCGGCCGTGCGCCCGGGGGTCTCAGGGGTGTGGTGGCGCCCGCATCTCGTCTGCCGCGTCCGCCGGCAGCGTCCCCGCGACGAGATTGGTCGCCACGTCTGCAAGCAATAGGTTGTTCGAGCGCGCGTATCGCCGCAGTCGCTCGAACGCCTCTTCGGTGCTCACGCCGAGGCGTTCGGCGAGTAGTCCCTTGGCTTGTTCGATCGCGACGCGAGAATTGAGGGCCGACTGGAGTTGCGTCGACAACAACTGCGAGTCGTGCATCGCCCGATGGTGCAACAGGCCGATGGTGGCGATGTCGGCCAACGCTTGCGCGAGCTTGAGATCTTCCTCGTCCCAGGGCGCTTGGTTGGTGTTGAACAAATTGAGGGCGCCGATGACGTTCGCCCTGAGCCGCATCGGCACGGCATAGATCGATCGGTATCCGGCGTTGCGTACATGTGTGGCAAAACCGGGCCATTGCCGGGAAATGCCGTCGAGATCGTCGGCGCCGACCGCCGCGGCAGTGCGAAACGCGTCGAGACAAGGTCCTTCGGATGATTGCAACTCGAGGAGCTCGAGCGTGCGCATCTGCTCGCTCGACGAGGCCACCACGCGAAGGTCGCCGAGAGGATCTACCAACATCAGGCCGCCGTCAGTGGCCCCCAGCAATTCGACACAGCGTTCTGTCAGTAGTGTCATGAAATCGACGACGTCGAAATCGTCTACGAGGGTGTCGGCCAACTCGACGAACGCCTTCGAGAGTCGTTGTTCACGGAACATGGTCGACCCTTCTCACGTGGATTCAGCGATGCTCGAATGATCGCGAGCCCGTCGATCAGTGATTGTCCCCACTATCGCGCAAAATGGGTGAGATAGCGAGGGTGATTGACATCACCAATTCCCCAACATTTGTGGGGTAACCAGCGGCGCTACAGCGTCTTGACCGAGCGCACGACCGGTTCCCGCGTGGCGGTTGGCTCGACGACGCGAGCCGAGACGCGCCACGAGGGCGGCCGATCCGGGTGGGGATCGTCCGCCCTCGCGTTGTGCGGGAGAGTTAGACGCCGACGAGCGGCTTGGTCTCCGGCTTTGCCTGCGGTTGCTCGGGAGCAGCGAAGGTCTTGTCCTTGGGTGTCTTGAACGCGTGGATGAGCCCAGCGATCGACAGCAGTGCCAGCAGCGCGGCCGCGATGTAGGCGACGGATGCCGCTTGTTCGCCCTTCACACCGAAGACGCTGAAACCGAATGACGTCAGCAGCAGGCCGCGCAGGGTCTCGCCCTTGAAGAGGGTCTCACGCTGCGTCGTCATGTCGGTGAGTTGCTTCTGCAGTGCAGGCAGCGTCGGGTCGTTGGCGTTGGCGGCGGTGGCCGCGGTGATCTTGGCGCGAAGTGCCGTCTGTGCGTCGCCGAGCGTTGCGTACGTGAGTCCACCGGCAGTCGACTTGACGTGCAGGCCGATGAAGTCGTTCGCATAGCATTCGGCTTGCTTGCCGGTCAGCAGCGGTTGTCCCGCGTACTTGACGAGACACGCCGATTCTTTCTCTTCGGCGGTGAGTGTGTCGGCAGTCTTGAAGGTGATCTTCTGCTCGCCGAGTTGCTCCGCGACATAGGTCTTGGCGAAGTTCGCGTTGCTTGTCATGACCATGCCGAGCACCAACAGCAGCACGGCGAGACCAAGCCCGCCGGCGCTGAAGAGGACATCGAGGGTTCTGCGTTTCATCTATTTCTTCTCCTTGTAGGTGTGCAATTCGTAGTTGGTGTGCATTTCGGACATGAACGTCATGCCCGCGTGATGACGACCTTCAGTGCGCCGGTGTCGCCGGCCCGGCTGAAGACGTCGTAGGCCTCTTCGAACTGGTCGAGAGTGAAGTGGTGCGTGACGAAGCGAGCGGCATCAACCTGATGACTGGTCACGAGGCGCAACAGCGTGGGTGTCGTGTAGGTATCGACGAGGCCCGTGGTGATCGTCACGTTGCGGCTCCACAGTTGCTCGAGATGCAACGTTGCAGGTTCGCCGTGGACACCGATGTTCGCAATGTGGCCGCCGGGGCGGGCCAACTGAGTGGCGAGTTCGAACGTGGCCGGTACGCCAACCGCTTCGATCGCCACATCCGCGCCCAAGCCACCGGTGAGTTGGGCGACAACCGCGACCGCGTCTTCACGCGAGTTGTTGATCACGATGTCGGCGCCGAATTGCTTCGCTGCTTCCAACCGCGTGTCGGCCAAGTCGATGGCGACGATGTGGCTGGGGCTGAACAAGCGAGCGCCCATGATGGCGCTCAGCCCGATCGGACCAGCGCCCACGACGGCGACGACATCGCCCGGTTGCACCTTGCCGTTGAGGACACCGACCTCGTAGCCGGTCGGCAAGATGTCGGCCAGCATCAAGATCTGTTCATCCGTTGCGCCGGCGGGTACGGGATAGGTCGAGGTGTCCGCGAACGGAACCCGCACGTACTCGGCTTGCGTGCCGTTGATCAAGTGGCCGAGGATCCATCCGCCCCCACCGAGGCATTGGCCGTAGCGGCCTTCGCGGCAGAAGCGGCACGCGCCGCAGGCGGTGATGCACGAGACGAGCACGCGGTCGCCGACCTTCACGTTCTTGACGCCGCTTCCGACAGCATCGACCGTGCCGACTGCTTCGTGGCCGAGGATGCGTCCATCGGTCACTGCGGGTACGTCGCCCTTCAAGATGTGCAGATCAGTGCCACAGATCGTGGTGGCGTCAACGCGAACGATCGCGTCGGTGTCATTCGTGATCGTCGGCTTGGCTACTTCTTCCCAGGCCTTTTGGCCGGGACCGTGGTATACGAGCGCCTTCATGAGCAACCTCCTGGTTGTTCTAGAGACCAGGATGAAGCCTGCGAGCGCGTCCCAGTAGGGACGAAAGTCAGTCCTTGAGCCATCGTGTCTCCTGGTGTCGATCAAACCGATCGCGCTACCAGGGTCTGGAGCACCGCTCCCAGAGCCGGCCTAATCGCCGACTCGACACGTCAGGGCAGTTGTCGTGATGGGGGTCACCTTATCGGCGGACGCGCGAAATACTCGCTGGTCGCGGCCGCGCCGGTATGCCGACGGCGGTGACGGCGTCGGGCAGGTCGGTGACGACGACCGCACCGGCGCCGACGGTGACCCATGCGCCGATCGAAAGGTTCTGAATGACGGTGGAGCCGGCACCAACGAGTGTGCCTTCACCGATCGACACGTTGCCGCTCACGGTGACGCCCGGGCTGACCGTGACGTAGTCGGCGATGCGGCAATCGTGGCTGACCGATGCATTCACATTGACATGCGCGTGGCGTCCCAAGGTCACATTGGTCGTGATGCGCGCGCCGGCCGCGATCACGACACCCGGGCCCAGCGCGACGAACGCGCCGAGCGTGGCATCGGGATGCACGAGCACCGCGGCTTCGAAGCCCCACTCGGTGAGTTGTCGATCGATCTGTCGGCGGTGGGACGACACGCCGATACCGATCACGTAGCGGATCTGCTGCTCGCGGTCGCGCAGAGATGCGAGCGGGCCCAAGATGTGCGAGCCGCGCGCCGCGACGAGCGACTCGTTGTCGGTTCGCTCGTCTACGAAGCCGAGAAATTCGAACGTCGCTGCACGAGCGTTGATCGCTTGGACGATGTCGAGCGTCTCGCGTCCGTGTCCGCCCGCGCCGATGATGACGAGCGGTGTCACTGCGGGGCGGACCCGTTGCGCGACGGTTCGTCGAAGCGTGGCATCGTCGCGTGACCGGCTTGCCGGATGCCGGAACCGGCGAATACGCGCGGCACGGTGCGCATCATGATGCGAAGATCCAAGCCGAGCGACCAATTGTCGACGTACCACACGTCGGTCGTCAGCCGTTCCTCCCACGTGCTCGCGTTGCGACCGTTCACTTGCGCCAAGCCGGTGATGCCGGGAAGCACTTCGTGCCGGCGCGCTTGCCGCGGTGTGTAGTGCTCTAGATAGTCGGGGAGCAGTGGTCGTGGTCCCACGATGCTCATCTCGCCGCGCAACACGTTGACCAACTCGGGTAGCTCGTCGAGGCTCGTGGCGCGCAGCACGCGACCGAGACGGGTCAGTCGCTGTTCGTCGGGCAACGGACGGCCTTCGGAATCGCAGGCGTTTCGCATAGTGCGGAACTTGTAGAGGCGAAACGGTATGCCGTCGAGGCCTGGTCGTTCTTGCACGAAGAGCACCGGGCGACCGTGGCGGAGGCACACGGCGAGTGCAACTACGCCCAATACCGGCGCGAGCG
Organism: Acidimicrobiales bacterium; assembly: GCA_039934635.1. Taxonomy (GTDB): domain Bacteria; phylum Actinomycetota; class Acidimicrobiia; order Acidimicrobiales; family WLNW01; genus DATLFA01. The sequence continues at coordinate 13,858 of JBDTLT010000010.1, forward strand.
CGGCGAGTGCCGTGGCCGCGACCACGACGTCGAACGCGCGCTTCATCAATTGGCTGGCCGTGCGTCGAGGCGTGCGCCGTCGTCGCCAGCGTGCTGGTGGCGCGAGCCCAGAGAGGGCTCGTTCGTATGTGTCGAAGACGGTCGCCACGATCGTTCGTTCGTCGAACTCGGCGCGCGCGCGGCGAGCGCTCGAGACGCCCATGCGGTGCCGCAATGGCGCGTCGTCTGCGAGTTGGCGCAGCGCATCTGCGAGACGTGCTGGATCGCGTGGGGGGACGAGCAGACCGTTGTCACCGTGGCGCACGACCTGACGGCAGCCACGGATGTCGGTCGCGACGATCGGTAGCCCCATCGCCGCGGCCTCCATGGCCGCGCGAGGGAATCCCTCGCGGTGTGACGGCAGCGCGAACACGTCCATTGCCGAATAAAGACGTTCGACATCGTGGCGCAGGCCAAGGAAGCGCACACCGGCGGCGCGCGCATCGTCGACCGAAGTGCGATCCAACGAGTCAGCTTTTTCGGGGTCATCCGGGCCGGCGACGACGAGCACAGCGCGCGGTCCGAGCGAGCGTACGGCTTCGAACAGTTCGGGGTATCCCTTTTCGGCCACGAGCCGCCCGACGATGCCGATGACGACGTGACCATCATCGATACCGAGTTCGGCGCGCACCGATTCGCGAGTGCCGAGTGGTAGGCGACTGCGATCGAAGCGAGCGAGATCGACGCCGTTGCCGAGGCTCGTGAGCTTGCGCCTCGGCGTGAGGTGATAGCGACGGAGCAGCTCGACATCCTCGGGACTCTGTACGAGTTCGGCGTGCGAAAAGCGGGCGGCGAGCGCTTCGAGGCTGTACACGACGAGGCGCTTGGCGCGTCGGTCATCGTCGCTCGCATAGAGACCATGCACCGTGTTGACGACGACGGGTACGCCGGCGAGGCGGCCCACGATGCGGCCGTAGATGCCGGGCTTGGGATTGTGCGTGTGCAGCACATCGGGTCGTTCTCGGCGAAGGACGCGCCACAGCTCGATGGCCGATTTCACATCGGCGATGATGTTCATGCGGCGCGTCGACGACTCGAGTGCAATGTGGCGGATCCCTGCGGCCTCGAGCTCGGCGACATGGGGGCCGGGAGCGCTGATGCCGATCGCCTCGCCACCGCGGTCGATCACGGCGGTGAGCTGCGGCAACAACAGGTAGCGCAGGCTGACATCGACGGTCGTGAGGTGCGCGACGCGTAGGCCGTGGATCGCCGTACGAGGGGGGGAGCCGGCGTCGAGGTGCGGGGGTACGTTCCGCTCGACCATGTTCGAAGGGTACCGGCGGCCTAGTCGTTGTTTGCTCGTTCGCGCGGCATAGTCGATGAATGGCCGAACCGTGTCGCTCCACGCGAGCCACCTGCGTCCTCGACACACTGCGCGATGCAATACACGCGACCGAGTTCACCACGGGCGCACGCGTCGGGCTCATCGCGCTCGCGATCACGGTGGTGGTCGGCGTTGTGTGGTGGCGTCTTCGCCCGGCTGCGTGCCCGTTGCCGATCGTGGGATTGGCGGCGACGGCGGCGGCTGCTTACGCGCTACGAGATGCAGTTTGGTTGCCGAATCGCGTCGTGCTCGCGCTCGCATTGCTCACATTGGCCGGTCTCGTGGTCGATGTCTTCCGGCTCTCCGTGTTGGGCCTTTTGGTGGGCGCACTCCCGGGCGCGCTCGTGCTCGACTCTGCGCCGACTCTCGTCGAGGTGCGATGGGTGCGCGTGTTGGTATTCGCCACGACAGTGGTCGGAGGGGCGGCACTTGCGTCATTCGACCGACGGTGGGCGCGCCATGGTCTCGGCGCGCCGCTCGTGGCTCTCTGGGCGGTCGGGGTCTACGTGACGGTGCCCGACACCGAAGCGGCACTCGCGGTACTCGGAGCCCTGCTCGTGGTGTCCGCCGGTGCGTGGCCGTTGCGGCTCGGAAGTTTGGGGGCCTGCGGTTCGCTGCCGTTGGCCGGGCTGTTCGCATGGACCGCTCCCTACGGTGGTTTGGGCCGGCACAGCTCGATCGTCGGCGCGGTCGCGTGCATGGGGTTGTTGCTGGTCGAGCCGGCCACCCGGGCGCTGCGCGGGGGCGGCACCGGACCGATCGACATGATCGCCCGGCCCGAGCGCGGCCGTTGGTGGACGCTGCCCGCAGTGGTGCCGGTCCAGCTCGCGCTGGTTTTCGTGGCGGCTCGGGTTGCCGGACTGGGCCACCGGGTCGACCGAGCGGTCGCAATCGTCGTTGCCGAAGCCGCGTTCGCGCTGCTGGCGTCGTGGTGGTTTGCATCGTCGAACACGAACAATGATCGAAAATTGGTCAGACAGTCAAAATAACTATGCCGTTATCCCTATAAATGACTAGTCCGACTTCCCTATGCGGACGACTTCTGTTAACGATGCATCGCCATGAGCGAACAGCGACTCGTGGTCGTCGGTCAAGGCTATGTAGGGCTCCCTCTCGCGATGCGAGCAGTGGAGGCGGGCTATGTCGTGGTGGGCTTCGACGTCGACGCGCATCGTGTCAAACGTCTTCTCGACGGCGACTCGTATGTCGAGGACATCTCCGACGAGCAACTCTCGGCGGCGATCGCGACTGGCCGGTATACGGCATCGTCGGAGACGCGTTCGTGCGCCGGCTTCGACGTCGCGGTGGTGACCGTGCCGACGCCGCTGCGTGAAGGCGTTCCCGATCTCTCGTTCATCGAGGGGGCGGCAATAGCGCTGTCGCGTTTCGTGCGGCCGGGTTCGACGGTGATCCTCGAGTCGACTACCTACCCGGGCACGACCGAGGAGATGGTTGCGCCCCTACTCGAGGAAGGATCGGGTCTAGTCGCCGGCGTCGACTTCTACGTCGGCTACAGCCCCGAGCGGATCGATCCGGGCAACCCTGTGTGGACGTTGGTGAATACACCCAAGGTCGTGTCGGGCATCAACGAAGCGTCGCTCGCGGCGGTGAAAGGCTTCTACGATCGCATCGTCGAGCAAACGGTGCCGGTCTCGACACCGAAAGAAGCCGAGCTCACCAAGCTGCTCGAGAACACGTTCCGTCACGTCAACATCGCGCTCGTCAACGAGTTGGCGATGTTCGCCGGTGATCTCGGTATCGACGTGTGGGAGTCCATCGAGGCCGCGTCGACGAAACCCTTCGGATTCATGCCGTTCTTTCCCGGCCCCGGAGTCGGCGGCCACTGCCTGCCCATCGACCCGAGCTATCTCTCGTGGCGGGTGCGGCAGTCGCTCGGTTACAGCTTCCGTTTCGTCGAACTGGCGAACGACGTCAACGAACACATGCCTGATTACGTCGTGCGTCGCCTGACGAGCGCACTCAACCAGCGACGACTCCCGGTGAACGGCAGCCGCGTGCTGTTACTCGGGTTGGCCTACAAGAAGAACACCGGCGACGCCCGCGAATCGCCGGCCCGCGTCATCGCCGAGCGCCTGCTCGGCCTCGGTGCCGACGTTCGCGCCGACGATCCGCACTTGGCGTTCGACGCGATCGATGGCCGGATTCAACTCGTCAGCGCTACGGCAGAAGAGGCGAGGGCGGCCGATGCGGTCGTCGTGCTCGTCGATCACGACGCATTCGACCTCGACGCGATCGTGGCGGCCGCGCCCTACGTGCTCGACACCCGGCACTGCGTGGCCGGACACAATGTCGAGCACCTGTGAAGGTGATCGACTCGTGAGCCGGTTGTTTCTCTCGCCGCCCGACATGGGCGAACTCGAGCGCAAGCTGTTGCTGGACGCGTTCGACTCCAATTGGGTCGCACCGCTCGGTCCCCATGTCGATGCCTTCGAGGCTGAACTTGCGAGTCGCGTCGATGTGCCGCACGCGGCAGCCTTGTCGAGCGGAACCGCGGCCCTGCACCTCGCGCTCCTCGTGATCGGCGTCGGCGAGGGCGACGACGTCCTCGTCTCGAGTTTCACCTTTGCCGCGTCGGCCAATGCCATCACTTATGTACGGGCTCGCCCGGTGCTCGTCGACAGCGAGACCGCATCGTGGAACATCGATCCCGATCTCGTCGCCGAAGAACTCGATCGACGTGCCGCGGTGGGGCGCCTTCCGGCGGCCGTGATGGCGGTCGACCTCTACGGTCAGTGCGCGGACTACGAGCGCCTCGTCGAAAGTTGTGCGCGCTATGAAGTGCCTCTGATCGAGGACGCCGCCGAAGCGATCGGTTCGACGTATCGCAATCGTCCCGCAGGCGGTTTCGGAACAATCGGCGTGTTCTCGTTCAACGGCAACAAGATCATCACTTGTGGAGGTGGTGGCGCGCTCGTCGCGCACGACGAGGCGTACGTCGTTCGCGCCCGGCACCTCGCCACGCAAGCGCGCGATGTCGCACCGCATTATCAACACAGCGACATCGGCTACAACTACCGGTTGAGCAATCTGCTGGCGGCGGTCGGGCGCGGACAGCTGCAGAGTCTGCCGACGAAAGTCGCTCGTTGTCGGGCGATAAACCACCGCTATCGAGAGCACCTCGGTTGCGTCGATGGCATCGACTTCATGCCCGTCGCCCCGCACGGCGATTCGAACAACTGGCTCACCTGCATCACTGTCGATCCGTCCGTTGTCGGGGTGGATCGTGAGTCGATTCGCCAACATCTCGAGCGACTCGACATCGAGAGCCGGCCGACATGGAAGCCGATGCATCTTCAGCCCGCTTTTGCCGCATGCCCGGTGATCGGCGGCGCGGTCTCACAACGTGCGTTCGAGCTGGGTCTTTGCCTACCGAGTGGGTCGTCGATGACCGACGTCGACGTCGATCGAGTGGCGAATGCGGTGCTCACCCGATGTGGCGCGGCATGAGCATTATCCGTCAAGGCCGCGTCTGGGTATGTCGATAATGTCGATGCGATTCCCCATTCCTCGAGTGAGTCGAGAGAAGTCCATCGCATGTGTCTTCGTCCGACCGCCTTTTGGAGAGCGTCGTTGATTCTCTCTATCCTGATCGGCCTTGCTCCGCGCGCGGACGCGTCGTTGTTGGAGGTCGCACCGACGACGATCGATGCGACGGGCTCGACCGACGTCACCGAAAAGCTGCAGGCGTTCATCGACCGCACTCCCGACGGATCGACGATTTCGTTCCCGGCAGGCGCGCGATATCGAGTCGATGGTTCGCTCCTCATCGAAGCGCGCAAGGGCCTGACGTTCGAAGGCAACGGCGCGGAGTTCTTCGCGACGACCGAGGGCGATCGCGAGCGGCGGCATTGGTGGATTCGCAACAGCGACGGCATCACGATTCGCGACGTTGTCATCCACGGCGCCAACCCGAACGCCGGCATGGGTGACGCGGCCTACCGCGCCGACCGCGAGGCGCAACACGGCTTCGACTTCGCAGGGACGAAGAACGCGCTCCTCGAGCGAGTGACCGTCACCGACGTGTACGGAGACTTCGTGTACATCGGCCTCGCTAAGGCTGGGTGGTCCAAGAGCGTGACGGTCCGTGACTCGACTTTCGAACGCAACGGCCGCCAGGGCATTTCGATCACTGCGGGCGAGGACATCCGCATTGAACACAATTACATCAGCCAAGTCCGCCGCTCCACATTCGACATCGAGCCCAACAGCCCAGACTGGGGAGCCCGCCGCGTAACGATCTCCGACAACGACATCGGGCCCGGACGGCTCAACTTCCTCGCCGGCCATGGATCCGCCGGGCTTGTCGACGACATCGTGGTCATCGGCAACCGCTTGAAGGGCAAGACGATGAACGTAAGCCTCAAAGCGCCGACAGCAAGGCGCCGTTCTGACTTTTCTCTCATCGGTAACGTGAGTGACGCGTCTTTCGGCAGCTCGATTGCGGCGGTGACGATCGAAGGCTTCGACGGGGTCACGATCCACGACAACGTGCTACCTCTCGCGGCCGGGCGCGACATGACCGCGGTGGCGTTCAAAGCAACGTGCGACACCAGTGTCGCGGGGAACCAGTTCGTCAATGCCGCGCGTGACGTCGCTACCGACGACTACAAGTGCACGAAGGCGACGGTGCCGACCACCACGATGGCGGCGTCGGCGACCACTCGCGCGGCTGCGGCCGGTCCTTCGCCCTCTACTACAACGCGCCGCGCGTCCACTGGTCCAACTGTGCCGTCGGCGCGCGTGACTGCGGGCGGCAACGATTCGACCGAAGCTCCTTCGGGCTCATCGGCGGGCAGGGAGGACCCCGGCGGACATGAACGCGAGGACGAGTCAGGTCAAGCGTTGCCCAACGACGATGGCCGGCTTGTCGACCCCCCGCGGGTCGGCAGCACTGGAGCGGGTGACAATGCCATCTGGTCCTTGGTCGCCGGCGCGCTGATATCGCTGGCGGTACTCATTCCGCTGTCTCGACGGCGTCGGTGATGGTGATGCTCCTGACCAAGCTGAAACGCGCGGTACGGCAACCGCGACACCCGGCGCTACGTCCGCCAGCGATGGAGCGGGTCCGATTCGGGAACGATGCCGCAGCACCCGTCAGAGTTGCCTTCGTGTTGCCCAACCTCGACGTGGGTGGAGCCCAGCGGGCCAATCTCTTGATAGGTCGTTACTTGAACCGGTCCGAGGTCGAGCCCGTCTTCATTTCGCTGCATCGCAACGACGACGGCGCGCGTACGTCCCTCAAGGCGAGTTTCGACGCATCGGGTTTGGTCGTCCACGAGCTGGGCCTTCGTCGTCGTGCTGACCGATCGGCACGCTCGTGTATTACCGGTGCGCGGCGCCTCCGCCGTGTCTGCCGCCTCGAGCGGATCGACATCGTCGACAGCGCGGTCATCGAGTCCGATCTGGTTGCTCGGTTGTCGACGATCCGAACTCGCGCGCTGCACGTGACGCATTTGGTGAACACAACGTACGACGCAGCCGTATCGAGACGGCTGCCGCGCCGCTCGCGACTTCGACTCGCCGTGCTTCGACGGATCGACGCGTTCACGGCACGGCGGACACACGCGTTTGTTGCGTTGACAGATGAAGTCGGTGAGTCGGCAATACGCAACTTGGCTATCGATCCGCGCAGGCTTGTCGTCATTCCGCGTGGTGTGGACCTCGACCAGTTCTCCTTCACACCGCTCCGAGCGGCCAATACGGATATCCGGATCGTCTCCTTGGGACGGCTGGCTCCGCAGAAGGGCCACGAAACGACGCTGTCCGCGGTGGCCCTTTTGAAGAAATGGGGCCTCACGTCACGGTTGGTCATTGCTGGAGAAGGATCGCTACTCGATGAACTGCAACGACTCGCTGATGCCCTCGGCGTACAGGACAGCGTCACGTTTGCGGGAGCGCTCGACACCGACGCTGTCTCGCGTCTTCTCGCCCGAGCCGATGTGTTCTGCTTCCCATCGCGATGGGAAGGACAAGGCAACGCGCTTCTCGAGGCCATGGCATCGGGGTGCCCAGTGGTAGCCAGCGACATTGCTCCTGTCCGAGAGGTGCTTGGCGACGCAGGCATACTCGTCACGCCGGAAAGCACGATTGCGTTGGCCAAGGGTCTGCGCCAAGTGATCGAGATGACCGACGGTGAGCGCGCTGCTCTTGGTCGCAGAGCACGCGAGCGAGTGGAGGACAGATTCGATGCGCAGAGCAGAGTTGGCGATCTGGAGAGCTTCTATCGCGATCTGTTGTGCGACGACATCAAGGGAGGTTCCCGATCGATTGGTCCTCCCTCAGCAGAGGTGGCAACCCGCCGTCTCGCTGCAGTCGGACAACACGCGCATGGTGGGGGCGTTGGCGATCGAGCGGGGACTCTGTGAGTAGTAATCCAGTGGTGTCAGTGATCGTGCCGACATATGGGCGTCCGCAGTATCTCCAGTCGGCGCTCTGGAGTGTGATGCTCCAGACATTTCCGGATTGGGAATGCATCGTCGTGGACGATGCCGGTGGCCAACCGCACGAGTTCCCGAGTGACCCACGTTTCCGTTGGATCGAACGCTCGAGCAATGGTGGGCCCAGTGCCGCACGGAACTCGGGGATAGCGGTATCACGCGGCCGATACATTGCCTTCCTCGACGATGACGACGTGTTGACCCCGATGCGACTTCACGCTGGGCTTCATATCGCGCGACAAGACCCGACGGCGATCGCGATCGTGCAGCACCGACGTTTCGATGCGACTGGTGTCGAGCCTTCGTCCACCCGTCGTTCGAGCGTACGCGCTCAGGAGCGCCGGCTCGTTGGGCAGTTTCCGCATGTTGGTCAGACTCTGACTCCGCGGGAACGGGTCCAACTGTTCGATGAATCGTTGCGCACCGCAGAGGACGCTGAGTGGTGGCTGCGAGTGGCCTCCACAGGGCCTCTGCGAGTCGCGACAGTTCTCGGATATCTCCAGCGACAACATGCAGAGACCCGCCCTGGCATTCATAGTGAGACGACTTTGCAGAATCGGGTGCGCGTCTACGACAAGCGTCGCGACGTGCTAGCACGTCATCGGCGCGCCCGGGCGCATGCCGCAGACCGCGTCGCATCCGCGGCGCTCTTGCTTGGCGATCGACGAATGTCTGCCGCATGGGCGGTCAGGAGTATGAGCGCGTGTCCGAACATCCGTGCGGCGCGAATTTTGCGACGAGCAATCGTCGGTGGTTGGCCAGGTGTAGGCGATTGAGTTCGATGACAGGCCCGAATCGTCTACGAGTGTTGCAGGTGGTCACGGATCGCGATCGGCGCGGTGGGCAGGTATTTGCAACCGACCTCGCTCCCGCACTCGAGACCCTCGGCGCGGAAGTTCGCACTGTCGCCTTGGCGCATGGTTCGCAACCGCAGATCGAGATCGACGTGTTCGGCCGCAGACCGAAGAGTCTCGAAACGTTGCGTGCACTGCGACGAGAAGCAAAGGGCTACGACATCGTCGTTGCGCACGGCTCGACGACGCTGGCCGCGTGCACGATCGGACTTTTGGGAACCAAAGTGCCGTTCGTCTACCGACAGATAAGCGACCCGGTGTTCTGGGCCCGCACGTGGTCGCGACGGCTTCGCGTTGCGGCCTTCTTGCGGGCACCGAAACGTGTCATAGCGCTTTCGTCAGCGACCGCGACTCTTTTCGCTCGCCGGTATTGGCTCGACCGACAAGAGGTTTCAGTGAGTCCCAACGCGGTGCCGCTGGAGCATTTCTCTCCGTCGACGAGGGCGGAGAAGGTCGCGAGCCGGGCCGAGTTCGGCTTGCCGCTCGACGCACCAGTGGTCGCCTACGTCGGGGCGCTCGTGGCGGAGAAAGGCGTTGACATCGCCATAGAGGCGCTCCGCGCCGCCGATCCGTCCGTCGTGCTTGCCGTCGCAGGTCACGGCCCCGAAGAATCCGCACTGAAGGACTTGGCCCGAACGCTCGGTGATGGGCGAGTTAGATTCCTCGGCGCGTTGGCTTCGCCGTTGCGGCTCTATCACGCTGCCGACGTGATCGTTTTGCCGAGTCGCGGCGGTGATTCGATGCCGGCCTGCCTTATCGAGGCGGGACTCTGCGGTCTCGCGACCGTCACCACATCGGTGGGTGCCATCGCCGACGTCGTGATCGATGGCGAGACGGGCTACGTAGTGCAGCCAAATGACGGCCGAGCATTCGACGCCGCGCTGGCTCGACTTCTCGACGAGCCCGACGCCCGGGACCGCCTTGGACGAGCGGCGCGTGCCCGGTGCGAGGGGCTGTTCACCATCGACGCGGTTGCACCTTCCTGGCTTGTTGTCCTTCAGGAGTGTGTCCGTCGCGATGGCAGAGGTCACTCCGAAAAGAACTAGTCCTATGTGCCTAGCAAATAGGAGCCGAACTGACTACTCTGAGAGTTCGAGTTCCCACGGAACGTGACGGTGAGGGTGATCACAAGACGATGCGCCGTGTGAAGCGATCCGCTGTCCTCGAGGGCTACTTCGGCATGCACAATGTTGGTGACGACGCGTTCTGTGTCGTCGCGGCGAGCGTCCTGTCGGAGCGCCTCGGCTTCGACCACCTGGCGGTGGTCGCCCCGCACGATGCGTTGCCTATTCTGCCGGCGCTCGCAAGAGGGATGCTTCCTCGCTCTGCTCGTACACGCGGGCACGTGCGCGCGGCCACGGTCGCGGGCAAGCTTCGCCACCGCCTGGTCCTTCATACCGGCGGCTCCACTCTGCGCCAAATGAATCAGCGCCGGTGCGACGAGGCGTTGCTTCAAAGAACCGGGTCGATTTCGTGTCACGCCCTCAGTGTGTCGGTCGGTCCGTTCCGGAATTGTGCGGACGAGTGGTCGATCCGCGAGTTCTTGAAGCGATTTCGCAGCATCTCTCTGCGAGACGCCGCATCCTTCGAGCGCGCCAAAGCGATGTCACTCGATGTGCCGTTGAGCCGCTCGTTCGACCTCGCCGTACTCGCGCCCGATCATATGCAAACCGTGGCGCGCCGCAGCCAACGAGCTCGGCCTCGACTCGGTGTTGCGCTGCGCCTGTTCGAATCGTTCGAAGGCGGCAGCATCGAAATGGAGCAGCGGCGCATCCTCGGTACGATTGGGTTGCTCAAGGCCGTGGCCAAACTTGTCGACTACGAGCCTGTTCTGCTGGCGTTCAACTGCCACCCGAGCAAAGGCGACGTCGGTCTCGCCAACATGATCGCCGACGAAATGCAAGCGGTGACGCCGTGCACCGTAGAGCCGTACGAGCGCGATGTTTCGTCGATGCTCTCCGCTGTCGCTTCTTGTGACGCCGTGCTCGCCATGCGACTTCATGCAGGGGTATTCGCGTACGCAACGGGTGTTCCATTTGCGATCATCGACTACCACCCGAAGTGCGCGGATTTCGCCGAGTCGGTCGGGCTAACACCGGAACTCGTCTTCGCGGGGGACGGCTCAGATCTTGTCGATCAAGCAGAGCGGATAGCAAGTTTGCTCAGCAACGGTGGCCCGCCGCTCTTGTCGCTCGACACGGCGCGGTACATGGCACTCGAAGGTTTCGACTTACTCGGTGCCCATCTCGATGGTTGATCTCCACGACGTTCGACAACGGCGTTTCGGTACACGATCGGAGTTTCTCTGATGGACAATCCAGACTCCAGACTCATCGAAAGCCTTGCGGGCAAAGTTCGTGACTTCGTGCAGCGTCAGGTTCCAGAGGGTCCCGTTGCATTGATCGACTACCCACAGCACGAAAACGTCGGTGACAGCGCGATCTGGTGTGGCGAGACGACGGCGCTCGATAGCTCGCGTTGGCCGATCGCGTATGTCGCCGACCGACGGTTCCACAACGATGGCGAGATGACGCGTCGTCTTGGCGACGGAACGATCCTGCTCCACGGCGGTGGAAACCTGGGCGACCTGTGGCCACCGCATCAGCGGTTTCGAGAAACGATTGTCGCGAACCACGGCGCGACGAAAATCGTTCAATTGCCACAAACTGTGTTCTTTCAAGACGAAAAGGCCAAGGCAGCCGCGGGCGCCACTCTCTTGCGCCACGGAGATCTCACATTGGCGGCTCGGGACCAGCGAAGTTTGGAGGTCCTGCGATCCGTGGGCCTGCAAGCCGAGCTCGTGCCCGACGCGGCCTTCTGTCTGGGACCGCTACGCCGTCCCAGACCACGAGGCGCCGGATCCCGCGTTATATGGCTCGGTCGTACTGATCATGAATCCTTGGTTGCGGCCCGGGGCCACCAAGGCATCACGGTGAAGGACTGGTTGCGAAAACCGAAGCCACCATTTTCCGAGCCGCGCGAACGCACTCTCTTTCACATGACTGCCGTGGCACAGCGTTGCCGTCAACACGGACATGGCAGGCTGCCCGTCTCGCCGGCACTGTCCATTTGCTACGACAAGGCGGCGCAGCGACGGATCCTACGGGGAACGCATTTGTTGAGCGCAGCCGACGTGGTGATCACCGATCGGTTGCATGGCCACATCCTGTGTCTGCTCCTCGGCATACCGCATGTCGTCTTGCCCGACCGGTTCGGTAAGTTGTCCAACTTCTGGCAGACGTGGACAAGCGGATCACAGCTTGCAACATGGTGCGACACGCCCGAAGAGGCGTTGGAGACATCGATTCGCCTCTGCGGCGATGCGGGTGTGCGACAGCGCGAGGGAGCGACGTCTTGATCGGCCGATCACGCACACGATCAGATCGGGCCGGACGGCTGAAGAATCGTCCCCCGCGCAAGAACGTCGTCTCGATGTGGCGCATGCTGCGCCCGTATACGGACGCAGAGCGATGGCTCGTGATCCCGATCGCGTTCGGGTCGTTGGTTTCCGGCTTCATCGAAGCAGGGGTCCTCTATCTGCTCGTTCAAGTCGCGACTGCCCTCGCGGCCGGACGAGACGTGATCGCGCTTCAATTCGCCTTTGTCGACACCACCGTCGACCGCATCGAAGCCTTGCTGTTGGCCGGGGCGGGTGTCGGAGCGTTGCTCGCACTGGTGGTCGCTACTTCACTCGCGACAGCGCGTCTGACAACGAGGAGTTTGAAGCGAGCGAGGCGCGAGGCGCTCACTGCGTTTCTTGGCACAGAGTGGCCGGTGCAGGCAGCCGAACCGAACGGCTACCTGCAAGAAGTCCTAACCACCCACGTGATGAGAGTCGCCACTGCGCTGGTCGTCATATCGACCATCGTCAGCAGTTCTCTGGGTTTCATTGCCTTCATCGCGACTGCGGTACTCATCAACACTGGTGCTGCGCTGCTCATCGTTGGTTGTGTGGTACTTCTCGGTCTGGCTCTATTGCCGCTCTCACGGGCGACCCGCCGGCAGGCGACGAAGAATCTGGAACTCTCGGCGCTGTACACACAGACCATCGCCGAGGTCGTCGATACGTCGCAGGAGATCCGACTCTTCGGTGCCGAGCCATCGATCGACGTCCTCACCGCCCGGCAAGTGGATGCCGCCGAGCGCTCGGGGTTTCGTACCCGGTTGCTGATGCGGCTCACGCCCGGGATCTACCAGAACATGGCGCTGCTCACAGTGCTCATCGGGTTGTCGCGATTGAACTCTTCGCCGGGTGCCCAGTTGGGCGACCTGGGCGCGGTGGTCCTCTTGATGGTGCGCGGTCTCTCCTACAGCCAGCAAGTGACATCCGCGTTTCAGCAATTGAGCGAACAAGTCCCGTACGTCGAGAGCGTTGTGAAGAATGCGACTCGGTACCGCTCACGCGCCGTCGTACGAGAGGGTCTCCCTCTGGGTCGAGTGGACTCGATCGAGTTGATGGACGTGACCTTCGGCTACGCGGGTACGCAGCAGAATGCGCTCGAGCACGTCTCGGTTCGCTTCGAACAACCGTCGACGATCGGCGTTGTCGGGCCGTCGGGTGCCGGCAAGTCGACACTGACTCACCTATTGATGCGACTTCGACAACCGACCGCCGGGCAGTTGCGAGTCAACAATGTGTTCGCCGAAAAGTACAGCCTCGACGACTGGTACACGAGGTTTGCCCTCGTTCCGCAAGAAGTCCGGCTGTTGCGCGGCACCGTCGCGGACAACATCCGCTTCCTCAGAGACGACATCCCGTTCGAGCGCGTCGAACAAGCTGCCCGCAGCGCGTTCATGCACGACGAGATACTTGCGTTGCCGAATGGCTACGAAACCGTATTGGGCGAAGGCGTCGGTTTGAGCGGAGGCCAGCGCCAAAGAATTGGGCTTGCGCGCGCTCTGGCGGGCCGGCCAAATGTGATCGTTCTCGATGAGCCGACAAGCGCACTCGACGCGCGCTCAGAGGTCGCGATTCAACAGACACTGGCCAAACTCCATGGATCGGTGCTGCTCATCATCATCGCTCATCGTCTCTCGACGCTGCGCTCGTGCGATCAGCTCGTCGTATTCGAAAGAGGCCGTGTAACGGCATCCGGTTCATGGGAAGAGTTGAAGGAGTCGAGCCAGTTCTTCGGCGAGGCCGAGCGCCTCGCGCGCCTCGCCTGATCGCGATGCTCGGTCAGAGATAGACGACCCGGTTCGTAATGCTTCCTGCTACTCGCCCAAACGCCAGGCCAACTCGACGACACCATTGCAACCGCAAACCGTAACTGCCGAACACCACCATCGGAGCACGGCTGATGATCCAGAACCACGAATACGCGATTGAGCGCGCCGTGCGCCGACGGGCGCCCAGATGTCCGTATACCCGATAGAGCCTCGGGCCCGCACGCGCGTTTCGGTACGCCTGCTTGTAGGCGCCTTTGAGGTCCTTTCTGAGGCGATAGTCGATGACGGCGGTGCCACAGAACCCGAGCGTGTATCCGGCGAGCTGCGCCCGCCACGAGAAGTCGATGTCGTCACCGCCGCCGACGAAGGTCTCGTCCCAACCACCAATCGCGTCGATCACGTTGCGGCGAACTCCAACGTTGGCGCCCAGCGCGAACGGAAGAAAACGCAGAGAAACGGGCAACTCCTTATCGAGACCTCTGCCATTGACGGCGTCGAGCTCGGAGTTGAGCCTCGTCTCATCCAGTGCACCACCGACGAGATCGTAAGTTTCGAGCGCGGCCATCATGTCTCGCACCCAAATGGGGGACACCACATCGTCGGCGTCGCAGATCAGAACGAGATCGGCCCGACTGGCCTGGACACCAGCGTTTCGTGCGGCGCTCACACCGACTCGCTGCGAACAGTCGACAACGGTCAGCTCGACACCGAGCGGGGCCGACGACGACAGTTCTTCGGCGAGTTCGACCGTGCGATCGGTGGAGCCGTTGTCGGCCACGATCACTTCGAACGGCGGTGCAGCCTGCTGACAAAAAAGCGCGTGAAGCTGGACAGCGAGCGTCGATTCGCCGTTTCTCACAGGAATGACCACGGAGAGAGATGGGACTAAAGGATCATGCGTCACTTGGCGAAAATGGTAAGGGCGAATCGTCCGAAAAACACGGTTGCCGAACACGTGCCCATCGGAGGAAACACAATGACGACGCCGTTGTCCACCGCACGAGATGTGCGCCACCATGTCGCCCGAGCACGAACTGAGCGAAGCGCGGGCATACGTCGCTGCGTCGAAGATGTCCGCGCAGCAAATCTGACGTACCTCGAACGTAGTGCGCTCATCGACCTTGCAACGCTCGCACGGCAGACGCGCAATACGCGCGGCGTGATCGTCGAAGCAGGATCGGCTCTTGGCGGATCAGCCATGGTGCTCGCCGCAGCGAAGAATTCACGCACACCTCTCCATCTCTACGATGTCTTCGGCACCATTCCACCGCCGACCGACGCGGACGGCGAATCCGCTGCTCGCCGCTTCGAGGAGATTGCGTCGGGGAAGTCGAGCGGAATCGGAGGTGAGGAGTACTACGGCTACCGCGGTGATCTCTTGGAAGCGATGCACGCCGCGTTTTGCGATGCTGGACTCGATCCCGAACAGAACGAGGTCGTGTTCCATCCGGGGCTGTTCGACGACACGATGGACATTCGGGAACCGGTGGTGCTCGCCCACCTCGACTGTGATTGGTACGACTCTGTTCAGACTTGCCTCGAGCGAATTTGGCCACAACTCGTGCCGAACGGCGTGATTGTCATTGACGACTACTTCTACTGGGAGGGCTGTCGTCGCGCTGTTGACGACTTCGTCGCGCGTACTCCTGGTGTGCGTACGATCCGGCGCAGCCGGGTCCATCTCATCAAGGTCGTCGAATGAGCGCGCGTGGCACCGATCTCGGGGTTCTGCGTGTCGTTGCGGAGAGATCAGGTCTTCTCCAGACCTTCCGGGCCGCGCATGCGATCAGCGAGGCCGGTGCCTCACTGGCGGTGAGTGCGGACGAAGCACCTCGCTACCGTTGGTTGAGCCGATACTTCGACTGCCGCTACGAGATCGACGCGGATGCGCCTGACCTGGAGGTCGTCATCGACCATTCGCGGCCACAGGTTCGTATTGGCCACATGGAACGGCCCTTGCTGTACGCGCACGCGGTCTTCGACGCGTATCGCGCGCAATGGTCGAGTGATCGCCCGCTTCGGTACTCCTTCGCTGGTTTCGGCACACCAGCGCGTCGCTTGGCAATCAAACGCTGGGCGGCTACCAACGGCGTTCGAATGCCGAATGCATTGCGCCGTGGATCATCCGAGCTCGACCTGAGGTATTCGCGCACGGGGCGCGAATGGCCGGAAAAGGCGTGGGACCCGGGTTACGTCGCGGCCCTAGGAAGGGCGCAGTTCGCACTATGCCCCAGTGGCGATTTCGTGTGGACGTATCGGTTCTTCGAGGCGGCCGCAGCCGGCGCTCTACCAATCATCGAACACTTCTGCGATCTATACGACGGCTTCGTGTTCCACACGTTCGCCGATCCGGCATGCAGCTTCGAGTGGACGGCGACCGCAGCGAAGCACAACGCCGCCTTGGTGCGCGACCGACTGACTGTCCCGACTGCCGACCTCGCGGAGGCGATCCGCGCCGAACTACAACTGCACCAGTGACGCCTCGGCTATTGCTCTTTCACGAGGACGCACGCATAGTTCTTCGGCATCCCTCGGTCGACGACCTTCACCGCCAGTTCCCGGCGCGCGAAGTAATGCGCCGCCAACCCAGCAACGACGCGAACTCCAAAGTCACGCTTCGGGAGGTGCCGGGCGGCCATCGCCAACTGATAGGAAAAGGTTCCGTAGTAACCCTCGACCCACTCGAGGTCGCGCACCACGAAACCCGCAGAGGCAGCGAGGTGGCGCCAACCGAACTGCGTGTACCGGTAGAAGTCGTACGGCTTCTCGTGTTCCTCGTAGAACAGTGGAGCGGACACCCACAGTTCGCCGCCCGGCTTCAGCACGCGATGCAACTCTGCGAGCACTGCGGCGGGAGCCGCTACATGCTCGAGGACTTGGTTGCAGATGACTCGGTCGAAGCGACGTTCCTCGACGGGGATCGCGGTGAGATCGCAGACATACGTCAAGTCCGTGTAGCGCTTGGCGATCTGGGCGATGTCGGCAGATTCGTAGGTGACGCCGTCAGCGAACAAACTTCGGTACGGGCCCGCCCCCGCGCCGGCATCGAGCACAACCGCGCCGTCCGGCAGCCCCTCGGCCGCCTTCCTGACCCACGAGTCGAGCCGGGCACGCGACGGGTTCGGGATGTTGGTGATGTATGAGCCGAGAGACATGGCTAGAACAACTCCACGTCGCCCATGGTGAGCGACCAGTCATCGAGCGCGGGCTGCTGTGTGTTGCATACCTCGCGCCAGGTCAGGATGGGACCTTGCTGCGGAAGCCGGACGAACCCCGCTTGGAAGAGGGGGCCCCCAATGCGGAGCGCGTAGTCGGCGCGGCTCTCGTGAAGAGCAGCTTTGGCGAGTCGCGTTACGGCATTTGCGTCGTGTGCGGGCAGGAGTACGTCACACAAGACAATTTCGGTTGCCTGTCCGCGGCGGCGCACGCGAAAGATGACCATGCCGTCTTCGACTCGCTGTCCAGCGAGGACTGCTCTGTAGCGCAACGGCTCGAAGCCGTAGCGCCACTTGAGAAACTGAGGAGTGCGGCGTGTCGCAATGCCAAGTGTGGCGGATCGTCGCGACAGCAGCGCCGCCACGGAGTCCTCGTCTCGCAACACATCGGTCGCGGATGCGCCGGCGTGACACTCGATGGACCATTTGTCGGCAGGGACACGGGCACGAAGCACGCGCGGCGCGCTACCGGGAGATCGCATCCTTACCGCTACGGGCAGCCGTCCGACGCTCTGCCATCCCATCTTGAGGTAACCAGGCCGACTGTTTTCGTTGGGCGTATTGAAGACGTAGTCGACGCCGTCCTCGTGCATTGCGTCGAGGCCGGCCCGGGTCAGCGCGGAGAAGATCCCTTTGCCTTGGTAATCGGGATGGGTGGCGGTATCGACTGCGCGCACGGCGCGTCGCACCTGTCCATCCTGGTCGAACTCCCAGCGAAGGAAGGTGCGAAAGCCGACGATGCGTTCACCGTCGACGGCAACCCACGCCGGCGATGCGCCGAAGGGGCTCTGCCGGTGCTTCCAATCGAAGAAGTTGGCGAAGAGCTCGTCAGGTACCCATCCGAGCGAAGCTTGGAGGAGCGCGAGGATCGCGGCGTCGTCGCCCTCCATACTCGGACGAATATCAACCTGCATGCGCGAAATGGTCATGACGTTTCTCCTAGAGATCCTCGGGCCACTGGTGGCCCTCACGGAAAGATGAGGCGCCGTGATTCGTGAGATGACACAACAGGCGGTAAAAGCAGCGGCCTCTGCCGCGGACCGAGTCCGCGGCACTGATGAGGGAGTGGTCGTCCTCATCTACCACCGTGTCGGCCGGCGCACATCCCTCGAAGTGGATCTGCCGACATCGCTGTTCGACGAACAGATGGCCGTGCTCGGCGAGCTCGGACGGGTCACATCGCTCGATGACGCGCTGGATTGGTTGAGTTCGCCCGAATCGGTAGCCAAAAGCGCGGTGAAGCCGCCGATCGTTGTGACCTTTGACGATGGGACTGATGATCTCGCCGACATCGCGACTCCGATCCTCGAGCGCTACGCGATACCCGCAACTCTCTATGTTGCGACCGAGTTCATCGAGCACGACATTCGGTTCCCGGCCGACGGTCGCGCGCTGTCGTGGTCCGCGCTCGCCGACATGGTGACGACCGGGCTGATCACTGTCGGCTCGCACACCCACACCCACGCGCTGCTCGATCGACTCGATCTCGATACTGCCAAAAGGGAGTTCGATATTTCGACCCGCTTGATCGAGGATCGCCTGGGTCTCTGTCCGATTCATTTCGCGTATCCGAAAGCGGTCACGCCTTCGTCGAGCATTGAGCGTGTCGTACGGGACCGGTACCGATCGGCGGCTCTTGCCGGCACTCGACCCAATCGTCGTGGGCATACCGATGTGCATCGGCTCCACCGCTCCCCAGTGCAACTGGGCGACGGCATGCGGTGGTTCGAGCGCAAACTCGCGGGCGGATTGGCCCTCGAGGACGACCTTCGTCGTGCCGCTAACCGCTGGCGATACTCCGCGACCGCTAGATGACCACATCATGGATTAACTAGTCCTTCATGCCTAGACAGGGGGGCCCGTTCTGACTACTATACGTGGCGGAACGACCACACTGCGTGACTGTGAGAAGTCGACGGCGGTTCGTTCCGTGCCTCGAACCAGAGTCCCCGCATCCCGAGAAAGCCGCACCCCGCCTGATGTCACCAGCACTTCCCAAAGCTCCCCGCGACGCGTGGTCTCGGCCCCTCGCGAGCCGATTCCCCCGACTTGTCGCCCGGCGTATGCGAAGCGATGCGTTACTCGCATTACTCGACGCGCTCTTGGTGGTCGTGGCCTATTGCTCGATCTTCGTCGTACGCTTCGATCTTTCCGTACCGCCGCATTTCTGGGCGAGTTTCCGCACGTTCTTGCCTCTCGCCGTGCTCGTGCATCTGTTGAGCAATTGGCGCTTCGGTCTGTACGGCCAGATGTGGCGGCACGCAAGCTTGCAAGAAGCGTGCCGAGTAATTACCGCGTCGGCCACGGCGATGGTCGTGCTCATCGCCGTTGCGCTCATAGGTCCCGACGTGCCGCTCTCGGTCAACGTGTTCGGCGCGTTCCTGGCCACGATGCTGCTCGGGGGCATCCGTTTCCAGTACCGACTGTTCGCGCTGCGCCGCTCGGAAGTGCACGCACCGGGCTTGCGCGTCTTGATCATCGGAGCCGGCGAGACTGCGGCTTCGGTCATTCGCGAGATGAGCCGCAACACGGCCGCGAACTTGGTGCCGGTCGCGCTGCTCGACGACGATCCGCGCAAACACGACCGACTCATCGGGCGCGTTCCGGTACTCGGAGGAATCGACCGGCTCGAGGAAGCCGTCCAGCACTTCGACATCGATCAGGCGCTGCTCGCCATTCCGTCGGCCGACCAGGAGTTGGTACGACGGGTGTCGAATAGCGCGGCGTCGGCCGGGGTGACCCTCAAGGTGCTTCCTCCGGTACAGGAATTGCTCGGCGGTACGGTTTCGGTTCGAGACGCGCGCGATGTACGCATCGAAGATCTGCTCGGACGCAAGCAGGTGATCACCGATCTCGACAGCGTGCGCCGCGCGCTGGTCGGCCGGCGGGTGCTCGTCACGGGCGCCGGCGGATCGATTGGGTCGGAGATTGCGCGCCAGGTCGCGGCGTGCGATCCGGCTCTCTTGTTGATGCTCGATCACGACGAAACCCACTTGCACGACGCGGCCGCGCAACTGTCGATAACGCCGAAGCAACTGCTGGCCGACGTCAGAGACCGCGAGCGGATCTTCGAACTGTGCGCGCAATGGCGGCCCCATGTCGTGTTTCATGCGGCGGCGCACAAGCATGTACCTCTGCTCGAAGCGCATCCATGCGAGGCGGTCTTGACGAATGTCATTGGCACGCGCAATGTCGCCGCCGCCGCCGCCCGAGCCGGCGTCGACAGATTCGTGTTCATCTCGACCGACAAGGCTGTGCATCCCTCCAGTGTGATGGGCGCGTCGAAATGGATAGGCGAGCAGATCGTGTTGTCCAACGCGGCGGCCGGAGGTCGCTTTTGCGCCGTCCGCTTCGGCAATGTGCTGGGCAGTCGCGGCAGCGTCATTCCGACATTCGTGCGCCAGATCTCGGCCGGTGGGCCGGTGACCGTCACTGATCCGAGAATGACGCGCTATTTCATGAGCACACCCGAGGCGGTGCAGCTCGTACTGCAAGCAAGCACGTTCGCGCAGGGCGGCGAGGTGTTCATGCTCGAGATGGGCGAACCCGCGAACATCCTCGATCTTGCGCATCGGATGATCAGGCTGTCGGGAAGGACTGTCGGTGGCGACATCGCAGTCAAGATCGTTGGTATGCGCCCCGGCGAAAAGCTCACGGAAGAGTTGCGAGCGCCTGACGAAGAGGCGTTCTCCACCCCGCATCCTTCGATCGTGCGGCTCCACCCTCGCGTCGTTACCTATGCCGAATTGCGCGCATGTATCGACGATCTCACTGTGCTTGTCGAGCATCGGCAGGACAACCGCGTTGCCGAGGTCTTGCTTTCGGTGTCGAACGATCCGGCCGTGCTCGAGCAGATACTTGTTCGCAACAACGTCAGACGTGGACCAGATGACATCAGGGTTGTCCGCCGAGCAGCGTTGAGCATCGTCGACCCTGCACGCAGCTTCAGCGGCGGCGCCGACGTACGCGATCACGCCGCGGGCCTCGCCGAGTTGGAATGGAGTGCCCCGTGGGTGCAGCCGACTACCTGATAGCGCTTCGCTCCCGATGGTGGGCGATCGCGGCTCTCGTCCTCATCGGCTCCAGCGTGGCGTTCATCTCGACACCATCGAAGGTGCCGACTGCGTCGGCGGACACGCGGTTCCGCGCGACGACGGTGTTGGTGAAGGGCCCATCGTCCATCGGTGGAGCTGCTGACGCCACAAACCTCGCACTAGTTTCCTCGCTCGTTTGGTCGAGTGCAGTGATCGAACGGAGCGCGGCCGAACTCGGTCGGTCTGCATCCGATTTGACGACTGACCTCGAGTCGTCCGTCAACGACAAGGCCGGCACGTTACAGATCTCGAGCGTCGACACGGATCCGGCGCGCGCGACAAAGGAAGCCGACACTCTCGCAGCGCAGCTCGTCACCTTTCTCGTAGAGCGCCGTCAACAACAGCTCGATCCTCTCATCGACGCCACCAACGAACGCATCGCCACGTTCGAGAACCGCATCAGGGCACTGGACTCGCTAATACCCCCACCAGGGTCGCAAGCCGATCTCCAGCGCGCCGAGCGCGACAGCCTGGTGCGCCAGCTGAGTGCCAACTACGACCAATTGCAACAACTTGCGATGCAGGCCGCCTCGGCGGCGAACGAGCTGGCCGTCTTGTCACCGGCGGCGGCGTTGCCCGACTCCGCGTCTGGTGGGTTCTCGGTGCCTGACTCGCGCGGTGCACGCGCCGCGATCGGTGCCATCGTGGGTTTCCTTGCTGGGCTCGCGCTGATTGTCGCGTTCGAGCGAATCAATCCGAAGGTGCGTACGATCGCGCAGGCCGAAGACGCATTCGGCCTGCCCGTCGTTGCAGAGATCCCGCGGCAATCGCGGCGGTCTCGCTGGCGTGGCCGCATCACAACCTTCAGCGAACCGCACTCCATCGCGGCCGAGAGTTACCGCGGCCTACGCACCGCGCTGCTACATATGCCGCGGGCCAACGGTGCAGATCCTGAAGTCGCCGATCGATTTGCGGGCGGCCATGTCGTACTCGTCACTTCGGGCTCGCCGGGTGAAGGCAAGACGACCGTGACGGCCAACATCGCGGCTGCATTCGCCGAGAAGGATGGTGACGTTGTCGTCGTGAGCGGCGATGCGCGGCAGCCTGCTATCGAGGCCATGCTCTTGGGGCGGCGCGCGGCCGGCGCGAAGCTGACATCGAAGAATGCGTTCGACGCGGTTCCGACGATGATCCCACGAGTGAAGCTCGTGTTGTCCTGCGATCCCGACGCGAATCCTGCGGACATCGTCGGCTACGAGCGCGGAATAGCGCAACATGCTCGCTCGCTATCGCAGACAGTCATCTTGGACACTCCGCCCGCACTCATTGCCAACGACGCGACCGAGCTCATGCATGCAGCGGACAGCGTCGTGCTGGTGGCGCGGTGCGGCTCGACGACCTTTGCGTCAGCACGGCGAATGGCTGGACTTCTTGCGCAGCGTCAAGTCGTCGTGCTCGGCGTTGTGCTCGTCGGTGCGGGCGCGGCAGGGGGAGCGGATTCGAGCTACTACCGTGCTCGGCCTCGGCGCCGTGAGCGGCGAGAGATGCCGCGACCGGCCAGCGCCATCGCTGCCATCGGCTGGCGTGCCCCAGACCCGACGTCGCCACCACGGATCTCGCGTTCCGGTCCGTCCGAGACGCCGGCCGCCGAACCAGTCGCCCCTCCCGTGACCGAACCGGCGGTGCCGGTCGCGCCGGCCGACGACGGCGGGATCTGGCGCCGGAAGACCGTGATCGATCTCAGCGGTGGGGAACAATATCCGCTCGCGCAATCGCAATCGCAACCACTGCCAGCGCCGGCGCGCCACGCCGAACGTTTCGAGTCGAAGGAGCCGCCTCAGGCTGACGGCGACGGCCGGCGAGGCAATCTCCCTCTTTTCCGCACCGGTGACGGAAAGGGTCGGTCGCGGTGACCGGCAACTCGCAAATGGCCGCCCAACCGCGCGTCCGGGTGCTGTGGTTGACGAAAGGACTCGGCAGGGGTGGCGTCGAGCGCCTCATCGCATCGTCGATTCGTCACTTCGACCGCGACCGTTTCGACGTCGAAGTCGCGTATTTGCTCCCGTGGAAGGACGCTTTCGTCACCGACATAACGGACGCGGGCGTACCAGTGCATTGTCTGGGCACGCGAGGCTGGGCAAAGGTCCTCTGGCCTCTTCGACTGCGAAGACTCGCTCGCGATCAGCGCTACGACATCATCCACACGCACATGCCGTTGTCCGCCGCGATCGCTCGGATTTCGCTCGGTCGACGGCCTCGATTCGTGCACACCGAGCACAACGTCTGGGAGCGGCATCGGCGACCGAGCCGTTGGGCCAATTCGCTCACCTTCAGCCGCAATGCCGCAGTCGTCGCGGTGTCCACATCGGTCGCGCAGTCGATCCACCCGCCATGGGCCGCGCACAAGCCGTCCATCGAGGTACTGCTCCACGGCATCAACCTGAACGAGATCAAACTCCAGTCTGCGGATCGTGCGAAGGCGCGCGACGCGCTGGGTCTCGATCCCACAGATCTCGTGATCGGCACCGTCGGCAATCTCACCCGCAAGAAGAACCAGCAGATGATGCTGCACGCCACGTCCGTTCTCGCCGAGCGTCTGCCGAATGTACGACTCGTATTGATTGGGGCCGGTCCGCTCGAGGACAATCTGCGCCACCTCGCCGAGCGCCTCGGTATTGCCGACCGCGCGATATTCGCCGGCTCGCGCAAGGACGTGCTCGAGTTGTTGCCCGGGTTGGACGTCTTCTGCCTGAGCTCACAGTTCGAAGGGTTGTCGATCGCACTCGTCGAAGCAATGGCAACGGGCATCCCGTGTGTCGCAACGGCCGTCGGAGGCATACCTGAAGTGATCGAAGATGGTGTCTCCGGCCTGCTGGTCGCCCCGGGCGCGACCGCCGACCTCGTTGACACGCTCGAGCGCGTACTGCGGGAGCAATCGCTGCGGACGCAGCTCGGCACAGCCGGCCGAATTCGCGCGTCGGCCTTCGATATCGGACGCGCCGCTCGAAGACTGCAAGCGCTCTACGAGGAGATGATGGCGGCATGATGACCCGGCTCCCGAGCCTGGCACGCGCTGATCGGCAGCTGCTCTCGACTACGGCAGCAGTCACGGTTGTGGCCTATGTGATCGGCGTGACCGCGTCGATGGGGCGGCTCAGCTACGACGCATGGGCCGCGCTGTGGCTCGTACCGCTGCTCGGTGGAGGGTCGCTGCTGTTGCTGCGCCGCTTGAACCCTTGCGCGGGATCGGTGTCACTCGTACCGCTGCTCGGCGTCGCGCTGGTCGTCAAGGGTGTGGGTACGGTGGTGCGGTATGCGGTGACCTTCGGCGTCTACGACGGCAACGGTGACGCGTCGACGTATCACAACGTCGGAGTGCTCCTTGCGCGGGAGTATCGGCACGGCAATTTCGACATCGACTTGGGAGCGGGATCCACGTCGACCAACTTCATCAAGATTGTCACGGGGATCGTGTACACCGTGATTGGTCCGTCCAAGTCAGGAGGCTTCGCAGTCTTCGCAACGGCGAGCTTCTGGGGCCTCTATCTAGCCCTGCGGGCGTTCCAAATAGCGTTGCCGGCCGGCGATGCCAGGAAATACGCACTGCTGATCTTCTTCCTGCCGTCGATGTTGTTTTGGCCGTCGAGCATCGGCAAGGAGGCATGGATGACCCTCGCGCTGGGCCTCACTGCGTATGGTGCGGCCCGCGTATTGACCCATCAGGGCCGTGCCTATCTCCCGCTTCTATCGGGTCTCGTCGCGACACTGATGGTGCGGCCGCACGTGGCCGTCGTCGTGATCGCCGCGCTATTCACGGGATTCCTTGTGCGACCCAAACGAGGTCACGGTGTTCTCGGCGGTCGTCTCGGAAAGATCATCGGCATCGCCGTGCTCGCCATCGTCGGTGCAGTCGCGGCGCAGCAAATGCAAGACGCCCTGCACCTCGGCAGCTCGAGTTCGTTCAACGATGCGCTAGATGTCGCGCAAGAGCGCACGGACGAGGGTGGGTCGAGCTTCGAAGCCGCGCGGATCCAATCGCCCTTTGACGTGCCGTGGGCTACGGTGACGGTTCTTTTTCGTCCCTTCCCGTTCGAGGCAGATAACGCTCAAGCCATGGTGTCGGCGCTCGAGGGTCTCGCACTTGCTGGCCTGTTCGTCGCATCGATACGTCAGCTCGCGCGGGTACCACGGCTCGCGCTGCGGAGTCCTTACGTTGCTTTCGCAGCGATGTACTCGACCATCTTCGTCTTTGCCTTCTCCACCTTTGGCAACTTCGGGATCATCACTCGACAGCGTGTGCAACTCTTCCCCTTCGTGCTCGTGTTGCTCTGTTTGGGTCAAACTGCGACGCAAAGGAATTCGTCGGCTCGGTCGACGCGTGTCGTGGCCGCGCGCACGGCGGTGCACGCAGGTTGTTAGCCACATTGGCGCCGCCGCGGTCATGGACCGGCCCAGTTGACGCGACGATCGCGGCCGTAGCCGCATTCGGGCTGCCATCGACGCGCTCGTTCGCGGCTGATCCACTCGACTCCGAGTCGTGGGTGCAGGCATTCACCGCGATCGCCGCGCAACGTCTCGACGGGCTGCTCATGCGAGCCATCAAGTCGGGTGCACTCCCGGCGACGGACGAGCAGCGAGGCAGCGCGTCGGCTCTGCACCGTCGAACGATGATGCGTTCTCTGAGGTTAGAAGGCCTATTGCTCGACGTCGTCGACTCGTTCAAGCAGCACGACATCGCGTATCGCGTGCTGAAGGGATCGGCGATCGCGCAAACCGCTTATCCGGACCCGTCGCTACGCTCGTTCTGCGATGTCGATGTGCTCGTGCCGGCTTCTTCGTTCGATGCTGCCACGGCGACGATGGCAGGCCACGGCGCGCAGCGTCGTTACGCCGAGCCTCGGCCTGGGTTCGACCACCGATTCTCGAAGGGCGCGAGTTTCCTGACACCCGACGGCTTGGGGATAGATCTGCATAGGACATTTGTCCTCGGTCCGTTCGGCCACACGATCGATATTGACGGATTATTCAGAGTCTCTCGTGAGTTTTCGATGGCCGGGCGAACGCTCGTCACCATGCCCCTCGAAGAGACGTTCGTCCACGTGTGTCTGCACACCGCGCTCGGCGACTGGCCCCCGAGGTTGGTGCCGATGCGCGATGTCGCGCAGATAGCCGGCATCGATGCACTCGACCTCGACCGCGTGCACGAGCTGGCGCGCCGCTGGCGCGCCACTGCGCCAATGGCGTGGAGCATTCTCCGGGTTTGGGACACCTTCGGTCTTCCCACCCACCCTCTCGCCGAGTGGGCCCGTAGCTATGTGCCAACTCGTCGAGAGCAGCGTGGATTGGCCCTCTACATGAGCTCTGACCGCAGCTATGCGAGCATGGCTCTGGCGTCGACTCGAGTCGTTCCCGGCCTCTTCGCGAAAGCCGCCTATTTGCGGGCGCTGGCCGTGCCTAGTCGGACCTACGTCGCCGATCGTGAACGTACGTACCGTGGACGGTGGCATCACGCGACACAACTCGCGTTGCGCCGCACAAAGTCGAGTAGCCGTGAGCAGGAGGCAATGTCGTGAGCGGTGGCGCCGATCGGATGCTCACGCGTGTCTTCTTCTCGTCCGGGCGTGTGCTCGACGGTGGTATCCGCGCCACGCGCGGAGCCGTCGACGGGTTTTGGCTCGGACTGCTCGGCCCGCGTCAAGTCGCGCGGATCGATGAGACCTACTTCGAACATCAGCGCATGTATCTCGACGAGGGCTACAACCGGCAAGGCCTCTGGGCATGGGAACGCGCAGCCATCGACACGTTCTTCGCGGATGCGTCGAGGCTGGCCGTGACCGGTGCCGGTGCGGGTCGCGAAGTGCTGGCACTTCTCGAACTCGGTCACGACGCGGTTGGCTACGAGTGCAACGAAATGCTGGCCGAGTTCGGTAACGACTTGACGATCGCCAGCGGCTACGGATTGCGTATCCACGCGGCAGAGCGCGACAAGTGGCCGGCGCCGGCGGTGGGCTTCGACGGGGCGGTGATCGGCTGGGGCTCGTACATGCACATTGCCGGTCGGCGGCGACGCGTGAAGTTTCTCGCCGACGCGCGCTCGGCCCTGCCCGATGGCGCGCCGATTCTCTTGTCGTTCTTCGCTCGGCGCGGTACCTCGGTTCGTTTTCGAGCGGTGCTGCGCGTCGGCAATTCGTTTCGCCGGTTGCGCGGTCGTGATGTGCTCGAAGCGGGTGATGCGCTCGCCCCCCTTTACGCCCATTTCTTCACCAAGGATGAGGTCGCGGGCGAGCTCGACGAAGCGGGTTTCGAACTCGTGCAGTACGCGACCGAACCATATGCGCACGTCGTCGGACGAGCACGCGGTAGGTAGCCTTGACCTATCGCCGGATCCTCGAGGAGACCATCATGGATGCTGCTGAAGAGCGCGGCCGAATCAAGCTTCGCGAGGGAGCTGCTTCATGGCGAGAGATCGACGGTGAGACGATCCTCCTCGATCTCGAATCATCGAAGTATCTCGGCTTGAACCGTGCCGGCACGGTGCTGTGGGCCGCCATCGTGCGGGGCAGTGACAAGACCCAGCTCGCCGAGCGTCTCGTGTCCGAGTTCGAGCTCGAACCCGAGCAAGCTGCCCGTGATGTCGAAGCGTTCATTTCGGCGTGTCGAGAACGGAACCTGCTCGAGCCGTGACCGAACGATCGGCGCTCGCGCCACGATTCGCGCCGGCAACGTTGCGGGCGGCATGGTGGACTCTGCGTTCAGTACGCCGCGCCCGCCGCGAACTCCGCGCGAGCGGCGTCCGCGCTCACATCCCCCCACCGCCCGATCTACCGAGGGGTGCGGGCCGCGGTGTCTATGCGGTCTTGCGCCGCCAGGAACCCACCTGTCTCGAGCGGTCACTCGTGATGCAGGCGTGGCTTGCCGCGCACGGTGAGCCCCACGATGTCGTCGTCGGTGTCACTCGCACTGCGAATGGCATCGATGCGCACGCGTGGGTCGACATTTCTCGAGAGGCTCCCGCAGGAACCGAGTATCAAGAGCTGGTGAGGTTGCCGCCGCCATGACGCACGGTGCGCCCACGGTCGCGTCGGTCGTGCCGTACCGACCCACGCCTCTCGAAGCCGCTTGCGGCACGTTGTGGGAGCTCGACACCGACGCGGAGCCGCTGCCCGATGTCTCGCGCTTTCGGACGGCGCGAGAAGCGTTCGAGCAGGCGGTGCTCGTTGGCCTGAACCGTTCGCCGTGTGGGGTCAGCTTCTCCGGTGGGCGCGACTCCTCGGCGGTGCTGGCGGTGGCCACCCACGTCGCGCGGCGCGAAGGCCTGCCGCTCCCGATCCCCGTCACGTTGCGATTTCCCCTTTGCGAGACGTCCGACGAGACCGCCTGGCAAGAGCGCGTGATCGACCACCTCGGCATCGACGAGTGGTGTCGCGTCGAACTGACGGACGAGATCGACGTTCTGGGCCCCTACGCGCAGCAGGTCCTTTCCCGCCACGGTGTCATCTGGCCGTTCAATACGCACTTCCACGCGCCCATTGCCGAGCAGGTCGCCGGCGGGTCGGTACTCACCGGCGTCTTTGGCGACGAGTTGCTGTCGGCGTGGCCCAGCCGGCGCGTGGCGATGCTGTTCAGCGGGCAGTCGCGACCGCGCCCGCGCGACATCCCGAACGTCGCACGAGCGCTAGCCCCGCGCGCTGTCCGCAGCCGGCTGAACCAGCGCGACTACGCGAGGCGAGAACCGTTGCCCTGGCTGCAACCGGACGCACGGCGCGAGGTGGCGCGAGCACGCGGTCGCGCGACCGCCCTCGAGCCCATGCGGTGGGACGATTCGGTCCGTCGTTACTGGTGGCGCACGCGTTATTTGCGCACCGGTTGCGACAGCCTCGGCCGCGTGATCGCCGACGCCGACGGCGCGCTGGCGGTGCATCCGCTGTGCGACCGAGAGTTCCTCATTGCCATCGCCGGCGAGTGTGCGGAAGTCGGGTTTCGCAACCGCACACAGGCCATGGAGGTCTTGTTCGGCGATCTGCTCCCAGAGCCGATCTTATCGAGGACGTCGAAGAGTCTTTTCAACGCCGCTTTTTGGGAGCATCGCGCGCAGGCGTTCGTCGCTCAATGGGATGGATCCGGTCTCGATGACTCGGTCGTCGACACCAGCGTGCTACGCGAAGTGTGGTCCGACGCTCGGCCAGACTCACACAGTTTCGTTCTTCTCCAACAAGCTTGGCTTCACCAGCACACTCATTCATCCGGCTAAGCGGTCGAGCAGTAGCGCGGCGGTTTCGTGGAGCATGTCGAATTGTCGAGGGCGGCGGAGCTCCCAACACGGCAATGACGCGAAGTCGAGGAATCGATCGGGCTGAAGCGGCGCGCGCGTGAGTGCGAGATTTGCGGCCAGCAGCGAGACGCGTTGCGCCACCGGTACGGGAACGAGCTCGAGTGTGTCGGACCACGTCGGAAACACCCAACCGCGAAGCGGCGTTCGCGGCGGCGCGGTAGGCAGGACGACGCGGAATCTCGAGCGAGCGCCGACGACGCCAAGATCTTCACCCGCGCCGAGAAAGACCGACGTGTCGGGCCGCAGGTCGACGCACGACGGCCCGGCCAGGGCATCACCATTGTCGAGCACGAGCACGTCGTCGGTGACGATCGTCGTGCCGTTGATCGCGAAATAGCCCAGCATCGAACTCTTGCCCGTGCCCTTCTGACCGAGAATCGCCCAGGCGCCGTCATCGACGACGAACGCCCCTGCGTGAAACGCGTCCCGCCCGAGCCAGCGACTGACGATTGCTGCGGTCATCGCGAGAAACGGGTGCACGGTTGCCTCGTCGTCGATCGGCCGACACAACTTGAAGTGTGCGGTGAGTGTGGCGCGGTCGAGGTGTACCGAACCCGCGTCACCCTGAAGGCGGAAGTCGGCCGAATCGTCGGTCACCACTTGCTCGACTTCTGCAGTGCCGAGTTGTCGTTCGACATGCAACACCGGGTAGTCGACACAGGAATGCGCGAGGAGACGACCGGCGCCGGCCAAGCCGTCGATGCGCAGACCGTAAGTGACCAGATTGCTCGAGGATCGCAACTCGTCGGATTGCTTCGCGTCAGGTTTCAACGACACCCCTAGTGGACTTTGCTCCGGTTCGCCCGGGCACGATTTTGGTTACCGTTCAATGCAACAGAAAGAGAGGTTGACTTATGACTGTCTCCACCTACGAAGCACCCCAGATCACGGAGATCGGTACGTTGCATGAGCTCACGCTCACGATTCCGAAGGACTTCACGGGCGACGACGGATTCGCGATCAATGGCCAACCGATCGGTCCGGTTTCGTAAGCATCCAGGCCTTTGCATCAAGACCTGCTCTCGCCGACGAGTTGACTCGAAGGCGAGAGCAGGCCTTGCTCTATTGCGAGTGTCACCGCATGCGCGTGGTTGCGGGCGCCCAGCTTGCCGAATACGCGAGCCTTGTGATTCTCGACGGTTTTGAGCGCGACATCGAGCCGCAGAGCGATCGCCTTTGTCGCGAGTCCCTCGGCCATCGCGGTGAGCACCTCCATCTCCCGTGCGGTGAGATCAGTTCGCGGGGCGACGTCCACTCGAGGTGATGCGTGACGCAACGACCGCCACTGTTGCAACACCGCCGCCGCGGCCGAAGGGTGCAGCGCGGCATCGCCTGCCGCGACGGTCAACACTCCGGTGACGAGTTCATCGACGCTGACATCCTCGATGAAGAGATAGCCGGATACTCCCGCGAACAAGAGGTTCATGAGCATCGCCGGCGAAGGCGCCTTGCACACGACGAGTACGCGCGTCCCCGATGCAAGCAGGTCGCGCAGGCCGTGCGCGAGAGGTGCATCGGCAAACGTGCTGCTCGTGACCACGACGTTGGGGCGAGCCGATTGTGACTGATCGACAGCGTCGGTGCAGGAACTTGCGACGCCGACGACATCGATGTCATCGCCGTGCAGCGCCCGCGTCAGGACCGCACCCAGAAGTGGGCTCGAGTTGGCGACCAGCACCCGCGCCGGCGTCGTCACAGACCGTCCACCAGTAACCCCGCGCGGGTAGCAACCGCAACCGCGTGACCCTGGTTCTGCACATCGAGCTTCACGAAGATCCGTCGCTTGTGGTTCTCGACCGTCTTTCGGGCAAGCCCCAATTGCTCGGACACCTCCGTGGCGGAGAGCCCGGCAGCGATGCAAGTGAGGACCTCGAACTCTCGTGGCGTGAGTGCCATTGCGGTACGACACGTGCGCTCGCTCGTCGGACGCACCCTCGATCGCCGGTTGGTGTCGGCGCTGTCGCGTACCGCAGCGACGATCATCTCGATCGACATGGCGTCGGTGAACTGAACCACTCGTGTCGATGCGACGACAGTGTCCTCGGGCGTGGCGTTGGCCCCGATGACCGCAACGTCGGGCGGAGGCCCCTCATCATCCGGCACGACCACGATCAGGTCGGGTTCATCGCTCAGGAGCAGCGTCAGACCATCGCGGACGAGCGGTCGATCGTCGTGAACGGCAAGTCGGAGTTGCGCCATGCTCAGGCCCAACCGATCGCGCTCGAATCGGCACCGGCCGCGCTGTCCGCGTACGCGGCGGCCTGAAGCGTGAACAACTCGGCGTACAAACCGCTTCTTGCCATGAGTTGATCGTGGTTGCCCCGTTCGACGATCAGTCCCTTGTCGAGGACGTAGATGCGGTCAGCGGAGCGAACGCTCGAGAAGCGGTGCGAGATCAACAACACGGTGCGCCCGTCGCTCAGCGACCGGATGTTCTCGAACAATTCGTATTCGGCTCGGGCATCGAGCGCGGCGGTGGGCTCGTCGAGAATGATGAACGGTGTATCCCGAAAGAATGCTCGGGCGAGCGCAACTCGTTGCCACTGGCCCACCGACAAATCGCTACCGCCGAAGAACTGTGGACCCAACTTGGTGTCATAGCCGCGATCCAGCGCAGAGAGATATGGATCCGCGCCGGCCTGCACCGCCGCCGCGACGATGGCGGCCCGCTCGTCATAGCGCTCGTGACGACCGATGCCGATGTTCTCTGCCGCGGTGAGGTTGTAGCGAACGAAGTCCTGAAAGATCACGGCAATCGTGTCGCGGACCTGATCAGGATCGCACGTCGCGAGGTCGACGCCGTCCCAGCGCACGCGGCCCGTTTGCGGCGGGTACAAGCCGGCCAGGATCTTGGCGAGCGTTGTCTTTCCCGACCCATTCTCGCCGACCAGCGCGATGATCTCGCCTCGCTGGATCTCGAGCGACACGCCGCGCAGGCTCGGCTCACTGCGACTGGGATAGGTGAACGTTGCGTCTTGCACCGAAAGGGTGTTGAACGAGCGTGGCGCAGTTCCGGTCGGGCGCGCTTTGCGCAGCATGGGCAATGTGTCGACGAACTCGGTGAAGTCCTCCATGAACAGCGCACTCTCGTACAGCGAACCTGCGCTACCGACCAAGGCCTGTAGCCGTTGACCGAGCAGCACGATCGCGGCGGCCGCCGCGCCGGCTTCGGAGAGCGGCATGCGCCCGGATGTGACGAACCATACGAGGAGCCCGATCGTGCCGGCGGTGAGGAACGAGGTCATCAGGCCGCCAACCAGGCCGAGAACGAGCCGCCGGCGCACGACACCGCGCAGCTCGTCGATCTTTTCCTCGTAGAGGCGGTCGTGGCGCGCTCGCAAGAACTCGGAGAGCCCGAATCCTCGAACCTCGGTGGCTTCCTCCTTCCGCGAGAGCAATTGATAGAGATAGGTGCGACGCCTGTCTCGCTCGGTCTGTACGACGGAGAAGTCGTAGACGACCTTGCTCGCACGCGTGGCTGCGAACCAGACGGGGACGTAGGCAACGCCGACGAGCAGTAGGAAGAGCGGCTCGAGGAACAGCAGCGCGCCGGCGATACCCGCAATTGTGAACAGCGCGCCGAGCACACCCAGCACACCGTTCACCATTTGTAGTGGCCGGCTGAACGCATTCACCTGAGCCCGCTGCAGTCTGTCGTGGAAGGCAGGACTTTCGTACGCGAGCAGATCGACCGCCGTGCTCACGTCGAGCACCCGATTGATGGAGTAGCGGCCCACCAGCTCGGTGAGGATGCGTTGACGTTCGGCGCGCGCCAGATTCGCAAAGGTCACGAACGCGGTAACCGCTGCGAGCACGATCACCGATGGAAGTACGTCACCGAAACGCCCTTTGTCGCCCGAGGCGAGCACCTCGGACAACACCCTGCGCCCGGCCAGCAACTGCACTGCGATACCGACGCCGGCGAGAAGTTGCACCGCGGCGAGGAATACGAACTCACGGGGCGCGGCGCGCCACACGAGGCTGAAGGCGACGCGAATGAGCCGGGGCACGCGACGGAGCTGTTTCTGCTTGACGGGCAGGAACATCTCGTCGACGTTGAATTTGCTGGTCGGGATTTCGCTCACGGGATTCACGCGGTGGGCGGCCTCAACCCCCTTTCGCCTTTCCTTTCCCTTTGGTCGTCGTTCGTTCGGCCGCGGTGGTGACGGCCGGACGAGTCGTGGTCGGGCGCACCGTGGTGGAGACGACGGGAACTACGACCGGGTTTTCGGCGACGACGTCGCCTGTCGCCGGTGCGGTGCTCGTCGGCGAGAGCGTGGGCAGACCGCCGCCACGAGACGCGAATGCTCCGACGCCGAGCGCAATGACGAGCGTTGCTATCACCGCGACGAACGCCAGCGAACGGCGGCGGGCCCCCTCGGGGCCGATCTCGGCGAGCGGGATGATTGTCGTCGCCGCCAGTGCCGGTTCGGGCAATGCGGGTGACGCACTCGCGGCGCGGGCGCTCGTTGCCCGCGCTTGCTCCAGCGCCATTGCCATGTCGGCGGCGCTCGCGTAGCGCGCCCCGGGTTCCTTCGCGAGCGCTCGTATCACCACTTGTTCGAGTGCCGGATCGATGTCGGGACGAAGCGTCGCAATGTCGGTGAGCAAACCGTGTGTGATCTGATCCAGCATTTCGGCGGCGGTCTTGCCGGCGAACGGTTTGCGGCCAGTCAGTGCTTCGTACAACACCACACCGGCCGCGTAGATGTCGCTCTGCGCAGTTGCCGGTACACCGCGGAGGCGCTCAGGTGCCAGATAGGCGATCGTGCCGACCACGAAGCCGACACTCGTCAGGTTGTGCCGATCGGCCTCGGTGGCAATGCCGAAGTCGGCCACCTTGACGGAACCCGTCGAGGTGAGCAGCAAGTTGGAGGGCTTGATGTCGCGATGGATGACGCCCTGCTTGTGGGCGTCATCGAGCGCGCTCAACAGCTGCGCACCGATTTCGCATACTTCGTCGACCGGCAACGGGTGCGCCGAGATACGAGTCGCCAGCGTCTCACCGGGCAGGCATTCCATCACGATGAACGGTTGTCCGTCATGCACGCCGGTATCGAATATCGCCACCGCGTTGGGGTGATGAATGCGCGCGGCCAACTGCGCCTCTTGCTGGAAACGCGCCGATGTCTCACGTTCGCGCGCGAGGTCGGGGTACAGCAGCTTGATCGCGACTTCACGACGGAGCACACGATCGCGGCCGCGATGTACGACCCCCGTTGCGCCGCGGCCGAGCACCGCGCCCAACTCGTAGCGGTCGGCGAGCAATTGGCCGTCGTGAGCAGTCGGGGCATCGGGTCGCGAAACGGGGTCGAACAACTCGGTGGGGTCGAGGATGGGGGCGAGACGCGTCGCATCGGCCGCCGCGGGAGCGCGGACGGCGACGGTCTCCGGCTCGGCGATCGAAGCCGCGAACCGAGGTGAGCGATCTCTCATTTCTTCATACATCGGCATCGCGAGCGGCCGGCTCAAGCGATAACTGGGTCATTGTGCTCACCCGACGGGTCGTGCCCGAACAGGAGGGTGACACCGAGCCCCACCGTCAGTCGTTTTGACCGCGCCCTCTGCCCTTCGAGTTGCGGGTGGTGGCCGTCGTGGTGGGCGGCCGTGTCGTGGTTGTCGGACGAGTGGTGGTGGAGCGCACGGTGGTCGTGGTCGGGCGGCTGGTCGAGTTCACGGTGCTGGTCGCGCTCGTCGTTGTCGGGGGGGCGGTGGTGCTCACCACCGTGGTCGAGACGCTCGCATCGGCACTGGCAGCACTAACGGCCGGCGCGCTCGCCCCTGGGCTCACGGGCTGGCTCGGTTCGTTGGACCCGCGCCCGTCGACGGCGATGAACGCTGCCGCGCCGGAGACGGTAGCCAGAAAGGCGATCGACGTGAACGCCAGTGCGCGGCCGCGTGCGCGAGGGACGACAAGCGGGGGCGGCGGGGGCGGCGGGGGCGGCGGTGCCAAGAGTGACGACCGGGGTCTCGCGAACCGTGCCTTCGCCAGCGCCCGTGCCATTGTGCTTGCCGTTGGGTAGCGCACCATCGGATCAACTTGCAGCGCGCGAGTCACCACGCGCGTCAGCGTCGCGCCGGCGTCCGGACGAAGCACCGCGAGGTCGCCTGATGCACCACTCGAGATCTGATCCAGCAACAACGACGGCGTGTCGGCCTCGAAGGGCTTGCGGCCGGTGAGCGCCTCGTAGAGTACGACGCCGGCCGCGTAGATGTCGCTCTGTGGCGTTGCCGCGGCACCTTGCAGCCGCTCGGGCGCCAGGTAGGCCAGCGTGCCGACGACGAGCTGGGTGTCCGTGACGCGGTGGCTATCGGCGGTGGTCGCGATACCGAAGTCGGCGACCTTTATTGAGCCCGTCGCCGTGAAGAGCAAGTTGGCCGGCTTGATGTCGCGGTGGATGATCCCGCGGCGATGAGCCGCGTCGAGTGCATTCAGTAGTTGTACGCCGATGTCGCGCACTTGATTCGGCGACAGCGGTCGATCGGCAATGCGCGAGGCGAGCGTTTCGCCGGACAGGCACTCCATCACGATGAACGGTTGGCCTTCGTGAACACCCGTGTCGAAGATGGCTACCGCGTTGGGGTGACTGATACGCGCACCGAGCCGGGCCTCTTGGCGTAACTGCTCTGACGCGTCGTCATCGCCCGTGCCGTCGCGGTAGAGAAGCTTGATCGCCACCTCGCGTTGCAAGACACGATCGCGACCACGGTGGACGACCC
This sequence comes from Acidimicrobiales bacterium, assembly GCA_039934635.1. Taxonomy (GTDB): domain Bacteria; phylum Actinomycetota; class Acidimicrobiia; order Acidimicrobiales; family WLNW01; genus DATLFA01. The sequence continues at coordinate 50,003 of JBDTLT010000010.1, forward strand.
CCTTTGCGCCCCGCCCGAGTACGGCACCCAACTCGTAGCGCCCGGCAAGCAGGCCGTCGTCGAGCACAAAGGCTCGAGTGTCACCACGCGAATTCGTCTCGTCGTGCACCGCTTCAACCTAACCGCGCGATGGCGAGTCAGCCTTGCGGCGATGAAGTGCCTGGTGAGTGCGCTGAGCGATGCGACATACCCGGAGTCTCGTCAGGTTCACGCAAGCGAATCTTCACCGTCTCGTGATCAATGCCGACCGGCCGCGGGCCGACGCCGCGCTCTACCGCAGCAAATCACGCCGTCTTGCGGCGCCGGCCGCACGACTTTGAGTACCGCACGCCCTACGGCGTGCGCACCTCGGGGAAGTGGCAGGCGACAGCTTGATCGGCTCCGTGATCGAGTAGCGCGGGCGTTTGCTCGGCACAGATGTCTTGCGCTTTCCAGCAACGCGTGCGGAACCGACACCCGCTCGGCGGATCGATAGGGCTCGGCACATCACCTTGCACCGGGATGCGCTTGCGCATTCGCTCGCGCTTGGGGTCGGGCATGGGCACCGCCGACAACAGCGCCTGGGTGTATGGATGCAGCGGCCGGTCGTAGATGACCGACCGCGGGCCGGTTTCGACGATGCGCCCGAGATACATGACCGCGATGCGATCGCTGATATGACGCACCACCGAGAGATCGTGGGCGATGAACACGTAGGACAATTCGCGCTCGGCCTGTAGATCCATGAGGAGATTGATCACGCCGGCCTGGATCGAGACGTCGAGGGCGGACACCGGCTCGTCGAGGATGATCATCTTCGGGTTGAGGGCGAGCGCGCGGGCGATACCGACGCGTTGGCGTTGCCCGCCCGAAAATTCGTGCGGATAGCGGCTGCGATGTTCCGGCGAAAGTCCCACTGACGCGAGGAGCTCGCCCACCATGTCGGATGCACCCTTTATAGAGCTGATGCCGTGGACCTTGAACGGCTCGGCGAGGATCTCGCCGATCGGCATACGCGGATTCAGCGACGCGTAGGGATCTTGGAACACGATCTGCAGATCCCTGCGCTTCGCTCGCATGGCCCGCTTGGACAGCGAGGAGATCTCTTCGCCGGCGAAGCGCACACTGCCCGAGGTCACCGGAATCAAGTTCAACAACAGCCGCGCCAACGTCGACTTGCCGCACCCGGACTCACCGACGATGCCGAGCGTCTCGCCCCGTCTCACGTACAGCGAGACATCGGAGACGGCTTGCACCTTGGCGATGGTGCGTTGCAACAGGCCACCTTTGATCGGAAACTCGCGGACCAGATGGCTCGCTTCGAGCAGGACATCGGTCATTGGCGCGGTCGTCGTCATCTGATTCGAAGGGCCGCTCAGGCCCACGTCGCTACTCATTCTGGTTCGCGATCGACGAGGCCATGATGTCCTCGGCAAAGTGACAGGCCGCCCGGTGGTTGGTGGCGCCCAGCGGACGCAGTTCCGGCACTTCGTCGACGCAGCGGCCCGCGAGATCCGCGAAGCGACACCGCGGATGGAACGCGCAACCGGACGGCGGCCGCAACATCGACGGTGGCTGCCCACCGATCGGTTGCAGTCGCTCCTCCCCGGACGCGTCGACGCGGGGCAGGGAATCGTGGAGCCCGATCGTGTACGGGTGGGCGGCGCGGTAGAACACTTCGTCGACGTCGCCCATCTCGGCCTGCCGGCCGGCGTACATCACCATGACGACGGTGGCGAGCCCGGCCACAACGGCCAGATCGTGCGTGATCAAGATGATGGCCGAGTCCAGCTCTTTCTTGATCGACAACAGCAACTCGAGCACTTGCGCCTGCACCGTCACATCGAGCGCGGTGGTCGGCTCGTCTGCGATCAGCAACTGTGGCTCGCACGCAATGGCCATAGCGATCATCGCTCGTTGCCGCATGCCGCCCGAGAACTCGTGCGGGTGCATGTCGACGCGTCGCTGGGGTTCCGGTATGCCGACCAACGCGAGCATCTCAATGGCATGCAGGCGCGCCTTCTTGCGGTTCATGCCGCGGTGCAGTTCGACCATCTCACCGATCTGGCGCCCGACCGTGAGCACGGGGTTGAGCGCCGTCAACGGATCTTGGAAGATCATGGCGATCTCGTTACCGCGCACGTCGCGCATGCGCTCCTTGTCGGCTTGGAGCAGATCCTCGCCTTTCCAAAGGACCTGTCCGGACTTGATGTGCGCCGGCGGCGTCGGCAACAGGCCGAGAATGCTCATCGCAGTGACCGTCTTACCCGACCCCGACTCACCGACGATGGCGAACACGTCGCCGCGACAGACGTCGAAGCTGACGCCGTTGACCGCGTGGACGATGCCGTCCTCGGTGGCGAACTCGATGGCCAGATTCTCGACCTGTAGCAACGTCTCGAAGGGCATGTCAGTCCTTCACGTCGAGTGCGTCTCGCAGGCCGTCGCCGACGAGAAGGAAGCCGAGCACGATCAGCGCGATCGCCGCACCGGGGAAGAACAACAAGTGCGGTGACGTGGAGAAGAACGAACGGCTGCGGCTGATCATCAAGCCCAGCGAGGCCGTTGGCTCTTGCACGCCCACGCCGAGGAACGACAGTGCGGCCTCGGCCAAGATGGCCGAACCGACGCCGACCGCGACCAGCACGATGACCGGCTGGATGACGTTCGGCAAGATGTGGCGCCACACGATGCGCAAGCCCTTCACCCCGACCGCACGCGCGGCTTCGACGTACTCGAGGTCCTTCACCTGGGTGAAGCCGGCGCGCACGACACGCGCCGTGACCAACCAGCTTGACATGGCCAGCGTGAGGATCACGGCACCGATCCCCCGGCCGATGACCGCGATGAACGCGAAGGCCAACACGAGATACGGGATGCCGAGCATGATGTCGATGAAGCGGGTGATGATCACGTCGATCCAGCGACCGACCCAGCCCGCCGTCGCTCCCAGTGTGACGCCGATGAAGAATTGCAGACCGGCGACGGCGAAGCCCACCAGCAGTGAGAGGCGCATGCCGTAGACGACGCGGGCGAATTCGTCGCGACCGAGTTGATCCGTGCCGAACCAGTGATGCGAGTCAGGACCGGTTCGTGACAGTAGGCGTTCTTGCTTGTAGGGATCTTGCACCAAGAACGGACCGATCATCGCCAACGCGACGAGGATAATGACGACGGCGAGCCCGAACATGGCCAAGCGGTTGCGCCGAAATCGGCGCCACGCGAGTGCGCGAAAGCTACGGGTTTCGACGATCTCGGCCAGAGACTCGTCGGCGGCGGCGATGTCGCTCACTTGACTCCTCCCACACGAACTCGCGGATCGAACCAGGCGTAACTGAGATCGACCGCGAGGTTCACCAGCCCATAGACGAGCACGATGACCGTGGTGCACCCGATCAGCACGGGGAGGTCGCGGCCGGCGGCGGCGATGGCGACTTGCGAGCCGAGACCTTGGAGATTGAAGACCGTCTCGGTGAGAATCGCAAAGCCGACCAACGTGCCGAAGTCGACGCCGATGAAGGTGACGACCGGGATCATGGCGTTGCGCAGCGCGTGATGCACGGTCACATCGCGCTCCCGCATGCCCTTTGCCCGCGCGGTGCGGATGTAGTCGGCGCGACCGACCTCGAGCATGGTCGTACGGGTGAGCCTTGTCACGATGACGGTCGACACCGACGCCAACACGATTGCCGGCAAGACGAGATACTGGAATTGCGACGGCGCGGGGAACACGCCGAGGTACCACTTGTTGGGCCCGAAACCTTGCACCGGTAATCGGGCCCATGCCGGCCAACCATGTTGGAACGCGTATACACCGGTGACCTGGGTTATGAGGTACGCGAGTACGAAAACCGGCGTGGCGCTCACAATGGCGGTCGCCAGCGTGGTGAACGTATCGGCGAAGGAGTACTTGCGGACCGCGGCGAGCACACCCACCCCGATGCCGATCGACGCTTCGATCATCATCGCCCAAAACGCGAGCCGCAGGCTCGTGGGCGCGCGAGTCTTCATCACCGACGTGACTTCTTCGCCGTCGCGATATGACTTGCCGAAATCGAACGTGGCAACGCCCTTGAGGTACTTGCCGTACTGCACGATCACCGGCTTGTCGAAGCCGTATTTCTCTCGGATGTTCTGGATGACTTGTGCGTCGACGGTTCGGTCGGCACCGCCGGCGATCAGATTCGCCGGATCGTCGGGCAACAGGAAGAACAGGAAAAAGATCAACGTCATGGTTCCCCACAGCACGAAGAGAAGCTGGAGGAGCCGCCTGATGATGAAGGTGGTCATTGAGGCCGTCGATTCACTGCCGCACTCGTCGGCCACTCAGGAACAACAGAGCCGGCCGAATAGCTCGGCCGGCTCTGTTGAAATTCCATTGGACTGGTGACGCTTACTTCTTGATGCCGACCCGCTCCCAGAGAATGATGCCCTGTGGCGGCTGCGCGTAACCCACAACGTTCTTCGCGAACACCTGATCACCGGTGTACCAGTTGAGCGGCAGCGCGGCCATCTTCTCGTTGAGCAGGTAGTCCTCCGCCTGCTGGTAGAGCACGCCGCGCTTGGTGTCGTCGACCTCGGCTTGGGCCTTGGCGAGGATTTCCTCGAACTTGGCGTCGTTGAACGAGCCGAGGTTGTTGCCTCCGATGCTGGCCTTCGCGAACAGGTCGAACATGAAGTTGCCGTACGTCGGGTAATCGGCGTACCAGCCGGCTCGGCAGAGATGGCAACCGTCGGCCGCCATCGAGCCGAAGTACTTGGCCGACACCGCGTTGGTCTTGACGTCCAGACCGAGGTCCTTCAGGTTCTGCTGCATGATTGCCACGACGTCGCCATGGCTGGCGCCGGTGTTGTAGTCGATGGTGATCGTCTGGGGTTTGTTGCCCGCATCCGTCCATTCCTTCAGCAGCGCCTTGGCCTTGACGAGGTCATAGGTGCAGTACTTGCAGATGCCCGCCTTGAAGCCCGGAATGCCGTTCGGCGTGATGCCGGTCGATATGGTTCGTACGCCTTCGTAAACCTTCTTGTTGATCTGGTCCCGATCAATCGCCATCGAGATTGCTTGGCGCAACTTGATGTTCTTGTCGCCGCCGATGGCGGGGTCGGAGAAACCGAAATCGAAGTGGTAGGAACCGAGCTGCGGCTGCTTGGTGGTGTTGCTGTACTTGGTCTGCGCCTCGGCGTACTTGCCCGACGGAATCGTGGCCGACATGACGTTGCCCGATTCGAAGTCGGTGTAACCCGACTCGACGTCCTTCGTGATCTTGAAGACCACTTTGTCGAGCAAGGTCGTCTTGTCGCCGTAGATGTTGCCGGCCCACTTGTCGTTGCGGACCATCGAGACCTCAGTGGCGCTCTTGGGCTTGTCCATCATGAACGGGCCGTTGCCGATCATGAGACCTTTGTCCCATTGCGTCTGATCGGTGAGCTTGGACACGACCTTTTCGGGCAGTGGCATGAAGAACGTGTGCGTCACCACCGCCGGGAAGTCGGCGAACGGCGATTCGAGCGTCACCTTCAAGGTCATTGCAGTGTCATCGGCGACGATCGACGAATCGAGGTTGGTGACTTTGCCTGCCTGCAGATCGGCGCCGCCCTTGATGAAGTTGATCAAGTAGCCGTACGGCGATGCCATGGATTTCTGTCCAGCACGGACCCACGCGTACTTGAAGCTCGACGGCAGTACGGGGTCGCCGTTGGAGAAGATGAGGCCCTTCTTGATGGTGAACGTGTACTCGGTGGCGTTGGCGTTGGCCGCCCACTTTTCGGCGACCAGACCCTTCAACACCGGTTTGGTTGGGTCGGAGAAATCGAAATCGGTCAGACCGTCATAGAGCGAATACGTGACCTGCGCCTCGTCGAGGGTTTGCACCATGCCCGGATCCATGCTCGTGAGGTTGTCGGCCTGGAGTTGGGCGCCGTCGGTGAAGGTGCCGCCCTTGGGGGCAGTTTCTCCCTTCACGGTGGTCTGGGTCGTGTCGCCGCTACCCCCGCTGTCGCCGCAGGCGGCGGCCGCCAATGCGAGCGCCGCGAGTACCGACATCAACCTGATAGTTCGTTTCGGGTTCAAATGAATCCCCTTTCGATGCTTGCCGGCAACCGCAGCGAGCCGACAGAGTCCACCATGTTGTTAGCGCAATAAGGCTGATGGTGGCAAACGCCTCGACCAAACCGTGTTGCGAGAGTTGCTCATGTTCGTTGCGGGTGAAGCAGTAACGCGTTGGACGCAGCGATCGCGCCGCAGCGGGTGATTCAGCCCAGGGGATCTGAACCGTCCGCAACACGGCGCGCCAGCCGGGTCACTCGCAGGGCTCCGGCTTGATTGCCTTTGACCGTGTAGCGCCGCTCCGCGTCGGCGAGCGCATCGAGGGCCAGGCCTGGCTCACCCGCGAGGTAGAGCACTTCGGCCAAATCGATGAGCACGTCGGCCTGACCGGATGGATCTTCGGTTGTCTCGATCATCGCGAGGGCTTCGCGGGTGAGGGTGATGCCGTGTTGGGGGTCCCCGGCCCGACTGGCGAGTTTGCCCGCAAGGCTGCGCCAGATGATCTGCACCGCAAGGTCGTCGGGCGCCGCGATTTCACGGCTGAAGTCGACGAGCGCTTGCGCCTCGTCGAAGCGACGCTGGCGATAGACCGCCTCTGCGAGAAGTGTGGCAGTGAGCGAGATGAAGTTGCGCTCGCCGAGCAACTGCAACGCGTCGTAGTCGCGTCGCAGTTCCTGCTCGGCACGAACGGGATCGTCGGCCAACAATTCGATGGGCCCGGAGCTGAGTGACACCAACGCCGCCTGCATCTCCCACCCGAGCTCGATCAGGACGGTGTGCGTGTCGGAGTAACTGGCGCGGGCCGCCTCGAAGTCGAGCGCCATGGCGGACAGCAGTGCGAGCTCCAACCGGGTGAGGCCCGAAGAGCGACGGTCTTGCGCCACACGCGCGAGGATGGCCTCACACTGCGCAGTCGCGTCGGGCACGTGCATCGGGCCCTTTTGCGCGAGGAACGCGAGCAGCGGCATCGTCCGCACCTCGAGGACCGCGTTGCCCGCCCGCCGCGCGTATTCGATCACCTGATCCGCGGCCCGATGGGCGGCCGCCCACCGGCACCCCGCGATCTCGAGATTGAGCTGGAGCTGCCACGCTCGACTGAGGGCGTCGGCATCTTCGAGACGAGCGAGTTCGTCGAGGGCCCGTTCGACCTCGGCGCTGACGAGCTGCACGTCCTCGACGCGTCCGATGAGGTACTCCAACCGCAGTCGTTCGATCCGTGCCGCGACCCTCACGGCCGTGTTGCCGGCGGCCTCCGCGGCCTGTGCCGAAGCGTCGTACGCAGCAGTCGCGCGATCGAACGAACCGGTTTCGTGCAGCGCGTTGCCGGCAAGCACGAGCGTGCGCGGTTTGGTGGGATGTTCGTCGGAGAGGAGATCTGCCGCGCGCAGCAACAAGCTCGCCGCGGCCGGCATGTCGCCGCGCCCGAGTGCACGCTCACCGGCAGAAGCCAGTCGCCGTGACGCGTCGACACCCACGGCAACGACGTGCGCGTCGAGTGGGCCGAGCTCGCGCCAGTACCGGTATGCCTGCTCGAGGTGGTAGCCCTGGATCTCTTCGAACTCCGTCGAGCGATCGCGCGCCGCGTTGACCGTGTCGGCCCACTCTACGAAGCGTTCGTGGAGGATTGCCCGCGACTCTTTCAACAGGCCGCTGTAGGTGGCGTCGCGAATGAGCTGATGCTGGAAGCGATAGCTGGGGTCGTCGGTGTCTTCGACGGTGACGAGATCGCGTTCACTGAGACTGCGCAGCCGGTTGCCGACTTCGGGGCGCAGGCCCACGTCGACGAGATGCGCGACGGCGTCTTGCGCAAAGCGACGCCCGACGACCGACGCCGGTTCGATGACGTGGCGCTCTTCGTGCGGCAGCCGGTCGAGCCGGGCCGCCAGCAACGCCTCGATGGTGGCGGGCACCTCGAGCGTCGCGAGATCGCCTTCGACGCGCCAATGCCCATCGACCTCGCGGAGACGCCCGTCGTCCATCAACATGAACAGGATCTGTTCGACGAAGAGCGGGTTGCCGTCGGCGGCCTGAACGATGCGATCGATGGCGCGAGTGTCGACGAGCGTCTCGCCCAGCAACAGGTGCAGGAATGACGCGCACTGCTGATCGGTCAACGGCGCCAGCACGATCGCGGCGGCAGCGTCGACGAATGCGCGGTGATCCTCGAACACAACCGGGCGCGCCGTGCACAGGATCATGACCGGCGCACGCACCGATGCAGTGATCTCCTCGACTGCGTCGAGGAAAGCCGGCTCCGCCCAGTGAACGTCGTCGAACACGACCACGACCGGTTGATCTTGCGCCAACTTCTCGACGAAGCGGCGCATTGCCCAAACCAGCTCGGCCATTGCGAACGACGTATCCGAAAGGCCGGCGATCGACTCGACGCGCGCGAGCACGTCGGGTTCGCTGTCGATGAGTGCGCCGATGCGTGCACGGGCGGCGTCGGCGTCGTCGTCTTCGAGAATGCCGGCGGCGTGTTGCACGACGCGCAGCATCGGCCAGAACGTGATGCCGTCGCCGTACGCCAGGCATTGGCCTTGCACGACCCGCGCTGAGCTCTCTGCTTCGGCGAGGAACTCGTGGACGAGTCGACTCTTGCCCACCCCGGCGTCGCCGATCACCGTGATACGACCACCGCGACGCTCGCGTATCGCCTCGCGGAACGAGCGGCGCAGCTCTTCGAGCTCCGTGTCGCGGCCGACGAGGGGCAGTTCGTGAGTACGGCTGCCGGCGCCGGCCGCCGCCACGCGCTTCAGCCGGTACGCCGGGACCGGCTCGGCCTTGCCCTTCAACGTGAGCGGGGCAATCGCCTCGGCCTCGACGGCGTCGCCCGCCAGGCGCCGGGTCAACTCGCCGAGAATGACCTCGCCGGCGGCCGCGGTCTGTTCGAGTCGTGCCGCGACGTTGACCGCGTCACCGGTCACCAGACGTTGCCCTTCACTGACATCGCCGGCGACGACGGTGCCGGTGTTGACGCCGACGGGATTGTCGAGCCGTACCGCGAACCGTTGTTCGAAGTCGTCGTTGAGCGCGGCGAGCGCATCTTGCATTTCGGCCGCCGCGCGCACGGCGCGCACCGGGTCGTCTTCGTGGCGCACGGGCAGCCCGAACACGGCCATCAACGCGTCGCCGATGAACTTTTCGACGGTGCCGCCATGACGTTCGAGGATCGGGTGCATGACGTCGAAGTAGCGCGTCATCACGACGCGGGTCGCGTCGGCCGTGAGGACAGAGCCGTCTGCGGTATGGGGTTTTGGATCAGCGAAGACGATGGTCACCATGCGCCGGCTCTCGCGAGCGGCGTCGCCGGTGGCCAGCGCGGCACCACACGACGCGCAGCGCCGCACGTCGTGGTCGTTGGCCCAACCGCATGAACCACACAGTCGCGCCGCGCCGGCGGGCCGCTCGGGCCCGGCGTCGCCCTTCGGTGCGCGTACGGTGATCAGTCGCCACGCGTCGAGCTCGCCGGGTCGACCCTTGCGGGGCACGGGGCCGATGGCCTCGACGGTCGCGGCGTCGGCGATCAGCGCGTAGGTCGCCTCGTCGATGAGCGCTTCGAGGGTCGGTGCATTCGACTCGAGCGACTCGGCCGCGCCGACGACATCGCCGGCGAGGACGTCGGCATCGGTACCGGCTTCGTCGAGCTCGCCGGCCGAAAGTGCCCCGGTCGCGACACCGGTGCGGTTGAGGAGACGCACACCCCAAGTCGCCTCGAACCGGTCGTTGAGCCATTCGAGGGCGGCCTGCGAATCGATGGCGGCGCGCGAGGCACGGCGCGCGGCGCGGGCGGGGTCTTCGCTGCCGTCGAACACGGTGACGATGGCGTCACCGATGATCTTGGCGATGACGCCACCGTGCGACTCGAAGATGATGCGCATCTCGTCGAAGTAGCGCGTGAGCACTGCCCGGAGCGTCTCGGCATCGAGACGCTCCGCAAGCGCGGTGGACCCCTTGAGGTCGGAGAAGACCAGGGTGACCGGCCGACGTGTCCGCTGATCCGTCACAAGATCCCGGACACTAGTCGTCGATCAATAGCGCCAAGGATCGGCGCCGGTGGTCTTCACCTCGATGGTGAGCGCCTTGGTCGACCAGTTGTAGCTGCGCGACGTGATGCACGGCAGTGTCTCGATCGTCGGGTTGGGGAAGCCCCAATGGTCGTCCCAATCCCAGTGGTCGTTCCACCACCACTTCTTGCAGTTGGGAAGGAGGCCTACCTTGAGCGTCTCGCCCGTCGTCGACCCCGGCTTGAGGGTGCCGTCGCCGATGTCCGGTGTACCGGCGGACGCCAACTTGCCCGACTTCGTGTAGAAGTCGACCGGCGAAGCCCAACAGACTTGGTAGAGGATCACGAACCACGACGCGTTGGGAATCGTCACCGAGAACGTACCGGTGCGATCAGCGCCGCCGTTGCCGCTGAAGCCGAACTGCGAAACCTGCGAGTTGCCCTTGGGGTAGTTGTTGCATTCGAACACCGGCGCATCGACCGCGTTGATCGATACCGAGAGATTGGTTTTCGTGGTTCCAGCACCGAAGGTCGCGGAGGCAGTGACACCGGCGTTGGACGCGGTGGCCGGGGTGCTGCAGGCCGCGCCCGCGGCGCAACTCACTTGGTCATCGGCGATCGCGAACTTCGAACTCGGAAGCGACGATGTCATCCCGGGGCTCGACGCCGTGACGGTGTAGTTGAAGGCGCTGACCGACAGCGTGGGGCCGGGCACGAACGACGCCAAGCCGGCGACCGCGATGGCCGACGGGTTGCCGACAGTGATCGGCGAAGCGACGGTCGGGTTCGAGGCGGTCAGCGTCACCGCGGCCGTCGACGATGTGGCCCGCCCCGTGTTGCCCGCGTCGCGGACCTCGACGGTGATCGGGGCACCGGACGGAACGAACTCGCTGGTGATGTTGGCGTTGCGCTCGGCGTCGGTGGGCTGCGCGACGAACGCGAGGCCGCAGGTGCCGGTCACATTGACCTGTTTGTCGTACGGCGACTTGAGCGTGAAGCTGGTGCTGCCGCTGTAGTCAGCGGTCTTGCGGGCCGTGATGGCGAAGGCGGGCGCAGTGGTCGCGGCGCATGTGCGGGCGTCGACGGTGATGGTCACCGTCACGTACGCGTTCTTGGCCAGGTTGAGGTTGCGGAGTTGGAGAACCGAACCGGCAATGGTGCCACTCGAAGTCGACACCAAGCTGAACGGTGCGGGGACCGTGACGTTTGCCGAACCCAGTTTTTGGTAGGCGAGATTGGTGACTTTGATCGAGATCGTCGCGTTGGTATCGCCCGCGTAGGTCTCGGGTGCGGCACCGGCGGTGGTGCCTTGAACGGCAACGGTGAAGTTGTCATCGTCGTAATCATCGTGGGCGCTCGCGGGAGAGGCGCCGGCAATGATCACGGCCGCCGCAACAGCGGTCATCACCCCGACCCGTCGCCACCCGAAATGATGCCTTCTCATGATCGTGCATACCTCCGCATCAAGTTGCCATCTGGGTGCGCGGGGGAGGCGAAGAGCGCGAGCCAGTGCTCCTAGTCATGCACACCCTAGCCCGGGTGTCGAGTACACCGGAAATGCACTGTGGTAACCGCACACGGAGTGACCGTGGTCAACCGGGGTGTGGGCGCGCCCAACCCGCTTGCTCGACGCGTTTGTGCTCGTCCTGAACGAACCCCCTTCTGCAATATTATGCACCGGGGTGGCATCCCAAACGGGTTCCGTGCGGCGCAATCGCGCGGTAATAGGTACGCTCGGTCGGGCCCAAGTCGGCCCGCCGAATCACGGGCGAGGGGATACGACCATGGCGCGAGCCGACATCGACGAGGTCCTCGCCGGGATCCCGATCTTTTCCAAGTGCAACAAGAAGGAACTGCGCTCGATCACGCGGCTGCTCTCGTCGTTGCGGGTTAGCGCGGGCGAAGTCTTGACGACGCAGGGGGATCACGGGCGTGAGTTCATGATCATCGAGAGCGGCACTGCAGTCGTGCGCCGCAACGATCGCAAGGTGGGCACGATGGCCCCGGGCGACTTCTTCGGCGAGCTCGCGATGCTCGCCGGCGTGACCCGCACCGCCACCGTCATTGCCGAGACCGACATGGTGATCGATGTGCTCAGTCCCCGTGAGTTCTCGTCACTGCTCGCCGACAATCCGGCTATCGCGTCGAAGATCTACCTCACTGCGATCCGACGCCTCTACGAGGACAATCAGCGGGGCCTTCAGTAATCGAGGCGCAGTAACAACGCGGTGCGGTCGTCGTCGGCCGCCTCGCTGGTGTCGGCGCGCGACACTCGCGCGAACAACTCTGCCAACGCGTCGTCGCCACCGGTGGCACCGCCGGCCGAGGTGACGACCTCGGCGAATATCGCGCTGAGCCCAGCGCGTCCCAACTGCTTGCCGCCGTCGTCGACCGCGACCTCGAAGAGGCCGTCGGTGAAGAAGAGGAGTTGATCGCCAGGTTCGAGTTCGGTTTCGTAGCGTTCGTAGCCCGTGCCGAGTAGGAACGGCAGCGCGAGAACGATGCCGGGTCGACCGGGCAGGTCCGACAGCTCGGTCTCGCGCAGCAGTAACGGAAATGGGTGCCCCGCGACGCTGTACTCGAGCACGTGATCGCGCCGGTCGTAGACCGCGACGACGAGGCTCATACCTTGTTTCGGAGGTGCGTTGTCGCGCAGGTAGCCGTCGAGGTTGAGCAACAGTTCGTCGGTGCGTCGGAACGAGCGCGCGAGTTCGCGGATCTGCGCGCGTGCGATTGCCATCATGAGCGAAGACTCGGCACCGTGACCCATCACGTCGCCGACGGCGATCAGGTGTCGCGATGCATCGATGGGGATCACGTCGTAGTAGTCGCCCGATGCGTACGTGCACGGTTCCCACAACGCACTGACGCGAAATGCTCCGTGCGTGTCGACTTGGCCGAGATCGGGCAGGAGTGTTCTCTGGACTTCGCGCAACGCCTTGTGTTCGTCGCGGTAGGCGACCTGCCGAGCGGTGATGGTGCGCAGGCGATCGACGATCAGCTGCAGCGATTGCCAGAAGAGCTCGGGGGATGCCGCGAAACCCTCGCGCAACTGGTGCAGAGAGAGAAAGAGCAACTCGGCCTGATCGAGCGCGATGACCGTCGCCGAACGACTGCCGCTGCCGATTGCGCCGATCTCGCCGAACAGCTCACCGGGATTGAGCACGTTGAGTTGCTCGTCGCCTTCGAGCACGGCGAACCGACCGGCGAGCACGACATACGCACCGTCGGCGGGGTCGCCTTCGCGAAAGAGCGTCTCACCGGCAGCGACACTGCGGACGAGCCCCGCGGCGCGGAGGTCGTCCCACCGGCTGAGGGACTCGCTCGTCATGAGCGAGAAACTACTGCGGTGAGCCGGTTGCGGTCATCGGCGCGCTCGTAAGTGAGTTGGTCGGTCAGCCGGCGCACGAGGTGCAGCCCCATGCCGCCGGCCCGGCGCTCTTCGAGGGGCGCGGTGACGTCGAGCGGGGGCGCATCGATGGGATCGAACGGCGGCCGATCGTCTTCGATGACCACGGTGACCGAGCGCGCCGTCACTGTGATCGACACCGTCGCCGTCTCGTCGTGGGCGTAGGGCGGCGTGTGTTCGATCAGATTGCGAACGACCTCCTCGACGACGAGCTGGGTCACATACGCGGCGTGGCCGGCGATGCCGTGCTGTGAAAGGAACCCGGTGACGTCAGCCTCGGTCGCCGCGAGCGAATCGCGCCGAAGGGGCACCGTCCATTGGGTCGAATTCACCATGGCGAGAGGCCGGTTCGGCGGGACTGTCGACTCGGTCACGCCTTGGCGACGAGCTGCAATGCTTGGTCGATATCGGGCACCATGGGGATTGCTTGATCGATCCCGGCGGTGCGGAGCGCGGTGTCGACGTCACCCGTGGCGCCGACGAGCACCATTGAGTAACCCTTGCGCCGCAACGACTGCGCGCACGAGATGAGCATGCCCATGCCGAGCGATGCGATGTACTCGAGCCCGCTCAGATCGACGATGGCCGGCTGCTTGCGGGCGGCGGTAGCCCCGTGGAACTTGATGTCGACCTCGTGAAGGCCGGTGACATCGAGTCGCCCGATCAGCGCAACTTGGGTGATGCCGTCGGTTCGCTGGGTTGCCTCGAGCTGCATTGTGCTGCCTTCCGATCGCGATCGGTGGGAGTCTAATTTGCGCCGGATCGGGTGGCCCGGCCGAGTCCATTGTTCACTATTCGGCAAGGTTGCGTTCGCGCGGCCGTAACCAGGCGGGAATCGAGGCGACACCGTCGCCCGCTTGAATCGTCCTCGACACAGGAGTGGAGGGTGGCCGAAGCCGGTTTCGCGACGCGGGTCGACGCGCGCCCATGAGCAATCCCGATGAGCTACTGACGATCGAGCGCGTGGCCGTCCTGCAGCGCGTGCTGATGTTCAGCGCGGTGCCGGGTCACGTGCTCGCGGGTGTCGCGCGGCTGCTCGAAGAAGTGCGCGTCGCCGCCGGTGTCACCTTCATCGAGCGCGGAGCGGTCGAGGACTGGCTGTTCGTCGTGGCCGAAGGCCGCGTTCGCGCGCACGCGGGTCAGCAAACCCTGGTTGAGCGCGGTCCCGGCGGCGTCGTCGGCGAGCTCGCGGTTCTTGCACCTGCGCCGCGGTCTGCGTCCGTGACCGCGATCGAACCCACATTGTTGCTGCGGCTGCGACGCGCGCCCTTCGAGGAACTGCTCGATGACCGTCCGGAGATCGCCCGTGCGGTGATCGCATCGCTGGCGAAGCGGCTGCAGGATCTTGCCGACGAAGCCGTAGGTTCGGCGCCACAATGACGAGCGACGACGTGTCGGCAGCGTCCTCGAGCCGGCGCGTGCTACTGCTGGCGGGCCAGGCATTCGCGCTAGGCCTGACCGTGGCGTGGATCACCATCCCCGGCAGTGCGATATTTCTCGACACCTATGGCTCGGGCCTGCTGCCCGTCACGTATCTCGGCGCGGCCGCGGCCGGGGCGACCGCTACTGCGTTGCTCGGGCGGGCACTGCGGCGCCGCCCCCTCGCATGGGTGGCGATGCGAGTGCTTGCCGGAATGGCGCTCGTGCTCGCGGCGTCGTGGGTGTTGCTGTGGCGATCGGGTGCAGATTGGGTTTCGTTCGCGCTGCTCGTATTGGTACCGATCTTGGTGCCGGTCGGCTTCGTCTTCGTCGTGGGGCAGGCGGGCATGCTCCTCGATGTCCGCGCTCTGAAGACGCTGTATCCACGAGTCATCGCCGGCTTTGCGCTGGGGTTCGTTGCCGGTGGCCTCGTGGGACCGCCACTGCTCGCGCTGCTCGGCCGCACCGAGCATCTCCTGGCGGCCGCGGCCGCGGCAGCTGTTCTGTTTCTGGTGTTGGTCGCGGCAACCCGCCGCAGCTTTCGCGCAGAGTTGTCGACGGTCGACCACGGCAGTGACGACATCGCGCGACCGACGCTGCGATCGCTTCTGTCGAATCGCTACGTCGTACTCATCATGGCGTTCCAGATGTTGTCCGCGGTCGAGAGCCAGTGGCTCGACTACCTCGTGTACGACCGGGCGGGGCAGCGCTACCAGAACAGCGAGGAGCTCGCCCGCTTCGTCAGCCGTTTCTCCGTGATCGCCTACGGGTCGGACATCATCTTCTTATTGATTGTCGCGGGCTTGCTGCTGCGCCGTTTCGGCTTGCGCTACGGCCTCACCGCGAACCCGTTCGTTGTGCTGGCCCTCGTCGCCGCGGCGGTCACGGCGTCGATAGTCGGGGGTTCGGGCACGACGATCGTCTTCGTGTTGGTCGTCGCGACCCGGGTCAGCGACCTGGTGCTCAGCGACGGCTCGACCCGTACTTCGCTCAGCGCGGCCTACCAAGCCATCGCTACGCCGCAGCGCTTGGCGGCGCAGGCCAACGTCGAAGGGCTCGCCGTGCCGGTCGCGATCGGCTTCAGCGGTCTCGTGCTCCTCGTCGTGCGCGCCGCGGTCGGCACCAACGGAATCGTATTGCCGATCCTCACGAGCGTGGTCCTGGTCGGGTGGATTGTGGTCGCGCTGTGCGTGTTCCGGGGCTACCGAGTGAACCTTCTCGCCAACCTGCGCCACCGCGTCCTCGACCCGGTCGAGCTCACCATCGACGGCGCGCACACGATGACCGTCATCGACCGACTGCTCGACAGCGACGACGATCGAGACGTGCGGCTCGGTCTCCACACCCTCACCGTCGCACAGCATCCCGAACTGTCGATGCGACTCGAGCGCCTCGCCCTGCACGACCGGGCCACCGTCCGATCCGATGCACTCGATCGTCTGGTGCACGTGGATTCGGTCGTCGCCGCGATGGCCGCCCGCCGTGGGCTCGACCATCACAGCGCGGGCGCGCGCGCGGCCAGTCTCCGCGCGCTCGCGATCGTCGGGATCGCCGACGACGTTGCCGCGATCGCATCACGCGCGGAAGACGCGGACGATGAGGTGAAGTTGGCGGCCGCAATCGCGATGAGCCGTATCGGCGATGACGACGACCGGCGCGACGTCGCGGCAATGATCGTCGAGCTCGCTCGCTCTGAACAAGCGCACCACCGAGTGCTGGCGGCCCGGATGGTCGAGGGGTGCGACACGGGAGTATGGATGAATCGAAGCCCATTGCGAGCCTTGCTCGGCGACCCCGATCATGACGTTGTCAATGCGGCTCTCGCAGCCATCCGGTGGCCCGATGATGTAGAGGTGCTCGTCGATGTCATGGCTCGTCTCGAGGATCGGCGCACGGCGGGCGCCGCGGTCGACACGTTGGCGCGCGGCGGCGCGGCGGCTCTCGTGCTCGTCGACGAGGGGCTCAGCGGTCGCACCGGTCTCGGCCGCGAAGGGCAGGAACTGCTCGCCCGTGTCTGCCGATCGATCGACGGCCCCGATGCGGTTATGGTGCTGCGCCGCCATGTCGAGCACCGCAATCGCGAGGTCGGTCTGGCGGTCATGGGCGCGCTTGCCGCGCTCGTTCTATCGGAAACCGACCGCGCCGCCCACGAGGACGACACCGCCACCGACGCGCCCCAAGAGCCGGCGGAATCGGCCGTCGTCCGAGCGGATCTCGAGCACGCGACCTACGTGCTGCGGGCGTTGGTCGAACTCGATGCCCTCATGTCGGCTAGCGCGCTTCGCGCCGCCCTGAACGACGAGTTGGTGTTGTTGCGCCGGCGCGTGCTTGCCGCGCTGTCGATTCGCTATGGGGCCGACGGGATGAGCCGAGTGGCGTACCAGTTCGCGCAACGCAACACGCGCGCGCACGCGATGGCGCTCGAGTGGCTCGACGTCACGCTGTCGGGTAGTGACCGTGCCGCTGTCGCGTTGCTAGAGCCCGGCCTGACGCCCGACGCACAACTGCGCGCGTTGACGCGCTCGTTCCCGATCGCGCCGAGCACGGTGCCCGTGATCGTTCGCGATCTCGTCGAAGACCGCGACTCGAGGTGGCGGCGTCCGTGGATCGCGGCGTGCGCACTACTTGCTGCGTCGGAAATGCCTGAGGTCGGTCTCGACGCGTTGACTCTGGACCTCGCCGCCGACCCGTTGCCCACCGAATCGCGAGAGAACGCGATCATCCACGAGACCCTGGCGGGACTGCGGCGCCGTCAGACGGCCTGATCCTTCGAGTGAACGGTCACCGGCCCCGAGACGCCGCACCTGGTTCAGCTGACGTTGATCGCGCGTAGTGCGTCGAGCACTTCGAACAGGTGATGGCGTGAGCGGGCGGTGTCGGCGTCGAGTTCGCAACTCGATCCGTCGGCGAAGACGATCAACACGGGATGCGCGAAACGCGCGTCGATGGGGATGATCGAACGCACTTCGGCCGGCCAGAACGACACTTCAGGTCGGTAGCCGAAGAGCAGCCCGCTGCGCAGGTACAACAGCAGATGGAAGTTGGTGACCGCGAGAAGGCCGTCCCGGTAGCGCCCGACCTTCGAGGCCAACGGCGGCGCGGCGTAGGGCGAACGCGCTTCCTTTCTCACTGCGGCGCCGACGAAACGCGCCGCCACCGTGATGCTGTTGAACTCCAACGTGCGGTTGCGGTGAAACCTGATCGCAGTGAAGATGTGCTCTCCGCCCTGGAGTCCGTTGCCCGTGGCCTGCAGCTTGCGCGCGTGCTTGCTCGGTGCCGGTAACTCCGCCATGCGCGATCGGTCGGCAACTGACCGAGCGCACTTGAGCGCCGGGCGCGGAGAGTTGTCTCACGCGGACCAATTAAGGCCGGTCGACTCATTTGCGGCGCGCCGTGCGGCACCGCCAACGTCACACGGCGCAGGAAGCCGCTTGAATGCCGGCCAGCATCGAGAAACGACCGACCATGCACATGACGCAAAGTAGACCGAGCTCGATGATCTGCTCCGCGGTGAAGTAGGTCTGCAGTTCCTTCTTGTCCTGCTCGGTGATTGCCGTGTGGTCCGAGGCGAACTTGAACGCGAAGTTGACTGCCGCTTCTTCGGCGGGCGAGAGGTGCGGTCGATCGTCGGCCACCAGCTCTATCACCATCTCTTCGGTGAGACCGTCGGCCAGCGCGGTTGGATCGCGGCCCGACAGGCACAGCTGACACTGCGTGGTCTGCGCGACTGCGAGTCGCACGAGCTCGGTCAGACGCGCACCGAGGTGGTTGTCGTAGCGAACGTGGCCGTAGACGTCGTTGTAGCGGCGATAGTGATCGGGCGCGTTGGCCATCATGCGGATGAAGTCGCGAAGACCAGGTCGGTCGGTGGCGTCGAAGTTGGCACGGAGGTCGGCGGGGAGATCGTCGACCGGAACCAGGGGCACGAAGTCGTTCATGCCCCAACGGTACTGCGCCTCGTCAGCGCACGGACGCGAGAGCCGGGTCGTGCTCGTCGTCGTCGACCTTGGGCGGGGCTATCGCGTGGCCTTCGACGTCGATACGGGGAAGGAGGCGGTCGAGCCAGCGGGGCAACCACCAGTTGCGGTCGCCCAGCAACTCCATGGTGGCCGGCACGAGCAGGAGCCGCACGATGGTGGCGTCGAGCAGGATCGCCGTGGCGAGCCCGGTGCCCATGAGCTTGACGACTCGATCGTTCTCCAACAAGAAGCTGCCGAAGACCACGACCATGATCGCCGCGGCCGCGGTGATCACTTTGGCGGTGGCGGCGAGGCCGTCGGCGACCGACGTGCGGCTGTCACCGGTGCGATGCCACTCTTCTCGCACTCGCGAGAGGAGGAACACCTCGTAGTCCATCGACAGACCGAACACGATCGCGAACAACATCATGGGAACCCACGGCTCGATCGGCGCCGGTCGCACGTTGGTCAGATCGCTCAACCAACCCCACTGGAACAGCGCGACTGCGACGCCGTAGGAGGCACCGATCGACAGAAGGTTCATCGCGACTGCCTTGAGTGGCACGAGGAGCGAGCGGAAGACCACCATCAACAACAGGAACGACAATGCGAGTACTGCGGCGAAGAAGTAGGGAAGCCGTCCCGCGAGGAAGTCCGCGAAGTCGACGTTGACCGCGACCGTGCCCGTGATGGCAACCTCGACACCGGCGGCTTGTTCGGCGGGGGGCAGCACGGTCTCGCGCAGCCGCGCCACGAGGTCGGTGGTGGCTTTGTCCTGCGGACCGGTCGTCGGGACGAGGTTCCACACTGCGGCGGTCGGGTTGTCGGGGTCGTTGGCGCGCGGCTCGGAGACGAACGCGACACCGGGGTCGGCCGCCGCGGCTTGGCCGATCGGCGCGAGCTTCGCGAGATCGGTACCGGCGGGGAGCTCGGCGACAAGCACGAACGGGCCGTTGAAGCCGGCGCCGAAACCGTCGACGAGGAGGTTGTAGGCCTGTTTGGTGGTCGTGTCCTCCGCGTAGTTGCTCTCGTCGGAGAAGCCGAGGCGTAGCCCGAGCACGGGCACGGCCAAGATGATGAGTAGCAGCGCGCCGGCAATCGCCGCGGTCCACGGGCGGTGTTGGATGACTCGGCTCCACCGATAGGCCGCGGTCTCGCGCAGAGGCTTGGGTGCACGGCGCGGCACCTCTTGCTTCAGCTTGCCCACGAAGAAGCCCGCGATGAGCACGATGGCCGCGAGCGGGATGCCGATGATGAGCGCGTTGATCTTGAGGCCGATGCCCACGAGCGCGATGGCGACGAGACCGGCGGCGATCAAACCGCGCCAGCGGGTCAGCTCGATGCGTTGGCCGGCGAAGCCGAGCAATGCGGGCAACAAGGTGAGCGACGCGGCAACGGTGACGGCAACGACCGACGCCGCGCCCACGGAGAGGCCTTGGATGAATCGCACGCCCATCAACAACATGCCCAGCAGCGAAATGACGACGGTGATGCCGGCGAACAGCACCGAACGTCCGGCGGTGTCGATGGCGATGGTGATCGACTCGCGCACGTCGTGTCCCGCGTGGAGTTGCTCTCGGTAGCGCGTGACGATGAGCAGCGCGTAGTCGATACCGACGCCCAAGCCGATCATGATGCCGAGGAATGTGGCGAAGTCGGGAATCGTGAGGATGTTGCTCAGCAACGTGATGATGGCCGTGCCGATACCGATGCCGAAGAGCGCGACACCGACGGGCAGACCCATTGCCAGCACCGAGCCGAATGCCACGATCAGAATGACGATGGCGAATGACAAACCGAGCACCTCTGACGAGGGCTCCTCGAACTCGGCGAAGATGAAGCCACCGAGCTCAGTATCGACACCGTCGATCTGCGGCATGTTGTCGAGGATCTCGTCTCGAATCTCGCCGGCGCGCGGCAACGGGATGTCGTCGGGCATCTCGACGTTGGCAAATGCGATTTTGCCGGCGTCTGCATCGCGCGACGAGATCTGTGAGTCAGCGCCCTCGGCATAGGGGCTTTCGACTCGCACGACGTCGTCGATCGTTGCGACTTTGTCGAACAGGCCTTGCATCGCGGCTTTGACCTCAGGGTCTTGGACGCCCTGATTCGCACGGAACACGATCGTGCCGACGATGCCGCTGCCCTGTCCCCCGAACTTGGCGTCGAGTATGTCGAGGCCGGTCTTGGACTCGACGTCGGGCAAGTTGAATTCGTCTCGGAACGCGCTGCCGACGGCGCCGGAAACGACACCACCGAGCACGAGGATGAACACCCACAGACCGAGCACCAGCCGTCGGCGGTCGTGACACCAGGGACCTAGTCGTGCAAACACCAAAACCTCCGAAGACGTGCGACTTCGCCCGCGTGGGCGTGCTGCCAAGAATTGCAACGCATGGACTAGGACGACGGAAGAGTGCAGAACTCATCGGCGACATGCGCGTGGCTGCGAGTGGGTCAAGTTATCGACGGCGCGCGCGTGTCGCAATGAATATTCCTCGTGGTGTCGAAGTGGTGAGGGTCAGGCCCGGTACGACTCGATGCGCGACAGTCTGACCAGGCAGTCAGTTCAGATTCGACCCGCCGAGTAGCGGGGATACCGCCGGGTACACAGTCATGTATCCCGCCGCGGGTGCCGGCGACTCGCACCGCTACCGACTCCCATGTCAAGTTATTCGGGCGTGCCCGCCGATGGTAGCGGGCGACGGGAAGGACACTGAGTGAGCTCCATGCCCGCGTATCACGTCGGGATACTCGTGCGCGATATCGCGGCAGCACGCCGTCGCTTCGGTGCCGCGCTCGGGATCACCTTCGGCGAAGTCGAACCGCGCGTACTCAATTTCACCAACGGCGAGTCCGACAGTGTCAGGCTTTGCTACTCGGTCGAGGGCCCTCCATATCTCGAGCTGATCGAAGCCAAGGGCGCGGGCGTGTTCGGACTCCAACATCCCGAGGGCGTGCATCACATCGGCGCGTGGGTCACCGACGGACCGAGCCAATGCGCGGCGCTTCAGGCGTACGGCGTGGGTGTCGACCGACAGCTGCAGTCGGTCGACGGGCCGTACGGCCACTCGGAGAACTTCATGTGGTTCAACAATCCTGCAGACCTGCACGGTGTGCGATTCGAATTCGTCGATGACTCGGTGCGCGCCGCGCTCGAAGAACGCTTTGGTTCCACCAGCAAGTCCGCTGGCTGACGAACTCCGTGGGGAGGACAAGGTACCCAATTGGGCGAGCCAGAGGTTTGATTGCGCCGGCCTGTGGGAACATACGGCCACGACCTCGAGCAGTGGGTGCCGTATGTATGTCTGAGACACCCCTCGTTGCCATTTCGCAAGTCAACAAGTATTTCGGCCACAACCACGTACTGCGAGATATCGACCTCACGGTCGCGCGGGGCGAGGTCGTCGT
>JBDTLT010000011.1:0-70224 GCA_039934635.1 Acidimicrobiales bacterium
CGCTCATCGTAAGAGCGCTCGCGCGGCGAGAAAGACCTCTGTTAGATCGCGGCTGCCATCGCCGGCGCCTTGCGCTTGGAGAACGCAACCGCACCGATGATGATGACGAGCGCAACGCCGGCGATGAGATAGCGGGGCACATCGCTGTCTTCAGGGCCGCTGAGCTTGATGATCGCCGGCAAGATCAGCAGTGACACGAGGTTCATCACTTTGATGAGCGGGTTGAGGGCCGGGCCCGCGGTGTCCTTGAAGGGATCACCGACGGTGTCACCGATGACCGCCGCTTTGTAGGCGTCGGAACCCTTGCCGCCCTCGTGGCCGTCTTCGATGTACTTCTTGGCGTTGTCCCACGCGCCACCGGCGTTGCTCAGGTAGTTGGCCATGAGCTGTCCGGTGAGGATGACCGCGGCCAGGAATGCACCGAGCGCGAAGTAATTGATGCCGAAGCCGATGACCACCGGAGCGAGCACGGCGAGCAGTGCCGGCGTGGCGAGCTCGCGCAACGACGCGGCGGTGCAGATGTCGATGACCGGGCCGTAGTCGGGCTTCTTTTCGCCGGACATGATCTTGCCGTCGGCGAATTGATTGCGGACTTCTTGCACGACGACGCCGGCGGTGCGGCTGACCGCGCGGATCGCGAGCGCCGAGAACAAGAACGGGATCGATCCACCGATGAGCAGACCGATGAACGTCTTGGGGTCGGCGACGTTGATCTGCGTCGCGATGTTGCGGAAGAGCGCTGTGCCCTCGTCGGGCAGCTTGAGCTCGGAGCCGATCGTCTCGATGTAGGACGCGAACAACGCGACTGCGGCGATGACCGCCGAACCGATGGCGAAGCCCTTGGTTACGGCCTTGGTGGTGTTACCAACCGCGTCGAGGGCAACCATGATGCGGGCGGGTTCGCCGTGGAATTCGCCCGACATTTCGGCGATTCCGGCAGCATTGTCGGAAACCGGACCGAAGGTGTCTTCGGAGACGATGACGCCGGTTGTCGCCAACATGCCC
This sequence comes from Acidimicrobiales bacterium, assembly GCA_039934635.1. Classification (GTDB taxonomy): domain Bacteria; phylum Actinomycetota; class Acidimicrobiia; order Acidimicrobiales; family WLNW01; genus DATLFA01. Next base: position 1,006 of record JBDTLT010000011.1, read on the forward strand.
ATGCCGGCGAGGGCGACGAGGTAGAAGGACAGCTGCAGGTTGCCGCCGCCCATCCACAACGCGGCGCCGATGGCGAGTGCGATGGCGATGATCGCGTACACCGTGGACTCGAGACCGGAAGCGGTACCGGAGAGCACGACGGTGGCGGGGCCGGTGCGGGCCGACTCGGCGATTTCTTTGACCGGGCCGTAATGCGTCGCGGTGAAGTATTCGGTGAGACGGCTCACTACCTGCGCCAGTACGAGACCGACGACGACGGCGCCGAAGCATTTCCAGCCGGCGTTGCTCGTGCCACCCGAGAGGTTGTCGTTGCCGACATAGAAGATGGCAACCAGGAACGTGCCGATGACCGTCAGGACGCCGGCGACGAGGAAGCCGCGGTTGATCGGCTTGAGGGCGTTGGTTTCGCCCTCCTTGGCCTTGACGGCGAACACGCCGAAGATCGAGGCGACCACGCCAATGGCGCGAGCGGCGACCGGGAACACCAAGCCGAGGGCCGGGTTCATGTCGATCGATCGGAATGCCGCAACGCCGAGAATGATCGATGCGACGAGCGTTACTTCGTAGCTCTCGAACAAGTCGGCGGCCATACCGGCACAGTCGCCGACGTTGTCACCGACGTTGTCGGCGATCGTCGCGGGATTGCGGGGATCGTCCTCGGGAATGCCGGCCTCGATCTTGCCCACCAAATCGGCGCCGACGTCGGCGGCCTTGGTGAAGATGCCGCCGCCGACTCGCAAGAACAGGGCGAGCAGTGAGCCGCCGAACCCGAATCCGATGAGGATGGCCGAGCTCGTGTTTTGGAACAACATGATGATGATGGTGGCGCCGAGCAGGCCGAGGCCGACCGTGAACATGCCGGCGATGCCGCCGGTGCGAAACGCCACCGACAGTGCCTTCGGCATCGAACCGGTCTTTGCCGCGGCCGCAGTGCGCACGTTGCCGCGGGTGGCCAACGTCATGCCGATGTAGCCGGTGAGGCCCGACGCGGCGCAACCGAGGATGAACGCCAGCGTGCGCCACAGGCCCGACAATCCGAAGCTCAACGCTTCGTCACCGTCGGGCTTGACGATCTTGGTCGAGGTGATGAACACCACCACTGCCAGCGGAATCAAGATGACGGCGATCGTCTTGAACTGGCGCTTGAGATAGGCCCATGCGCCTTCTTGGATCGCGACCGCGATCTCGATCATCTTGGGGGTGCCCTGGTCCTCTGCGAGGACGCTCTTCATCAGAATGAAGCCGACGCTGATGGCGAGCAGCGCCGCCGCAACCGAGAGCCAGAGGATCGCCCACTCACCTCCCCCGAGATGGAACTCCTGGTAGCCGCCTTCTGCGGCGAGGATGTTGACGACGCTCATGTGGGGGGATTCCTCCGGTTTAAAGGACTACGCGCCAAGACCCCGAAAGGACCGAAGGGTCGGCGCCGAAAGCGCTCTATTCAAGGACGGAAACGGAAATGTACGCAAGCTGTAGGCCCTGAACGTGGATCTGGCGCCCTTCGCGGCCCGCGCGCGGGCCCCCGAAGCGGGCCGTCTCCGTAGGATCGGGGCCCATGGGGACGGCCGGATGCGGGTTCTGCGACGTGATCGAGGGGCGCGTCGAAGTGGTCGTCGTCGCTCGGACCGAGCACACGCTGGCGTTCCTCGACCGATCGCCGGTGTTCTACGGCCACACCCTCGTCATCCCCCTCGATCACCACGAGACGCTGAGCGATCTTCCCCCCGAACTGCTCGAACCGTTCTTCGCAGAGGTGCAGCGCCTGAGCGGGGCAGTCGAACGGGGCCTCGGGGCGGCGGGCTCGTTCGTGGCGATGAACAACCGGGTGAGCCAGAGCGTGCCGCATCTCCACGCCCACGTGGTGCCGCGCAATCGCAAGGACGGGCTGCGGGGCTTCTTCTGGCCGCGCCTTCGTTACCGCGACGAAGCCCATATGGCCGAAGTGGCCGGCGCGCTCCGCGAGGTGTTGTCGACGAGTTGATCTAGACGGCGACCGACATGCGCAGACCGCGCGCGTCGCGTTCGTCGTCACCGAACCACCGTGCGGTGCCCGAGGCGATGCGTCTCGCGGTCCACGCAGCGGCGAATGCATCGAGCACGTCGGCGGCGATGGCTCGGTGTCGCGTGAGGTGCTCGGCGATATCCGGGAAGGAGGGGAGTAGCAGTTGCAGTCGTTCGTCGCGTCCTTCACGCGTGCTCTTGCGGGTGGCGAGAGGGCTTCCCGCGAGCTCGGCGAAACTCGACTCTGGATGCGCTTCGCTCACACGAGGCTGTAATTCGGGCGTGATCAGCGCGTCGAGTTCGCGGATCTTGGCGACGAGATACCACGCTTGCTTGGACAGCCCCACGCCCGTCGCGGCGCGTGCGCGCTCGAGCGCATCGCGATAGTCGGTGGCGTCGAGCACGGCGCGCGGTGGCGTAGGGAACAGCGAGGCGCGGCGCTCGCCCAGGTGCACGCGCAACTGACGGTCGGACGCCCGCCGCGTATGCGATGGCAGCCCGATCGGCATGTCGATACCGACCGCGCGCACTGCGCCCGAGCGCACGCGATCGATCAATGATGCGAGCACTGGCACACAGTCGACCGTCGAGGCGCCGCCGGTGATCCCCGCCGTGACGACGACCCAGCCCCCTCGGTAGCCGTCCACCCCCGCCACTCGCACCACGTAGTGTTACCCCAGCTACGACGAGGGGGAAAACGGATGGGTCGGCTCGAGGGCAAGGTCGCATACGTAACCGGCGCAGCGTCGGGCATCGGTTTCGCCTGTGCGGAACGGTTTGCCGCCGAGGGTGCGATCGTCATCGGATCCGACATCAACACGACCGAGTCGTGGGCCGCGGTCGAGCAGTCGGCAAAGGCTGCGGAGTTCCATGCACTCGACGTACGTGACGCCGACGCGCAAAAGCAGATCGTCGACGACGCCGTGGCGCGCTACGGCACCGTCGACATCCTCGTCACCGCGGCCGGGGTCGCGGGCGGCGGGCCCGTGCACCTCATCGCAGTCGCCGACTGGCAGCGGGTGCAGGACATCAACCTCACCGGCACGTTCCTCTCGGCGCGTGCGGTGCTACCGCACATGATCACCCAGCGCGGCGGCTCGATCATCACGGTCGCCAGCGTCGAGGGGCTCGAAGGGTGCGAAGGGGGCAGTACCTACAACGCATCCAAAGGTGGTGTGGTGTTGCTCACCAAGAACATCGCCAACGACTACGGGCGCCTCGGCATCCGGGCCAACTCGATTTGTCCCGGCTTCATCGACACACCGCTCTTTCGTTCGGTCTACGGCTCCGACGCGACGGCCGAAGTCCGCGAAGCCACCCGCAAACAGCACAAGTTGGGCCGTTTCGGTCGAGCCGAAGAGATCGCGGGTGCCGCATTTTTCCTTGCTTCCGACGACAGCTCGTTCGTCACCGGCGTGGCGCTGCCCGTCGACGGCGGCTACACGGCCGGCCATTCCTACGGCATCGCCGAACGTATGGGCCTGGGTTGAAAACGTGAAGCATCAATGCCGCGGCGCGGCCGCCTCACCGTTGGGGCGGAGCCGCACTAAACGGCTACGAAGCGGACGGTGAACATCGCCGGCCAGTATTTGCCGGTCAACAAGAAGTTCTTCGTCGCGGGGTCGTACGCGATGCCGTTCAACACGTCGGTGCCGCGTTGCTCGTCGGCGCTGAGCAAACCTGACGCATCGATCTCGGCCGTGACTCTGCCGCTGGCTGGGTCGATGCGCACGATCGTGTCGGTTTGCCAGACGTTGGCGTAGACCTGCCCGTCGACGCATTCGAGTTCGTTCAGCTGATCGATCGGTACGCCGTTCTTCGTCACCGAGACCTTGCCTTGTACGGCGAATGTCGAGCGGTTGCGGAAGTACAACTGGTTCGTGCCGTCGGACATCACCAAGCGGGCGCCGTCATCGCACAGACCCCAGCCCTCGGTTTCGTAGGTGAACGTCGTGACCTGTTTGAAATCGCTCAGCTGATAGACGAGCGCCGTGTGCTCTTGCCACGTGAGCTGAATCACGCGGTCGTCGACGACGGCGATCCCTTCACCGAAATACTTCGTGGCAATCGGGATGCTGCGCGTGACCGCGCCGCTACGGGGGTCGACCTCACGCAAGGTCGATTCGCCGCGCAACCCGCTGCCTTCGTAGAGCTTGCCGCCCGCCATCACCAACCCCTCGGTGAACGACCCTCGGTCGTGGGGCACTCGCGCGACCACCTCGACGCGCAGCAGCTGGGCGTTAGCCGAAGCCGTGGTGGTGGGAGCGGTTGGCGTGGTCGCCGGTGCCGCGAGGGTCGACGGTGTCGAGGCCGCGCTGCTCGTCGACACGGTCGCAAGCACCGTCGCCGATTTGTCCGCGGCGTCGCCGCACGAGATCACCGACACGGTGATGAGCAACGCCGCGACGACACGGCGTATCGAACTGTTCACGCGGGAAGCGATCGTCATAGGGTAAGGCGTCCGAAGAGGGGATCGCATGCGCGGAGATGATCTGACCGGCAAGGTCGCGTTGGTGGCCGGGGCCGTGCGCAAGCCGGGCATCGGGCGAGCGACGATCCTTCGCCTGGCAGAGATGGGCGCCGCGGTGGTGTGTGCCGACTCCGTCGCGGACGAGGCCGAGATCGATCCGCGCGGTGACACGATCAAGGTCAGCGCGAGCGACCTGCGCGCGGTCGTCGCCGAGGTCGAAGCGGCCGGCGGGCGCGCGGTCGCGGTCAACCTCGATCAATCCGATCGTGAGTCGATCGACAACGCGGTGCGCCGCGCGGTGATGGAGTACGGGCGCCTCGACATCTTGTGTCATCTCGGCGGCGGCACGTCGCCCGAACGTGACCGGCCGATCATGGAGCTCACGCCCGATGCATGGGATGACACCGTGGCGCTGATCCTCACGTCGGTGTTCCTCCTCAACCGTGCGGCGGCGAAGCAGATGATCACGCAGGGCGACGGCGGGGCCATCGTCAACCTGGGTTCGTTTGCCGGCGTGCGCCTGGCCGACGGTCCGCCGGCATTCTCGGCGCTCAAGGCCGGGGCCGAGGCGTTCACCAAGATGCTGGCCCGCGAACTTGCCCCGCACCGGATTCGCGTCAACATGGTGCATCCGCTCGGCGTCGATGCCGGCGATGGCGTCAAGAACCCGGGGCTGGCCCGCGCCGCGGAAAAGGCCGGGCGCTCGGTCGAGCAGTGGATGCGCGACATGATCCCGTTCGGGCGCTTCCAGGCGGCCGACGAGACCGCCGCAGTCGTGGCGTTCTTGTGCTCCGATGCCGCGTCGTTCACCTCGGGCCAGGCGATCTCCGTCGCCGGCGGGGCGACGCCCTAACCCCCAGGTAACCGGTGGCGACCATTTTCCGAGCGCTGTCGAATGTTGCGGTTCCTTCAACGTATCTTGACAGTTGTGTTACGAACCGCTAGAAAATCCTTCCGTGCTACGCGATCGAGGTCCAAAGATGCGACCATTTGACCCGCGCTCGTCCCTTCGGGAACCGGTGAGCCCGGCCGACATCGATGCCGCCATCGAGCAGTGGGACGTCGAACTCGCCCTCGAGATGGCGTTCCTCGCCACCGAGCGCGTCTCCGTCGCCCGTCGCATCGTGGGGTTCTTCGCCGCGCTGCTGGCATTCGTGGCCGGTGTCGCCGGCACGATCTGGGCGTTCCACAACGTCGGCCTCGGTTTGGCCTTGCTCAGCGCGTACTCGCTGCCGTTGTTCGTCCTACTGGTGATGCTCGGCGTCGAGCGCACGGTGCCACTCGGTAAGAACTGAGGCCCGAGCGGCCTGCAGATCGGAAACCCCAGCGGGCACGCTGCTTCGACACAACCCGCACTGCGAGCGAGACTGCGGCGATGCGCATCGGTTACAGCGATGACAGTGAAGCGTTGCGGCAGACGCTGCGTTCGTATTACGACGAGTTGCTGAAACCCGAGGTCCGCGAACGACTCTCGCATTCGGAGGGCATCGGCCCCGACATGCGGGCGGTCGTGCGCCAGATGGGCCGCGACGGGTGGTTGGGCATCGGCTGGCCGCCCGAGTACGGCGGCCAGGGTCGCACGCCGATCGAACAGTTCGTCTTCTTCGACGAGTCGATGCGGGCGCAAGCGCCCGTGCCCATGCTGACCGTCAACACGGTCGGCCCGACGATCATGCACTTCGGCACCGCCGCCCAAAAAGAGTTCTTCCTGCCCAAGATCGTCGCCGGCGAGATTCACTTCTGCATCGGCTACTCAGAGCCCGGCGCCGGTACCGATCTCGCGGCCTTGCAGACACGCGCGGTCAGGGATGGCGACGAGTACATCATCAACGGACAGAAGATCTGGACGAGCTTGGCCTCCGATGCCGACTACTGCTGGCTGGCGGTGCGCACCAACGCCGAAGCCAAGAAGCACAAGGGCATCTCGATGATCATCGTCGACATGAAGAACACGGACGGCATCACCGTTCGGCCCCTCGACCTGCTGCCGGGGCACAACGTATGCGAGGTCTTCTTCGACGATGTGCGCGTGCCGGTCGCGAATCGCGTCGGTGAGGAAAACGGCGGCTGGAATCTCATCACCAACCAGCTCAACCACGAGCGGGTCACGCTGTGCTCGCCGGGCATGATCGAGAATCACCTCGACGAGGTCAAGGCCTGGGCCAAAGCGACGGTCGGTGCGGACGGTCGCCGTGTGATCGACGACGAATGGGTACGCATCGCGTTGGCCCGGCTCTACGCGCGCCTCGAGTTCTTGCGGCTCATCAACTGGAAGGTTGCCTACAACGCGACGCAGAACACGCTGCATCCGGCCGACGCGTCGGCCACGAAGACGTTCGGCACCGAGTTCTATCTCGAGGCCATGCGGTCCTTGATGGAGATCGTCGGTCAGGCGTCGTATCTGACTGCAGGCACCGCCGGCTCGGTGTTGCATTCACGACTCGAGGCCGCGTACCGCGGCCTGTTGATCTTGACATTCGGAGGCGGCACCAACGAACTGCAACGTGATTTGATCGCGATGTTCGGCTTGGGCATGCCGCGGTCCGATCGATGAGGGGACATTGATGGATTTCTCACTGAGCGAAGAACAAGAGACCACGCGTTCGCTGGCGCGCCAGATCCTCTCCGATCTCGTCACGCCCGAGCGCCACAAGGAACTCGAAGCCGACGGCCAATGGTTCGATCGCAAGGCGTGGTCTGCACTGGCCGACGCCGGGCTGCTCGGCATCGCGGCACCCGAAGCGCATGGCGGCTCGGCACTCGGGTTCCTCGAGGTCGCGCTCGTGCTCGAAGAAGTCGGGCGCACGGTCGCCAAAGTGCCCTATCTCGCATCCGTGGTGATGGGCATTTTGCCGATCGCCCGCTTCGGTGACGCGACGGTGCAGGGCCAGTGGCTTCCGCGGCTCGTCTCGGGTGAGGCCATCGCCACGACCGCGCTGGTCGAAGAGCGCGCATCCGCCCGGTCGCCGGCCACGTCCGCCCGCAAGAAGGGCTCTGCTTGGGTGCTCGACGGCACGAAGACGTGCGTCCCGGCGGGCCTCGACGCCTCGATCGTGTTGGTGCCCGCGATGACGGGCAACCGCCGGGTCGGCGTGTTCGTCGTCGAGACCGACGGGCCCGGCGTCGAGATCGAGCGCCAGGACACCACGACCGGCATTCCCGAAGCGCGGGTCGTGCTCGCGGGCGCCAAGGCGACATTGCTCGGCGACACCGTCGCGGGTGCAGAGATCGTCGATTGGATCACGCTGCGGGCGACTGCGGCGCTGGCCGCCACCGCGGTCGGTGTCTGCGAAGCCGCCCTGCGCATCACCGCGGAGTACACGAAGACGCGCGAGCAGTTCGGCCGCCCGATCGCCACGTTCCAAGCAGTCGGCCAACGCGCCGCCGACGCCTACATCGACACCGAGGCGGTGCGGCTCACCGCGCTGCAGGCCGCGTGGCGCATCTCCGCCGATCTCCCGGCCGAGGCCGAGGTGGCCATCGCCAAGTTCTGGGCGGCGGACGGCGGGCAGCGCGTCGTGCACGCGGCGCAACACCTGCACGGGGGCATGGGTGTCGACCGGGACTATCCCGTTCACCGCTATTTCCTGTGGGCCAAGCATCTCGAACTCTCGCTCGGCGGCGCCACCGAACAGCTTCTGCGCTTGGGCGACATCTTGGCCGGGTAACGGCGGAGGGAACCAGAGATACCCCGGCCCTCGTCGGGGAAATCCCGGGGCTATTTGTTACTATGGCCGTAGTGGAAATTCTGGATTCCCGACGCGACGCAAAAGGAGCCTGACGCATGGCTGACATTGGCGTTGATCTGAGCCGCTACGCCCTCGGGTGGCACGACGAAGTTGTTTCCGTCTTCGAGCCCAAGCGTGGCTTGAACGCCGACATCGTCAAAGAGATCTCCGGCATCAAGGGCGAGCCCCAGTGGATGCTCGACTTCCGGTTGAAGTCACTGCGCCAATTCGAAAAGCGGCCCATGCCCAATTGGGGCGGCGATCTCTCCGAGATCTACTTCGACAACATCTTCTATTACATCAAGCCGACCGACCATCAGGTCGACGCGTGGGATGCCTTGCCCGAGTCGGTGAAAAAGACCTACGAAAAGCTCGGTATTCCCGAGGCCGAGCGCAAGTACCTCGCGGGGGTCACCGCGCAGTACGAAAGCGAAGTCGTCTTCCATCGCAATCGTGAAGATCTCGCCGGTCTCGGTGTGATCTTCTGCGACATGGACACCGCGCTGCGCGAGTACCCCGATGTCGTCAAGAAGCACATGGGCAAGATCATCCCGTCGAACGACAACAAGTTCTCTGCGCTCAACTCCGCCGCGTGGAGCGGTGGCTCGTTCATCTACGTCCCACCGGGCGTCAAGGTGCCGATGCCGTTGCAGGCCTACTTCCGTATCAACTCGGAGAACATGGGCCAGTTCGAGCGCACGTTGATCATCGCCGACGAGGGCTCCGAAGTGCATTACATCGAGGGTTGCTCGGCACCGGTCTACACGACCGATTCATTGCATTCGGCGGTCGTCGAGATCTTCGTCGGCAAGTCGGCTCGAGTGACCTACACGACCATCCAAAACTGGTCCAACAACGTCTTCAACTTGGTCACCAAGCGCGCCCGGGTCGAGGCCGAGGGCCACATGGAGTGGATCGACGGCAACATCGGTTCGCGTCTCACGATGAAGTACCCCGGTGTCGTCATGGTCGGCCCCAAGGCATCCGGTGAGGTGCTGTCGGTCGCCTATGCGGGGCAGGGCCAACATCAAGATGCCGGCGCCAAGATGGTGCACGCCGCGCCCGAGACGACCTCCAAAATCGTGTCCAAGTCGATCTCCAAGGACGGCGGGCGCACCAGCTATCGCGGTCTGGTGCGGGTCGAAGGCGACGCCTACGGCTGCAAGAGTCATGTGCAGTGCGACGCGCTCATTCTCGATGACCATTCCATCTCCGACACGTTCCCCTACATGGAGATCGGCGCCAAAGATGCGGTCATCGGCCACGAGGCGACGGTGTCCAAGGTCGCGGACGATCAACTCTTCTACTTGATGAGCCGCGGGCTCTCGCACGAACAAGCCATGGGCATGATCGTCAACGGCTTCATCGAGCCGGTGACGCGCACGCTGCCGATGGAGTACGCGGTCGAGTGGTCACGCCTCATCGAACTACAGATGGAAGGCAGCGTCGGCTGAGCCTGCGAAGCAGCGTGCCATGCCCCCCGCGTGCCGTGCACGCGGCGGGTTTGGCAAGATGGGGTGATGCCCATGCGGGAAGAGTGCAAGTTCTTCGAGAGTCGGACCTATAAGAACGGTGAGACCGTCCGCAAGTGCGACCTCGACCTTGCCCCCGAGGCGCCGTGGCGTTGTCCGGAGAACTGCGCGGCGTTCACGCCGCGGATGGCCGACGTCAATTGGGCCCACGGCACGCTCGTGACGCCGCCGACGCCCGCCGAGCCGAAGAGCCTCGAAGAAGATCCCGAATCGGTGGCCCGTCTGCTCGACGAAGCCGAGGACATCCTCAACGAAGCCGGACCGCGCATCGTCGACGAGGTCAATCGCCAGCAGGGTCGAGACCCGGCTCGGCGAAAGTGGTGGCCGTTCGGTCGCGCCGGGCGCTGATATTTCCCCTACGCGGATAGGATTATTTCCGTGGTTTCGGTCTTTGCCCCCGATGTAGCGCGCTCGCTCGACGGGCCCCAATGGCTTCGCGAATTTCGCCGTGGCGCGGCCGAGCGGGTTGCAGCGGGTTCCTTGCCCACCGCCGACGAAGAGGTGTGGCGCTACACCCGCATCGGTGATCTCGCCATCGACCGCTTTCACCTGAGCGACGGCGTCAGCGGTGATGCCCGCACCGTTGCCCAGGTGCAGACCGTGCTCGGCGCCTACAGCGACACCGCCGCGGTAGTCGTCGTGCACAACGGACGGCTCGCGCATGTCTCGCAATCGGTCGCTCGCGGGCTCTACGTAGGGCCGCTGACCGGCTATCGCGGTGGCGAAACGCTGCTCGGCTCGGCGTCGCCCGCCGCCACCGATCTCTTCGCGGAGATGAACAACGCATTCGCCGCAGAGCCTCTCGCAGTGGTCGTGGACGCGAACGCCGAGATCGACGCGCCGATTGTGGTCGTGCACTGGAACGACGGCGCCGACGCTGCGGTGTTTCCCCGTCTCGTCGTGCGGGCGGGCGCCAACAGTCACGCGCTGCTCGTCGAGCACGCGTTGTCGTCGGGCGACACGTTGATGCTGGCTCCCGTGGTCGAGATGGTGATCGAGCGCGACGCTCGCTTCGGCTATCTCAACGTGCAGCAGTTGGGTGCGAGCACCTGGCAACTGGCATCGCATTCTTCGACCGTCGACACCGGTGCCACATTGACCGCGTCAGCCGCGGTTTTCGGTGGCGACTCGGCGCGTCAACGCACCGACTGCCGGCTCATCGGGCGGGGCGCCACCGGCGTGCTGCAAGCCTTGTATTTCGGCAGCGGTGACCAATTGCTCGACTTCCGCACCTTTCAAGATCACGCGGCGCGCGACACCACGAGCAATCTGTTGTTCAAAGGCGTCATCGACGATCGGGCCCGCTCGGTCTACACCGGGCTCATCCATGTGCGACCCGATGCCCGGGGGACCAACGCGTTCCAGACGAACCGCAACATCAAACTCTCTGACGAAGCATGGGCCGAGTCCGTGCCCAACCTCCAGATCGAGAACAACGACGTCAAGTGCAGCCACGCGTCGACCGTCGGCCCCGTCGACGAAGACCAACGCTTCTATCTGGAGAGTCGCGGTTTGCATCCCTCGCGAGCCGAGCGTTTCATCGTCGCCGGCTTCTTCGACGAGGTGCTCCACGCCCTGCCGGTCGCCGCCGCTCGTCCGATCGTCGCCGCGGCAATCACCGCCAAACTTGGCGAGGAGTCGAAGTGAAGCAGTTCTTATTGTGCGCCGTTGACGATCTCGCGCCCGCGACGGCGCGGCGCTTCGACGTAGACGCACACCGCATCGCGCTGGTGCGCATCGACGACGACTTCTACGCCATCGGCGACACGTGTTCGCACGCGGACTACTCGCTCTCCGAAGGCGAGGTCAACCTCGAAGAACGCACGCTCGAATGCTGGAAGCACGGCAGCCAGTTCAGCGTCGAAGACGGACATCCGGTGTCGCTACCCGCCACGCGGCCGGTGCCGGTCTACAAAGTCGTCGTCGAAGACGGCTCGGTCTACGTGTCGATCGAGGCCGGCGATGAGTGAGCTCGTGATCAGGGGCCTGTACGCGTCGGTGCGGGGCGCGCCCATTCTGCGCGGCGTCGATCTGGTCGTGCGCAGCGGCGAAGTGCACGCGGTGATGGGCCCCAATGGGTCGGGCAAATCGACGTTGGCGCATGTGCTGATGGGTAAGCCCGGCTACGAGGTCACCGAGGGTTCGATCACGCTCGATGGTGTCGACCTCGTGGGCCTTGCGCCGTGGCAGCGGGCCCGGGCGGGGCTGTTCCTCGGCCTGCAGTATCCCGTCGAGGTACCCGGCGTGCACGTGGGCGAGGTTCTGGTCGAGGCCCTCGCGGCGGGCGGGCTTTCGCACGAGGCCGCCGACGAACGCATCGCGTCGGAGGCACCCCGCCTCGGACTCGACGACATGTTCTTCACGCGTGCGCTCAACGTCGATCTCTCGGGCGGCGAGAAGAAGCGCGTCGAGACCTTTCAGCTCGCGGTGCTGCGGCCCAAGATCGCGGTGCTCGACGAGCTCGATTCGGGCCTCGATATCGACGCGTTGCGCCTCGTCAGCCGCCGTGTCGAAGACGCGACCAAAGAGTTCGATCTCGGCGTGCTCGCCATCACGCACTACCAGCGCCTGCTCGAAGTACTGCACGCTGATCACGTGCACATCTTCGCCAACGGTCGCATCAAGGCCAGCGGCGGCCCCGAGCTGGCGTCCGAGCTCGAACGCACCGGCTATGCCGCGTGGGCCGACGCCGAGGCCGCGACCGTCGTCGCCGATCCGTTCGCGGATCCCTTCGCGGATCCCTTCGCCTGATTCGAACGCGTCGCCGCGGCTCGCCGTCTGGACGTACCGCGAACGTGTCGTAGGCTCGAAACCATGCCGGTAGATCGCCGTCCCCTGTCCTCCGCCGAGGTCGCCCACCTCGTCGCGCCACTCGACGGATGGGAGCTCGACGGCGACACGTTGCGGCGTCAGCTGGTCTTCGACTCGTTCGTGCAGGCCTTCGGCTTCATGGCCCAGGTGGCCCTCATCGCCGAGCGCCTCGACCATCACCCGAACTGGTCCAACGTGTACAACCGCGTCGACATCGCCGTCACGACGCACGATGCGGGCGGCTTGACCGCGCTCGACTTCGAGTTCGTGCGCCGGGTCGACGCGGTCTTGTCGCGAGCCTGACATGCGCCACGAAATCGAAGGCAGCATCGTCCGTCTGCGCGCGATGGAACTCGCCGATGTCCAGTGGTACGACAACTTGCCGATCACGAGTGAGTACGACGACTTTGGCCAGCAGCCGCCGTACAACTCAGTCGATCGCTGGCGCGCCGACAAGCTCGTCACCGCCGACAACGGGTTGCTACTGGTCGAACAGATCGCGTCGCGCGAGCGACTGGGTTCTGTCGGGTGGCGCACCGTCACGTGGGGGCCGTCGTGGCTGTCCCGTTGTATAGAGATCGGCATCTCGCTCATTCCGAGTGCGCGGGGCCGCGGCCTCGGTACCGAGGCGCAGCGGTTACTCGCTCGATTTCTCTTCGCCGAGACCAATGTGCAACGAATCCAGGCGGTCACCGACGTGACCAACCTTTCCGAGCAGCGTGCGCTCGAAAAAGCGGGCTTCATCGCCGAAGGAGTGCTGCGCAGCGCGCAACACCGGCGCGGCGACTATCACGACTTGGTGATCTACGCAGTAGTACGCGAATAGTGCGTGCTAGTGGGGTGGTCTAACCGCGGCGGCAGCCGCCCAGCGTTGCGGCGCCGCCGCACCAGAACGACCGCCGCTAGGCGGTCGCGTCGTCGAGGCCGATGGCGAGGGTGTTCCAGGCCAACGTCGCACACTTGATGCGCGATGCGAACTTGACCACGCCGCGGAGCGCTTCGAGGTCACCGAGCTTGATCTCGGCACCGTTGTCGTCGGTCTCGCTCGTCGTGCCGTCGAGCTCGTTTTCGTGGATCGACATCATCCCTTTGAAGGCACGCGTGGTCGAGCGCGCCTCGTTGACGCTCTTGCCCTTGACCGCGACGCTCATCATCGAGGCCGACGCCTTGCTGATCGAGCAGCCCTGACCGGTGATGCGCACGTCTCTGACACGGCCGTCGGCGACGTCGACGTAGACCGCCACCTCGTCACCGCACAGCGGGTTGAACCCCTCCGCACGATGCGCGGGCGGACACTCGAGGGTGCCGTTGTTACGGGGATTGCGGTAGTGATCGAGGATGATCTCGCGGTAGAGATCTTCGAGCCCAGGCATTTGTGACCTCGCGACGTCAGATGGCAAAGAATTGGCCGGCGGCCTCGAGCGCATCGGCGAGCCGATCGACATCGGACTCGTCGTTGTACACGTAGAACGAAGCGCGGGCGGTTGCGGTGATACCGAGCTTGCGCATGAGTGGCTTTGCGCAGTGATGGCCCGCACGTACACAGACACCGTATTGATCGAGCACTTGGCTGATGTCGTGCGCGTGGATGTCTTTGTAGGTGAAGGAGAACACGGCACCGCGCTGCGCCGGCTCGGACGGGCCGTAGATGTGCAAGTCGTCGCCGAAGCGTTCGGTCAGTGTGCGCATGGTGTAAGCGGCGAGGGTGACTTCGTGCTCGCGCACCGCGTCCATGCCGAGGCCGCGGAGGTAGTCGACCGCCGCGCCCAGCCCGATGATCTCCGCGATGGGGGGAGTGCCCGCTTCGAATTTCCACGGCACGTCGTTGGTGGTGAATCCGTCGAAGCGCACGTCTCGGATCATTTCGCCGCCGCCCAAGAACGGCGGCATGGCGTCGAGGATCTCTTGGCGACCCCAGAGCACGCCGATGCCCGTCGGGCCGCACATCTTGTGTCCGCTGAACGCCAACAGGTCGGCGCCGAGTGCGTGCACATCGGTGGCGAGGTGGGGCACGTACTGGCAGGCGTCGATGCACACGGTGGCACCCGCGGCGTGCGCGGCGTCGGCGATGCGGCGCATCGGAGTGAGCGTGCCGAGGACGTTGGACATCGCAGTGATCGACACGAGCTTGGCGCCGTCGAGGTAGCGATCGAGCTCGTCGACGCACAACATGCCGTCGTCCCGAATCGGTAGCCACCGCAGCTCGATGCCGCGCTCGGCGGCGAGCATGTGCCACGGCACGATGTTGGCGTGGTGCTCCATCTCGGTGAGCACGACGGCGTCGCCCTCTTTGAGGTTGGCCCGGCCCCAGGAATGCGCCACGAGGTTGAGCGACTCGGTGGCGTTCTTGGTGAAGACGACCTCGTTGTAGTCGCCACCGATGAACCCGGCGACCGCGCGGCGCGCGCCTTCCATCTGGTTGGTGGCTTCTTCGGCGATGCGATACACACCGCGGTGCACGTTGGCGTTGATCGTCTCGTAGTAGGTCGTCATCGCGTCGATCACGACCCGCGGCTTTTGCGACGTCGCGGCGGAGTCGACGTAGACGATGGGGTGCCCGTCGACCTTTTGGTCGAGCAGAGGGAAGTCCTTCTTGATGCGCTCAGTGTCGAGTGCCATCACCGCCAGCTTTCGTAGCCGTCTCTCTCGAGCCGCTCTACGAGCTCGAGGCCGCCGGTAGCGACGATGCGGCCGTCGATCATGATGTGAACGACATCGGGTACCAGCTCTTCGAGCAAGCGCTGATAGTGCGTGATCGCGAGCACGCCCATCGAGGGGCGGTCGCGGTGAACTTCGTTGACGCCTTGGGCGACGATGCGCAGCGCGTCGATATCGAGACCCGAGTCGGTCTCGTCGAGGATCGCCAACTCGGGCTCGAGGATGGCGAGTTGCAGGACCTCGTTGCGTTTCTTCTCGCCACCGGAGAAGCCCTCGTTGAGGTAGCGATCGGCGAAGGACGAATCCATGCCGAGGCGTTGCATCCACTCCATGATCGACAGCCGCAACTCGAGCACCGAGAGATCGAGGCCCTTGCGGGCGGACAGCGCCTGGCGCAAGAAGTTGATGACCGAGACGCCGGCGATCTCTTGCGGGTACTGGAAAGCGAGGAACATGCCGGATTTGCCACGCACGTCGGCCGGCCAACTGGAGATGTCGTCGCCCTTGAAGAGGATCGAGCCTTCGGTCATCGCGTACTCGGGGTTGCCGAGTAGCACATTGGCCAGCGTCGACTTGCCCGAGCCGTTGGGACCCAAAAGCGCGTGGATCTCGCCGGGGGCGATCGTCAGGTCGACGCCCCGCAGGATCGGGGTGGAACCAGCGCCGGCATGCAGGTTGCGCACCTCGAAGAGCGGGGTCATGGCCCGAAGTCTAGGCAAATCCGAGGGCATTTGCACTATGCCGGTAGTGGTAATTGCGGTGTCGAGCGGGCGCGTCGCCGGCCTCAAACCGAGGCGAGCAGGTCTTGCTTCCACGCCCGGAATCGCTCGTGGTGACTGCCGCTAGGCCCCTCACCTTCGGCGGATCCGTCGGCATGCAGACGGAACAAGAACTGGCGCGTGAGGTCCTCGCGGTCCACCGCGAAATAGCGGGCGTCGGCCTCGACTGCAGGCCCAGCGCGCCAGAGCAACCAGCGGCCGATGCGGCGCTTGTACATCGCGACTTGGAACTGCGGGTCGCTGTGGCCGAGGTCGTCGCCCAATGTGAGTAGGGCGGCGGGCGCTTCGATCCATGCCGTCGCGGGGATGTTGCGGTCGCGAGTGGGGGTGTCGGGGAGGTCGGCCGTATGCCGCAACGTGTTGTCGATGGGGCGTTCGTCGTAGCGCAAGGCTCGTTCCACCCGGCCAGTCTGCCGCGCGATGAGTGGAGTACATCTCGGCGTCATAGTAGAAAGTGCCAGCAGAGACGAGCGCACGCCGGCGTGGTTCCGGTGACGCAAGGAGCCCGACACGCATGAATTTCGCGTTCAGCGAAGAACAAGAAGAGCTTCGGCGCATCACGCGCCAGTTCCTCGACGACAAGTCGGACGAACAGGCAGTGCGCGCATTGATGGCGACCGAGAAGGGTTTCGACGACGCCGTCTGGCGGCAGATGGCCGATCAGATGGGCCTGCAGGGCCTCATCGTCCCCGAGGACTGCGGGGGCTCGGGCTACTCCTACGTCGAATTGATCGTCGTGCTCGAAGAGATGGGCCGGTCGTTGCTGTGCGCCCCCTACTTCTCGACCGTGGTGCTCGCGGCCAACTCGTTGATCCACAGCGGCGACGACGCGGCGAAGAAACAACACCTGCCGGGCATCGCGTCGGGCGAGACGATTGCGACGCTCGCGTTCACCGAGGACAACGGCCGGTGGGACGAGTCGGGCATCACGATGGTCGCCACGGCGGCCGGTGACGGGTGGACGCTCAACGGCCACAAGATGTACGTGCTCGACGGCCACGTCGCGAACCTCATCATCGTCGCGGCACGCACCGGTAAGGGTGTCTCGTTGTTCACCGTCGATGCCGATGCCGCCGGACTGTCGCGCACTGCGTTGCAGACGATGGACCAGACCCGCAAGCAAGCCCGGCTCGAGTTCGACAACACACCGGCCAAGCTGCTCGGCGCGGATGGCGACGGTTGGAAAGTGCTCGAGCGAGTGCTCGATCTCGCGGCAGTTGCGCTGGCGGCCGAACAGGTCGGTGGCGCGCAGAAGTGCCTCGACATGAGTGTCGAATACGCCAAGGTGCGCGTGCAGTTCGGTCGCCCGATCGGGAGCTTCCAGGCCATCAAGCACAAGTGCGCCGACATGCTGCTCGAGGTCGAGTCGGCCAAGTCCGCCGCGTACTACGCCGGCTGGTGTGCGTCCGAGCTCAACGACGAATTGCCGTCGGTGGCTTCGCTCGCCAAGGCCTATTGCTCCGAGGCCTACTTCCATGCGTCTGCCGAAAACATCCAGATTCATGGTGGTATCGGGTTCACCTGGGAGCACCCCGCGCACCTCTACTTCAAGCGGGCCAAGTCGTCAGAGCTGTTGTTCGGTGACCCGACGTATCACCGCGAGCTCCTCGCGCAGCGCATCGGTATCTAACTTGGCGCAGCGGACGCGACGATGACGATCGTCTTCGTCGTCATCGCCATCGTGATCGTGTTTGCGATCGCGGCGGCCACCGTCGGTACGGTCGTCGCCCGGCTCGCCGACGCGCCCCGGCCGACGGTGCTGAAGGTCGACGAATCGGTGGCGTGGATCGCCGAACGACTGCCGTTCGAGATCGCGGCCGAGGTCTCTTACGAGGACGTGCGCCGCATCCTCGACTGGCATCTCGACTACTTCGCCGATGTGGGCCTCGTGACCGACCACGGCCAGGAACTCGGTGGCGCCGCGGTCCCCGTGGGGCATGCCCCGGTCATCGGCTCGACCGAAGAATCGATCGATTACGTCGTGTCCCGGGCACTTGCTGCCGACTCGGAGATCACATCACTCCACGTCGTCGTGGTGCTCGACAAGCAGATGGAGTACTGGCAAGAAATTGGCGTTATCGGACCTCCCGCCGAGCCCGACGCATGACACAATATTGGCACCAAGAGAGAGGAGGTGGTCCAAATCAGTAGTAGCAGTTCATTTGGGACCTTGGAGGTGGCTGGCCGCTAGTCGGCCGCTGGTCCAGCTGGCGAATCCCTGCCAGACCACCGCTATCGAAACCCGTCGAGTCCTGTCCCGCTCGGCACTGAAGGCGTTTCGATGGTTCACCAGAAATCCGAATTGCCGCGGGGGAGGGTTTACCCTCCCCCGTGTGCACGTTATGGGAAGGAAATACGTGGTGGATCGACCGATCCGGTACGAACACAACCGCTTCCTCGGCGACAAGCGCCGCCAGTTCGTCTACGACCTCGACGACGTGACCGAACGAGCCGTGATCGACGAACTCGTCGCGTCCGAGCAAGTCGCCACGTTCGGCCCCGACACCCTCTCCGAAGCGCGCAACCGCGGCTACCGCCTGCGCCGAGCCTGAGGCGCGGATGGCGGTGGCAACGGTCGACGTCGGCGGGCTGCGGCTCGCCGCGCACGTCGCTCGTCCCACCGGCGGCCCCCGCACCGGGCTGCCGGGTGTCGTTCTCGTACCCGGCTACCCGTCGGGCGCCGATCGGGGGGCGTCGGCGCCGGCGACGCATCCCGCGCTGGCCGACCGCATCGCCCAAGAGATGGGTTGGGTCGCACTGGCCCTCAATCCCCGCGGTACCAGCGGATCGCAGGGCAACTTCTCGCTCGACGGCTGGTTCGACGACGTGTTGGCGGCGGCCGAGCACCTCAACCGCACGGAGCGGGCCAACGGAGTGTGGCTCGCCGGGTTCGGTACCGGCGGCGCGATCAGCATCTGTGCCGGCGCCCGCGACCTCCGAGTACGCGGCGTTGCGGCGCTGGGTGCGCCGGCCGATTTCGATGACTGGGCGCGGCACCCCAAGCGCCTCGTCGAGCACTCCCGGCTCGTCGGCATCATCCGCGATGCGGACTTTCCGCCGTCGATCGACGAGTGGGCGGTCGGATTGCGCGAGCTGCGCGCCGCCGAGCACGCGGGTGAGCTCGCCCCCCGCGCGTTGTTGCTCGTGCACGGCAGCGAGGACCAGCTCGTGCCCGAGGCCGACGCCCGGACGATCGCCGAGGCCCACGGCACCGCCGATCTGCGGATCATCCGGGGCGCCGGTCACAACCTGCGCCAGGATCCACGGGCCATGGCCGTGTTGCTCGGTTGGCTCGACCGGCAGCGGCGGAGGGTTCCCTTCTAGCCCTCAACGATGGGCGGAACTGGTCGCTCGCCTCATGCCCCGGCCGGGGCCACGCGGCATCATTGAGGTGACTTCAAACGCCGTAAGGGTCCTGGATCGTGACAGCACAGCCGACTACTCTCGGTGGATTACGTAGAGCGGCAGTGAACTTGCAACAGGACACCAGGCATTACACCGACCGGGCAAGGGAGGAGAGCGACGTGCCAGAGGCTTCTACGGCCGACGGGGTCGTATCGGTTCGCCGTGATCTGAACCCTGTTGCTGCGGTGGTCAACGGCGTTGCGCCGAGCTCGTCGGCCGATACCAACATCGTTCGCTATGTCGGTGCCTACGATCGATTCTTCAAGCGCTGCATCGACCTCGTCGGTTCGGGCATCGCCCTCGTGATCCTGTTACCGGTCATCGCCGGTGTCGCTCTTGCGGTGCGCTTGATGCTCGGCCCCAACATCTTCTTTTGCCAAGAGCGCGTCGGTCGCAACGGCAAGACCTTCCGCATGATCAAGTTCCGTTCGATGCAGCACGACCGCCGCTCCGACAGCGCGGATTTCACGGGCAGCGATCGCCGGCAAACGCACAAAAGCCTCAACGATCCGCGCCACACTCCGGTGGGCCGCTTCATTCGCAAGTGGAGCCTCGACGAGTTGCCGCAGTTGTTCAATGTCCTCAAAGGCGACATGAGCCTCGTCGGCCCGCGGCCAGAGTTGGTGCGTGTCGCACAGGCCCACAATCTCATCGGGCATCCCCGCCATCTCGTGCGCCCAGGTATCACCGGCCTGTGGCAGGTCTCGCGTGAACGCAGTTCGTTGTTGCATGAGAACGTGCACATCGACACCGAGTACGTCACGCACGTGACCTTCCTCGGTGATGTAAAGATCTTGCTACGCACAGTGGGCGCAGTACTGCACGCACGCGGACGCTGAGTGGTCTGCGGCGGCTTCCGCCACGCTTGGAAACTATCTGCTCGCGAAAACACACACGGAGTGTGCGTTTTTGGACGAAAGCGGCTGATTCAATCGGGGGCTGCGAGGTCGGCGTCGACCATCATCGCCACGAGCTGATCGAATTTGACGGTCGGCTCCCATCCGAGATCGCGCTTCGCCTTGGCTGCGTCACCGAGCAAGATCTCGACTTCGGAAGGGCGGTGGTAGCGCGGGTGCACGCGAACGTGCTTTTCCCAGTCGAGCCCGACATGGCGGAACGCGGCTTCGCAGAACTCGCGCACCGTGTGTGCCTCGCCGGTGGCAACGACGTAGTCGTCGGGCGTGTCGACTTGCAGCATGCGCCACATCGCGTCGACGTAGTCGCCGGCGAAACCCCAGTCGCGACCCGCATCGAGGTTGCCGAGATAGAGGTGCTCTTGCTTGCCCTGCACGATGCGAGCAACGCCGCGCGTGATCTTGCGCGTCACGAATGTCTCTCCGCGTCGCGGACTCTCGTGATTGAAGAGGATGCCGTTCACCGCGAACATCCCGTAGGCCTCGCGGTAGTTGATCGTCGCCCAATACGCGAACACCTTGGCGACACCGTAAGGACTGCGCGGATGGAACTTCGTGTCCTCGTTCTGCGGTGGCGGAGACGAGCCGAACATCTCTGACGACGACGCTTGGTAGAAGCGCACTGGTCCGCCGTATTGCCGGATGGCCTCGAGCACGCGCGTGGTGCCGACCGCGGTTGCCTCGGCCGTGTACTCGGGCATCTCGAAGCTGACCGCGACATGGCTCTGTGCTGCGAGGTGGTACACCTCGTCGGGCTGAATCTGTGCGAGCAGTCGCGTCAACAACGTCGAGTCGGTCACGTCGCCGTAGTGCAAGTAGAGGCGACGGTCTTCGTGATATGGATCTTGGTAGATGTGATCCAGGCGATGGGTGTTGATCATCGAGGACCGCCGGATGACGCCGTGGACCTCGTAACCCTTTTGCATCAACTGTTCGGCGAGATACGAGCCGTCCTGGCCACCGATGCCGGTGATCAGTGCCCGCCGGCCGATCAGACCTGAACGCCGCTCGTGCCCCGCAGTTGCTCTTGGGTCTGACTGAGATACCACCGGTAGGTCTCCTCGATGCCTAGCCCTAGTCCAATCTTCGGCCCCCAGCCCAACTCCTTGAGCTTTGTGACGTCGAGAAGCTTGCGCGGCGTGCCGTCGGGCTTGGACAGGTCGTGTTCGATCGTTACCGACGGATAGACGATATCGCGCACCATGTGGGCCAGTTCGAGGATGGTGACGTCCTCACCCGTACCCACGTTGATGTGCTTGTCGCCGGTGTAATGATCCATGAGGAACATGCAGGCATCAGCAAGATCATCGACATGTAGGAATTCGCGGCGAGGGCTGCCGGTGCCCCAGATGACGACGGAATCGGCACCGCTCACCCGGGCATCGTGGAATTTGCGGATCATCGCGGGCAACACGTGGCTCGACTCGAGGTCGAAGTTGTCGTGGGGTCCGTAGAGGTTGGTGGGCATGGCCGAGATGAAGTCGCAGCCGTATTGGTGGGCGTAGGCCTGACAGAGCTTGATGCCCGCGATCTTCGCGATCGCGTAGGGCTCGTTGGTCGGCTCGAGTTGGCCGCTGAGCAACTCGTCTTCACTGATCGGCTGATGCGCGAGCCGCGGATAGATGCACGAGCTGCCGAGGTACAACAGCTTGCGCACGCCGGTCAGATACGAGGCGTGCACGACCGTGGCATGGATCATCATGTTGTCGTAGAGGAACTCGGCCGGATACGTCGCGTTGGCGAGGATGCCACCGACCTTGCCGGCGACGAGGAAGACGTACTCGGGCCGGTTCTGCTCGAACCAGACGTTGACCGCGGCCTGATCGCGGAGATCGAGCTCTCTGCGCCGCACGAGGAGCAGGTTGTCGTAGCCGGCGGAGCGGAGACGGCGCACGACGGCCGAGCCGACGAGGCCAGCGTGCCCGGCCACGAAGATCCGGGCGTCTTTCGGCATGGCGTTCATAGCCATCTCAGAGTAGCCACGCGGCGCGGAATTTCGACACGGGCCGAACGGCTCTGCCGGGACCACCCAGGTGGGGTCGTGTCCCATTCGCCGCCCATGGGCCAAACGTGGTCTACTTTCGCCGTGAGCGAGACAATCGATACCGTCAACACGCTCGAGTACCCCTACACCCGCACGACCGGCCCGTATATGGGACCGTTCCTCACCGCACTCCGTGACGGCAAGTTGATCGCCAACAAGATCGATGGCCGCACGTTTTGCCCGCCGCTGGAATACGACCCCGCTACCGGGGCCACGGCGCCGGCAGAGTTCGTAGAGGTCGGCCCGGGCGGTACGGTCGTCGGTTGGACGTGGATCGCCGAGCCGTCAGAAAAGCATCCCTTCGCGCATCCCTTCGCGTTTGCGTTGATCAAGATCGACGGGACCGACGTGCCGATGGTGCACGCGATCGACGCCGGCTCGATCGACGAGATGGCAACGCTGATGCGGGTCTCGGCGCAGTACCGCGACGAGCGCCATGGCGCCATCACCGACGTGTACTTCGTGCCGTTGGCCAAGGCGCAGGCCCAGACGATCGCGCCCGGTGAGGGCACCGTCGAGATCACCGAGCATCTGATCTCACTCAAGGTCCGCGAGCAGCTGTACCCGCACCGCCGACGCTTTGCCAACGGGTTGCTGGCCGGCAAGATCATCGGCCAGAAGAGCCCGGTGTCGGGCAAGGTCTACGTACCGGGTCGTGGCTACGACAATCTCGAGCGCGTGCCGCTGACCGAAGCCGACGAGGTCGAAGTTCCCTCCCGTGGCACGGTCGTTGCGTTCACGGTCATCACCCCGGTGCAGTACTACGGACAGAAAGAGACCGAGCCGTACATCCGTTGCTCGGTCCTGCTCGACAACAGCGATCAACCGATCATGGGGGTCGATGTGCGCGACATCCCGCTCGACGAATTCCGAGTGGGCATGCGACTCGGCGCCGAATGGAAGAAGCCAGAAGAGCGGTCCGTCGCCGGGCTCGACAACCGCGGCGGCGTATGGGATCAGGTGATCGATCGATGGACGCCCACCGGCGAGCCCGACGTCGATTTCGAGACGTTCAAAGAACATACGTGGTGACTGGCTGATGACTGCATCCAACAACACCGACATCGCGATCGTTGCGGTCTCACAGACCCCATCGCATCGTCGTTTCAACGACAGCGAACCGCGCCTGATCATGGACTGCGTCAACGACCTGTTGACGCAGACCGGCCTTGATCGCCACGACATCGGCTTCACCATCGCGGGTAGCTGCGACTACCTCTCGGGCATGCCGTTCGCCTTCGTGCAGAACATCGACGGGGTAGGCGCCTGGCCTCCGGTCTACGAAAGCCACGTCGAGATGGACGGCGCGTGGGCACTATTCGAGGCGTGGATTCGCCTGCAGTTGGGCGACATCGACATCGCGCTCGTCAGTGGTTCGGGCAAGTCATCGCCGGGCACCCCCCGCCACGTCTTCCCGTTGCAGTCCGACCCCTACGTGATGGCGCCGCTGGGCCTCGACTACGTGTCGCTGGCCGGCATCCAGGCGCGTGCACTCATCGAGGCGGGCAAGGCGACCGAACGTGATTTCGCCGAGGTCGTGTCGCGCAGCCGAGCCGCAGCGATGAACAACCCCTACGCGCAGGTCAAGAACAACGTCTCGGTCGACGACTTGTTGGAGCGGCCGTACTTCGCCGCTCCGTTGCGCTTGCACGACCTGCCGCCCATCTCCGATGGTGCTGCGGCCATGATCATCGCCCGCGGCGATCGGGCCCGTGAGCTCAGCGACAATCCGGTCTATATCCGCAACATGGATCACCGCATGGAGTCGCACTATCCCGGTCTGCGTGATCTCACCACATCGGTTTCAACGAAGATGGCCGCGGCCAACACCGGCGTCAGCGATGGTCCGATCGACGTGGCCGAGTTGACGGTCAACTACAGCCACGAAGAGATCATCTTGCGTGAAGCGCTCGGTCTGCTCGATCACGCCAACGTCAATCCATCGGGCGGGCCGCTGGCCGGTCATCCCGTGATGGCAACCGGGCTCATCCGTGTCATCGAGGTTGCGCAACGAATCAAGAGCGGTGCGGCCAATCGAGGCGTCGCGCATGCTTCGAGTGGCGCCTGTCTTCAGCAAAATCTGGTCTGCGTGTTGGAAGGGAGCAACTGATGGCTGTTCCTTGTGCAGTGATCGGCATCGGCCAAACGAAGTACAAGAGTCGCCGGCCCGACGTTTCGCTCGAGGGTCTGGTTCGCGAAGCAGTTTTGCGGGCGCTCGACGACGCAGAGCTGACGTTCAAGGACATCGACGCCATCGTGGTCGGCAAGGCGCCCGACGCGCTCGAAGGTGTGATGATGCCCGAGCTGTCGCTGGCCGACGCGATCGGCGCGGTCGGCAAGCCCGTCCATCGCGTGCACACCGCAGGTTCGGTGGGCGCATCGACCGCGGTGTCGGGCGTGACCCTCGTCGAATCCGGTCGCTACGAGCGCGTCTTGGTGGTCTGCTACGAGAAGCAATCCGAAGGCAATGCCACCTGGGCGCTGTCGGGTGGGCGATCGGGCGGTCAAGGCGCGGGCGGCACGTTCGCACCGTGGATTCGCAACTACATCCAGCGCTCCAAAGCACCTGAGCACATCGGTTGGATGGTGGCCGTCAAAGACCGCAAGAACGCGCTCAAGAACCCCTATGCGCACTTGCAGCTGAAGGACATCTCGATCGAAAAGGTCAAAGAGTCCCCGATGCTGTGGGACCCGCTGCACTACCTCGAATCGTGCCCTTCTTCCGACGGCGCCGCGGCAGTCGTGCTCGGCAGCGAAGCCGCCGCCAAGAAAGCACCGCGGGCACCGGCGTGGGTCATCGCGCACGCCAAGCGCACCGAGTTCGGCCAATTCCCCGGCCGCGACACGGTCAAGCCTCAGGCGGGCGTCGACTGCGCGCTCGAGCTCTACAAGAAGGCCGGCATCACCAACCCGCTCAAACAGGTCGACTGCGCCGAGCTCTACGTGCCGTTCTCGTGGTACGAGCCCATGTGGCTCGAAGGCCACCTCATCGTCGAGGAAGGCGAAGGTTGGAAGGTGACCGACCGCGGCGACACCGAGATCGGCGGGGCATTCCCCGTCAACATGTCCGGTGGTGTGTTGTCGTCCAACCCGATCGGCGCGTCAGGTCTCATCCGTTGTCTCGAGGCGGCCAATCAGGTGCGGGGCACCGCGGGCGACTACCAGGTCGACGGAGCCAAGGTGGCCATCGGCCACGCCTACGGGGGTGCAGCGCAGTACTTCGCGATGTGGATCGTCAGCTCCGACCTGCAGCCGACCTTCAAGTAACCGGCGTCAATAACCGGCATTCAAGTAACCGACGGCAGCAAGGTGCACACACATGGGTAGTTGTGACGGTCGCGTGGTCATCATCACCGGCGCCGGCCGCGGGCTCGGGCGCGCACACGCACTCGCGTTCGCGTCAGAGGGCGCGCGCGTCGTCGTGAACGATCTCGGCGTCGAACGCGACGGCACCGCAGCCGGCTCCGCCCCCGCGCAAGAAGTCGTGGCGGAGATCAAGGCCCAGGGCGGACAAGCCATCGCCAACGGCGCCGACGTCGCCGACTGGGATCAAGTCGGTGCGATGGTGCGCCAGGCGATCGACACGTTCGGGCGTCTCGACACCGTCGTCTGTAACGCGGGGTTCCTGCGTGATCGCATGCTCGCCAACATGTCGGTCGACGAATGGGACGCGATCATGCGCGTGCACCTGCGCGGTCATTTCATACCGGCTCGCCACGCCATCGCCCATTGGCGCGATCTCGCCAAGGCGGGCGAAAGGGTCGAGGGTCGCATCGTCAACACCAGCTCCGGTGCGGGGCTCATGGGTTCGATCGGGCAGGGCAACTACGTGGCCGCCAAGGCCGGCATTGCTGCGCTGACCGTGCAGGAAGCCGCGGAGTGGGGCCGCTACGGGGTGCTCGCCAACGCCATCGCACCCGATGCGCGTACGCGTATGACCGAAGGCGTATTCGCGGACATGGCCGAACCTACGGCCGACGAATTCGACATCAAAGATCCGGCCAACGCCTCACCACTCGTCGTTTGGCTCGGCTCGCCGCAATGCGACGTGACCGGCCGCGTCTTCGAGATCGTCGGGGGCCGCGTCAACGTATGCGACGGATGGCAACACGGTCACGTCGTCGACATCGGTCGGCGCTACGAGGTGTCAGAGGTCGGCCCTGCGGTGCACGAGTCGATCGCCAAGACGCTGTCGCCCGCGCCCGTCTACGGCACGTAAGCGCATCGCGGCGCGAGAGGGACACGCGATGGATTTCGACGACTCACCACAAGAGCAGGCGTACCGGGCCGAGGTGCGATCGTTTCTCGACGCGCACGCGGCACCGAAGACGGGTTCGAGCCTCGCCGACTCGTATTACGCAAAGGCGCCCGCCGCCGGTGAAGAGTCCGAGCACGTGCGGCAATGCAAGCATTGGCAACACCTGCTCTTCGACAACGGCTGGGCCGGCATTGCATGGCCGAAGGCCTATGGAGGCAGGGGCGAGACGGCCCGCCATCAAGGGATCTTCAACCAAGAGCAAGCGCGCTACGACGTGCATGCCGGCATCTTCTCGGTCGGCATCGGCATGACGGGCCCGACGCTCATCGCCCACGGCACCGAAGAGCAAAAGCAGCGCTACCTGCGTCCGATGTTGGCCGGCGACGAAGTGTGGTGCCAGCTCTTCTCCGAGCCCGGTGCCGGATCCGATCTCGGTGGGTTGCGCACGACGGCCGTGCGTGACGGCGACGAATGGGTCGTCAACGGACAAAAGGTCTGGAACTCCGGGGCGCAATACAGCGACTGGGGCATCCTGCTGACGCGCTCCGACCCCGACGTGCCAAAGCACCGCGGCATCACCTACTTCGTGGTCGACATGCGCAGCGCGGGGGTCGACGTGCGGCCCTTGCGCCAGATCACGGGCGCCGCGCACTTCAACGAGGTCTTTCTCACCGACGTGCGTATCCCGCACGAGAACATCGTCGGTGAGATCAACGCAGGGTGGGGTCCGATGATGACCACCCTCGCCAACGAGAGGACGCTCATCGGGTCGTCGCAGTCGATGGTCACCTTCGACGACATCGTGGCGTTCGCCCGTCATCAAGGCGTCGCGGGTGATCCGGCGATCCGCCAAGAGCTCATTCGGCAACTGTCGTTCGCGGAGACCATCAAGTACTTGGGCTACCGCACGCAGACGGCCGCGTCACGGGGCAAGCTCCCCGGCCCCGAAAGCTCGGTCATCAAGCTGGCGGCGTCGCGACGGCTCGAGCATCAGGGCAACCTCGTGATGAGCATTGCCGGCGCTTCGGGCATGTTGTGGGAAGAAAGCGCCTATCTCGGTGGCTTCTGGCAGAACCAGTTCCTGGGCCAGTGGATGTCGCGCATCGGCGGTGGCACCGATCAGATCCAGCGCAACACGATCGGCGAAAAGGTGCTCCAGCTCCCGCCCGAGCCGAGAGTCGACAAGGGCATCCCGTTCAAGGACGTCCCCAAATAGCAGTGCGCGTTCAGGCGCCGTTGGCACGGTTCGTCGACGTGGTCGTAGGTTGCTGACCATGGACTTCGATGAGACTCCGGACGAAGCAGCGTTTCGGGCCGAGGTGAAGGCATTTCTGGACGAGCACGTGCCGGCGTCGCGGTCGAATGAACGGGACCAGAACTCGATCTTCATCACCGATCACGACAAGGAGCTCGCGCACGTGCAGCGTTGCCGCGATTGGCAGCGCGTCAAGTTCGATCACGGCTGGGCGGGCATCACGTGGCCCAAGGCGTATGGCGGTCGCGGCGGCACGTCCATCCAAGACGGCATCTTCAAGCAGGAAGAAGCCAAGGTCATCGCGGCGTCAGGCGTGTTCGCCGTCGGCATCGGCATGGCGGGCCCGATGTTGATCGCCCACGGCACCGACGAACAGAAAGAGCGCTACCTGCGTCCGATGTTGCAGGGCGAAGAGGTGTGGTGCCAGCTGTTCTCCGAGCCCGGTGCCGGATCTGATCTCGGCGGGTTGCGCACGACGGCCGTGCGCGACGGCGACGAGTGGATCGTCAACGGACAAAAGGTCTGGACATCGGGCGCGCACTACAGCGACTGGGCGATCTTGCTGACCCGCACCGACCCGTCGGCGCCCAAGCACCGCGGCATCACCTACTTCCTCGTCGACATGCGCGCGCCGGGCATCGACGTGCGGCCGCTGCGCCAGATCACCGGCGCCGCGCACTTCAACGAAGTGTTCCTCTCGGACGTGCGTATCCCGCACGAGAACATCGTCGGCGAGATCAACGCAGGGTGGGGTCCGATGATGACCACGCTGTCGAACGAGCGCACGCTCATCGGTGGCGGGCAGGGTCGCACGGGCATCGAAGATCTGATCGGGCTCGCGCGCGACACGGGCACCGATGACGACGCCGTCATTCGTCAAGAATTGGCCAAGGCATACACGCGCATGCAGATCCAGACCTACCTCGGCTACCGCGTACGCACCGCTGCTTTGCGGGGCGAACAACCCGGCCCCGAGAGCTCGGTGATGAAGCTCGCCGTGTCACTGCACCTGCACGAGATCGGCAATTTGGTCATGGCCATGCAACACGCTGCGGGGATGTTGTCCGGTGCGAGCGCGATCGACGACGGGCGCTGGCAGATGGAGTTCCTCGGCCAGTTCGGGGCGCGTATCGGCGGCGGCACCGACCAGATTCAACGCAACACGATCGGCGAAAAAGTTCTGCGCCTGCCTCCCGAGCCGCGCGTCGATAAGGGCATACCATTTCGCGACATACCAGGTTGAGTCATTCACCGGGACTAGGGGGACAGCGCATGCGTGATGTGAAGATTCTCGTCGCCGAGTTGGTCGGAACGATGATCCTGATACTCGCAGGACCGGGCAGTGCCATCCTCGCGGCCGACAGGATTCACACTGCCGGGGTCGCTGTCGCATTTGGTCTGGCGCTGCTCATTGCGGCGTACACGATCGGTCCGATCTCCGGTTGCCACATCAACCCGGCGGTGACGCTGGCGATGTGGATCGCACGCAAGATTCCGACGCGCACCCTGCCGGCGTACATCATCGGACAGATCCTCGGTGCGTTCGCCGGCGCAGCGGTGATCTTCTCGATCGCGAACGGCATCGACGGGTTCAGTGCAAAGAACAATTTCGCGGCCAACGCGTGGGGATCGAAGAATGGCTTCTATCCGGTCGGTTCGATGATCATCGTCGAGATCGTCTTCACCGCACTGCTGGTTTTCGTCGTGTTGTCGACGACGACGCAGAAGTTCACGGCGTCGCAGGGCGGCCTCGTCATCGGCCTCACGCTGACCTTGATCCACTTGATCACGATCCCCGTCGACAACACGTCGGTGAATCCTGTGCGCAGTCTTGCGACGGCTGTGTTCCAACGAGGCGATGCCCTCGAGCAGGTCTGGGCATTCGTCTTGTTCCCGCTCGTCGGTGCCGTCGTCGGCGTGTTGGTGTGGCTCGCGGTCGACGATGCCCGCCTCGAGGACACGTTGCTCAAGAGCGATGTACTCGTCAGCGCGCGCGACCAGATGACCAAGGTTGCCGACTCGGTCGAGGGTGCACTCGACAAAGCCGGCGACGAACTCAGCTGACCCCGCGACCGTCGGTTCAATCCGTTCTCGCTGTCAAACGTCGCTAGATGCGCGACGTTCGACAGCGAGAACGGGCGGTTTTGGCGGTTACCAGTTGTCCCAGTGCAGCACCCGGTCGAGGGGTTCGCGCGTGGCTTGCTTGAAGTTGGTGCCGACGGTGTAACCGAAGGGGATCAACGCGACCTGTGAGACCGACGGATAGGGGATGCCCAAGAGTTCTGCGATCTCGCCTTCGAGCGCGAGGTGCACCGTCGTCCAAACGGTGCCGATGCCGCGGTTACGGGCGGCCAGCATGAAGCTCCACGCTGCTTGGATCACCGAACCGGCGAGGCTGAACAATGGTGCGCCGGAGAGCTCGGCGAAGTTGCCTTCGACGCACGGGATGAGTACGCCCGGCACACGATCGATGATCTCGCCGAGATAACTCGCGGAGTCCATGACGCGTGCCGTTTGTGCGTCGTAGTACGACGCGTTGCTCGGCTCGATGCGCCCCAGCACACTCACTTGTTGCTTGGCCAGCGTCATGGCGCGCCGATAGATGTCGCCGAGTTTGGCGATCGTCGCGGGATCGGTGACTACGACGAAGTGCCAGACCTGTCGGTTGGATCCGGTCGGTGCCTGCAACGCGATCTCGAGGCAATCACGGATGTCGACAGGATCGACGGAACGACCGAGTTCGAGCCGTTTGCGCACGGCCCGCGTGGTCGTGAGCACTTCGTCGGCCGAAAGGTTGAGGTGCATGTTCATTTCTCCCGATGATCTAGTTCGTCGAGTGCTCGCTGCGCGGCGTCGATCGCTGCCGTAGTTCTAATGCCGAGTTGACGCACCGCGAGGGCGAACGTGTTCGCCGCCGCCGCGAGTCGAGTGGCGCGTTCGATGACCGGCTCGGATCCGGGTGGTTCGTCGACGACGATCGTGCCATGGCGGCCGCGGCCGGTTACGAGTTCGTCGACCGCGAGTTCGCGGTACGCGCGCGCGACGGTGCCCGGTGAGACCGACAGCACCGTCGCCATGTCGCGCACCGTCGGCAGGCGGGTGGCCGGTTCGAGCAGCCCCGCCGTGATCATGACCGCGAGTTGGGCGCGCAGTTGTTCGTACGGCGGGATGTGGCTGGCCTGATCGAGTCGGATGATCATCCGCCGCGGCCGGCCCCGAGGGTCGACGAAGGCGACGACCGCAGGGCCAGCCGACTCGGGGGGAATGTGGGATCGCACTATTGTTCATTGTATTGGTACAAACGACGATCCGAGCGCCAAAAGACCCAGTTCGACCTCATTCAAACCGACGATTGCTATGGTCTGTATCACGACAACGAGGTCGTACAAGTAGGAGATCAGATCATGAAGCTCATCACCGCAGTGATCAAGCCCTTCAAGCTGGACGACGTCAAAGACGCACTGGCCGCCGTCGGGGTGACCGGCATGACCGTGTCCGAGGTCCAGGGTTTCGGCCGTCAGGGCGGCCACAGCGAGACCTACCGGGGCACCGAATACAAGGTGCTCTTCACGCCCAAGAGCAAGATCGAAGTGGTCGTCAACGACGACATCGTCGACGCGGCCATCAGCGCCATCGAGACCGGTGCCCGCACCGACAAAATCGGTGACGGCAAGGTGTGGGTCACGCCGGTCGACACCATCGCCCGCATTCGCACGGGCGAGCGCGGCGCCGACGCGGTCTGATCAGCGGCCTTGCAGTAGTTCCTTGCTGGCATCCCACAGTCGACCTGCGGCGGTCATATCGATCGCCTGCCGGTTGGTGGGTGCCGGCATGGACTCTGCGAAATACGCTCCGGTGATCGATTCGAGTTCGGGCGCGGACGCGACATAGATCGACGTCCGCGCTCCCTGCTCGGGAGTCTTGAAAAAGGGCCGAGCGAGTGTCATCGCAAGATCGCCGATTCGACCCGTGTCGCCGTCACTTGCGAGCCGAGTGGCCACGACGCCCGGATGAACTGCATTGGCGGTGACACCCGAGCCGTCGAGACGCCGAGCAAGCTCACGCGTGAACAAGATGTTGGCCAGCTTCGAGCGGCAATATGCCCGGAACGGACCATAGCGGGTGTGCTCGAGGTTGAGGTCGTCGAAGTCGAGGCCCCGCCGGGCTCCCTTGTAAGCCTCGGACGCCACGACGACGATGCGCGACGGTGCTCCTCGCTCGAGGAGATCGTGGAGGAGTTCGGTCAGTAGGAAGTGGCCGAGATGATTCACGCCGAACGTCATCTCGAAGCCGTCGCTCGTGGTCTGACGATGCCGCAGGATGACGCCGGCGTTGTTGATGAGCACCGAGACGTGGTCGGTGGTAGCCGTGAGGGCCGCCGCGAAGTTGCGGATCGACGTGAGCGACGCAAGGTCGAGGCCCAATTGCTCGACCGCAGTGGAACCGCTGCGCGCGACGATGTCATCGACCGCCGCCGCCCCGCGTGCCGGGTCGCGGACCGCGATGATCACACGGGCACCCTCTCGGGCGAGAGCGATCGCAGTCTCCTTGCCGAGACCGCTGTTACCTCCGGTGATCACCACCGTCTTACCCTGCATGCGTGTTCCCTGTGGAAGTTGGCGGCTCGCTAGGTCGAGGGTACGGTGCGCGCAGCATCGATTGTGCGATCCGAGGCCCGATGTATCTCCAAGAGACGACCGAGCAACGCGCGTTGCGCACGACATTGCGCGAGTACTTCCGCGGCCTCATGACCCCTGAGGTCACCCGAGCGCTGCGCGACGATGGCGAGTCGGGCCCGGCGCGCCGTCGTGTGTTGCGCCAGATGGGCGCGGACGGGATGCTCGGCATCGGTTGGCCCAAGGAGTACGGCGGGCAGGGCCGTCCCGCCACCGATCAGTTCATCTTCTTCGACGAAGCACAACGGGCCCAGGCGCCGCTGCCGTTCGTCACGCTGAACACGGTTGGGCCGACGCTCATCGAATACGGCACGGACGAGCAGAAGCAGCGTTTCCTGCCGCGGATCCTCGCCGGCGAGATCGTGTTCGCCATCGGCTACAGCGAGCCTTCTGCCGGCACCGACCTTGCGTCATTGACGACGCGTGCCGTGCGCGACGGCGATCAATGGGTCATCAACGGGCAAAAGATCTTCACCTCGGGAGCTGACGGCGCGGACTACGTGTGGTTGGCGTGCCGCACGAATCCCGACGTTAAAAAGCACCAGGGCATCTCGATCATCATCGTGCCGACGGCATCGCCCGGGTTCAGCTCGACGCCGATCAAGACGGTCGGCAACCCCACCACGACGTCCACCTACTACGACGAGGTGCGCGTGCCGGTGGGCAACCTCGTCGGCGACGAAAACGGCGGTTGGAAGCTCATCACGACGCAGCTCAATCACGAGCGAGTCGGGCTGGCCGCGCTCAGTGCTCGCGCGTTCGAGCTCTACGACGCCGTGGTTGCGTGGGCGGCGGCGACCGACTCGGGCGAAGGCGGGTTGATGATCGATCTGCCGTGGGTGCAGACCGAACTCGCAACGTGTCGCGCCAAGCTCCAAGCGATGTATTTGCTGAATTGGCGAATGACGCTCGACGTCGGTCGGGGCCAGCTCAAACCGCAGACCTCGTCCGCGGTAAAGGTCTTCGGCACCGAGGCGACCGCTGACGTTTACCACCGCTTGTTGAACATCCTCGGTCCTGAAGCGCACATGAGAAGCGGAAGCGCCGACGCACCCATCGACGGCGAGGTCGAAGCGATGGGCCGCACTGCGCAGATCAACACGTTCGGGGGCGGAGTCAACGAAGTCCAGCGAGAGATTGTCGCTTGGGTGGGTCTCGGCATGACCCGCGTCTCGCGCTGACGGAGGGTCGAAATATGGATTTCTCGTTCACCGAAGAGCAGCAGGCCCTGCGCGGCCTGGCTGCGCAGATCTTTGCGGACAAGGCGACCGTCGAGCGCGTCGTCGAAATCGAACGACATACCGACGACCGCATCGATCGCGAACTCTGGGCGGCGCTGGCAGAGGCACAGTTGCTGGGCGTCGCCATACCCGAGCAATTCGGGGGATTGGGCTTCACGATGCTCGAGTTGACGTTCGTGCTCGAGCAGCAAGGGCGATTCGTCGCTCCTGTTCCGCTGCTGCCGACGCTCGTACTCGCGGCGCCGGCGATCGCCGAGTTCGGCACCGCTCACCAAAAAGATCAATGGCTGCGCGCGGTGGTAAAGGGCGGTGCCGTGCTCACTGCCGCGTTCGCCGAACGCGGCGCGAACAACGTGCGTCGATCATCGGTTCGGGCAGTGCCAGTGGCGGGTGGCTGGGCGCTGTCGGGCCACAAGATCGCCGTGCTCGCGGGTCACGTCGCGGACGCCGTACTCGTGCCCGCGGAGACTCACGACGGCCTCACGGTGTTCATCGTCGACCCGAACGCGCTGGGTGTACGACGAACCCGATACGAAACGACGGCGCGCGACGTTCAATGCTCGTTGCAGTTGTCGAATGTGTTCGTCAGCGACGACGACGTTCTCGGTGCCGTGGGGCAAGGCACCGCGATCGCGGCATGGTCGATCGATCGCGCCGACATCGCCGCTGCGGCCATCGCCGTCGGCTGTTGTGAACAGGCACTCGCGCTCACTGCGAAATACGTGTCGGAGCGACAGCAGTTCGGACGCCCGCTGTCGACCAACCAGGGCGTTGCGATCCGGGCCGCCGATGCGTACATCGACATCGATTGCATGAGGGTCACGATGTGGCAGGCGGCATGGCGACTCGCCGAAGGGCTACCAGCGCGCGAAGAGATCGACATCGCGAAGTACTGGTCGGCCGAGGCAGGGCAGCGCGTCGTACACGCGACGCAACACCTCCACGGTGGGATGGGTGCCGACATCGACTACCCGGTGCACCGCTACTTCCTCTGGGTGAAGCAACTCGAGAACATGTTCGGCAGTGGGCCCCAACAACTCGCTCGCCTCGGCCGATCGATCGCCGAGGCCGCTACGACCGGTCAGCCCGCCTGACGGCGCGGAGTGTTGCTCGCGTGATCAGCCCGACGGCGATTGCTGCAGCGCCCGTGGCGATCGACGCGCCCGGCAGGGTGACCGCAAGCACGACACAACCGACGAGGCCGAAGACAGCGATCGCCGGGGGCCACCGTCGTTGATCGCGTGGCAGACGCAGCGCCGCGGCGTTGGTGACCGCGTAGTAGCCGAGCACGCAGAAGCTCGAGAAACCGATGGCGTGGCGCACATCGCTCGTGAGTACGACGATGAACACGATGGTGCCGACGGCGATCTCGGCGAGGTCGGGCACTTTGGTGCGCGGGTGGACGTGGACGAGAACATGAGGCAGATCTCGTTCGGCGGCCATGGCGAACATCGTGCGGCTCACACCCACGAGTAACGACAGCAATACGCCGAGCGAAGCGGTACTTGCTCCGATGCGCACGAGCGGTACCAACGCGTGCCACGAACCTGCATCGATCACCGTCGCCAGCGGCGCCGAACTGCGCGCCAATGCGTCAGATCCGACGGCCGAGAGAGCGGACAGCGCGACCAACGCGTAGACGATCAGTGTGATGCCGAGTGCGATCGGTATGGCCCGCGGAATTGTCCGCGCGGGGTCTCGTACTTCTTCGC
Organism: Acidimicrobiales bacterium; assembly: GCA_039934635.1. Lineage (GTDB taxonomy): Bacteria > Actinomycetota > Acidimicrobiia > Acidimicrobiales > WLNW01 > DATLFA01. Next base: position 36,490 of record JBDTLT010000011.1, read on the forward strand.
CGAGCGTCGCGATGCGCGCGTAGCCGGCGAACGCGAAGAACAACAGTGCGCCGGCGCGCAGGCAGTCGTACGGCGATGCACCGCCGAGGCCGATGCGATCGATATCGGCAGTGCCGCCGCCAAAGCCCGCGCCGACGACGACGGCGAGGACGCACAAGACGACCACCACGATGACCCGTGTCAGCCACACGGTCTTGGTGACCCCGGCCAGGTTCACCGCGACGAGGGCGACCACGGCCAGCGCCGCCGTGAACCGCGGATGATCGGGCCACGCATAGGAGCCGAAGGTGAGAGCCATTGCCGCGCAGCTCGCGGTCTTGCCGACGACGAATCCCCAGCCCGCGGCGAACCCCCACACGGGCGCGAGTCGCGCTCGACCGTAGACGTAAGTTCCGCCCGCCTGAGGATGGAGCGCCGCGAGTTGTGCCGACGACGTGGCGTTGGCGAACGCCACTGCCGCGGCGATCGCCAGGCCGACGAGCAGTCCGCCTCCCGCGCTCTGTGCCGCGGGCGCGAGCGCGGCGAACACCCCGGCGCCGATCATCGATCCGAGTCCGATCACTACCGCATCGGCGGTGCCGATGCGACGGTCGAGCCGCGTCGGTGGTTGCGGTGTAGGCACGGAGGCAGCGTCGTCGCCGGGGATGGGCTCAGACCTTGTCGAGTTCGCCCAGGCGATCACGCGCCGCGAACTCGGCGCGGATGGACTCGACGTCGTCTGGTGTGAGGCGGCGTAGCGGCTCGCCCTTCTTCGGGCGGAAGTAGACGGGGTCGGCGCACTGCCAGCGTTGCGCCCGCAGCTGTCGCTTGATGACCTTCGACGTTTCGGTCAGCGGCAACTCGGTCGCGACGCGGACATAACGGGGCGACCATTTGGTGCCCAAGTCGCTTTGATTGACAAGGAACTCGTCGAAGTCCTCGGGGTCGAAGGCCGACGGATCGGCAACCTGCAGCGCGACCATCACCTGATCGCCTACCTCTTCGTCGGGCACTGCATAGACGGCGTCGAGAATGACGCCCGGATAACTGGCGACGATGCGTTCGATCGGCGCGGCCGCGAAGTTTTCACCGTCGACGCGCAGCCATTCGTAGTCGCGGCCGGCGAAGTAGAACCAGCCGTCCTTGTCGCGGTAGCCGAGGTCGCCCGACCAGTACCACCCGTTGCGGATGCGTTGCGCGTTTGCTTCTTCGTTCTTGTAGTAGCCCTCGAAGCTGACGGCGTTGCTCTTGTTGACGATCTCGCCGATGCACTGGTCGGGATTGAGCAACCGGCCGTTGGCGTCGAACTCCGCCGGCGGCTTCTCTTCGAGCGTCTCCGCGTCGAGTACGACCGTGCCCTCGGGACCGCGCCCGAGTGCCCCTTTTGGTTGCTCGGGTACGCGCTGGACCGACGCGCCGGATTCGGTCGAGCCATAGTTGTCCTGCACGGGCACGCCGAACCGGTCGCTGAAACGTTTCAGATCTCTCTCCGCGCCTTCGTTGCCGAAGACGCTGCGCAGCGCGTGGTTCTTGTCGTCGGGGGACTCGGGTGTGGCGAGGATGTACGTCAGTGGTTTGCCGACATAGTTGAAGTAGGTGGCTTTGAACTTGCGGATGTCGGGCAGGAATCCCGACGCCGAGAACCGCCGCCGCAGTGCGAGCGTGCCTCCCACGTAGACGACCGGGCTGAAGCCGGCGAACAGCGCGTTGGAATGGAACATCGGCATGGCCATGTAGCCGACCGACTCTTCGTCGAGGTCTTGCGTCATCGAGATGGTGCGCCCGGTGCGCGCCCACTTGCCTTGCGACGTGATCACGGCCTTTGGCGCGCCCGAGGTACCCGAGGTGAAGAGCAGCAGCGCGGTGACGCGTGGGTCGACGGCCGCGTCGGGCAGGCCCGCGTTGGCATAGGGGCGCAGCGCCACGTCGTACTGCGGCGTGTCGACAACGAGTATGCGGTCGTCGGTGAGCCCGAGGTCGAGGCCATGCAACATGTCGTAGAAGCGTGACTCGGTGACGATCATCTGACAGTCGGTGTAGGTGATATCGCGCGCGAGCTCACCGCCCTGACGAGTGGGGTTGATGCCGACCATCGTGGCGCCGCTCACCGAGCCGGCGGCCAACCACAGGCACAACTCGGGAATGTTCTCGAAGAGAAATCCGATGTGGAACGGTCCCGGTCGCTTGGTGTCGATGGCGAACGCGGCGCGGGTGGCTGCAGCCTGCACCGTCTCGCGCCAGCTGTATGACTCGTCCTCGAACAAAATCGCGGCACGCTCGGACTGCGCGTGCGCTCGGATCATCTGATCGACGGTGTCGAATTCATTGCGTGTCATCGGCATCTCTGCATTTCAGTAGTTGAGGGCGAGTCCGGCACGCGGCCATTCGACTTCGAGCACTTGACCCGAGCCGGACAGTGTCACGAAAGCAGTGCGACGATCGGGTCCACCGAAGCACACGTTGGTGGTCATGGGATCAGGCATGGCCACGTAGTGGAGGTCGGATGCGTCGGGCGCGATCACGCACAAACCATCGGAGATGGCCGCGACGACGATGTTGCCCCCGGCTTCGACCGCCAGCGAATCGAAGTGCCCGAGCGTGTTGGCCAGACAGCGCCCTCCGTGGCCTCGCTCGGCCGGAGCGATGACGCCAGGACCAGCGAGGTCGAACGCCCACAACCGTCCGGTCATGGACTCCGCGACGTACAACGTGGAGTCGTCGGGCGACAGGCCTACCCCGTTGGGCATCCACATCGGCCATATCTTGCGTTCGACCATCGACCCGTCGGGCTGCGCGTAGTACACAGCGCCCTTGTCGATCATTCGTTCATGGCTCTTGCCCAGATCGGTGAACCAGAAGCCGCCCTGCGCGTCGAACACGATGTCGTTCGGCCCGGTGAATCGATGACCATCGCAGTCGCGGTACAGGACCTGTGCCTCGCCGGTGGCGAGGTCGACGCGATTGATCCAACCCCCCTCGTAGGTGGGCGGCAGATTGGCACCAGTGACGAAGTTGGTCGGGATCTCGATGCCATTGCGCTCAGACCAGTAGAAGCCCCCGTTGTTGGTGATGTACACCGCACCGTCGGGGCCGATCGCGGCACCGTTGGCACCGCCGAACCCGGCGGGATTGACCTCTGCGACGACGGTGACGCTGCCGTCGGGAGCGCACCGGCTGAGGGTGCCTCCGCGCACCTCGACCGCGAGCACCGAGCCGTCGTCCATCGCCACCGGCCCTTCGGGAAAGCGCAGGCCACGGGCAAAGACTCTGTTTTGGGGCGTCGGTAAGCGGCGAATCGAAGTGTCGGTCATCACGGCCCCCGTCGACGTCATTTCGGCAACGGGCGGAGACTAGCCTGCGGCCGCTGTCGAGACGGAGGTCGTGCAATGGCTGTCGAAGAAGATCTGCTGTACCGCATCGAAAATGGTGTTGCCTGGCTGACGATGAATCGTCCGCAGGTCGGCAACGCGATGACGCCCGAGGTCCGCGATCGCATGCGCGACATCATCAACGACCTCAACGTCAGCTACGAAGCGCGCGCGATCGTCATCACCGCGACGGGCGAAAAGATGTTCTGCCCTGGCGCCGACATCTCCACTGATCGCGCGGTGGTCCGGCCCCAAGGCGCGCCCGAACGCATCGTCGGACAGAACCGGCGCATGATGCTCAACGGCCAACTGCAACTGATGCCGGCGATCATCAATTCCGAGTTGCCCATCATCGCTGCGGTCAATGGCACGGCCGCCGGCGTGGGCGCGCACCTGGCGCTCGTGTGCGATCTCGTGATCATGGCCGACAACGCCAAGTTCATCGAGGTGTTCGCCCGCCGCGGTCTGATTCCCGATGGTCTCGGCACATGGATCCTGCCGCGGTTGATCGGTCTGCAGAAGGCCAAAGAGCTCTGCTTCTTTGCGGACGACGTGCCCGCGCAACGAGCCCTCGAGATCGGCCTGTGCAACAAGGTCGTGCCCAAGGCGGAATTGCAGTCGACGGCGCGCGAGTGGGCCGAACGGCTCGCCGGTGGCCCTACACGGGCGTACATGCTGATGAAGTGGTTGCTCAATCGCAGCCTCGACGTCGACATGCGCACCATCATGGAAGAAGAAGCATGGGCGGTCGAGGCCGTGACCCAGACCCAGGACATGACCGAAGGCGTGGCCAGCTTCCGGGAGAAGCGCCCGCCGCAGTGGACCGGCTTCTGACCCGGAAGTCGCTCATGAGAGGCCTCTGCAGGCCGATATAGCGGGGATGGTGTTCGCACTGCTTCTGCGACAGGCGTCCGGCGCGGAGCCCACCGAGACTGCGTTCGATCGGATGCCGACCTGGGGCAAGTACGGCATCCTCGCGCTCCTGTTGTTGTTCGCCGTCGCGATGATCGAGACGGTCCGCCGCCATGGCTTGCGGGACCGCGAGGTGAAGCTGGCCGCGCTCAGCGCCGGCTTTCAGTACAACCAGACTGATCCAGCCGGTGTCGGCGAACTGCGCTTTGCTGCATTCGGTCGCGGCAAGGGTACGCGCATCAGCAACGTGGTGAGCGGCAAGTCGCATACCGGTGCCGTCGTGCGCGCGTTCGACTTCTCGAGCTACATGGAACACGCCGTGTCCGAGAGTCAGCGCGAGTCGGAGTTCGTCGACTACCTGTGGGGCATGGACGGCTGGGGCGAGAGCAGCGGATATTCCAGCAACAAAATGAGGACTTACTCGAAGGCACGATCCGGGGCGGTCGTCAAGCTCGACGCCTTCCTGCCGTCGATGGTGGTTGCTCCGTCGAATCTGATCACGCGTGCGTTCGAGATGGTGGGTGCGGAGGACATCGACTTCGAATCCGAAGAGTTCAACCGTGGCTACGACGTGCGCTGCTCGGACAAGCGGTTTGCGTCGTTGTTCCTCGACGCGCAGATGATCGACTTCATCCTCGGCTTCGACCGTCACTTCGCCTTCGAGACGTTCGGTAACTACGTGCTGTGTCACGCCAAGATGTGTGAACCTCGTCAACTGCCGGCGCTCGCGGCGAAGATGGGCGAACTGCTGCCGTTGGTCAACCAACTGGTCTACGACGAGTATCCGACCGTGGCCGGCGTCGAGTACCGCGACGCGATCAGCGATTGGAACCATCGCCCGGGCGGAGCTCGCGGCTACTACTGAGGCACGGGCCGGTGCAGCACTGCCTTGGTCGGCGTCATCCGCAACTGCGAACCTTCGACGGCGGCGTCGGCATCGACGATGAGGCTGAAGCCGTCGGCTTCGTGAGGGGGCCAGAGCACGGCGATCTGTGCGCGTGTGGCCGCGTTCTCGGCGCTGCGCCGGCCGACCGTGCACGTCAGCACGCCGCCGTCGTGCGTGACAACCACGTGGCTGATGTGGGGGCGCCCGTCGTCGCTGGTGGTGAGTACGAAGGCACTGGCGCCGAAGCGCGCCATCTCGTCGCCCAGGTGATCGAGCGCGACGGCGATGCTCATCGGGGCGCCGCGGCCTTGCGAGCAATGCCGATGTAGTGGGCGACGAATGGCTTGGGACCCTTGCCGTACTCGCGGTCGAGTCGTTCGATCTCGAAACCCGCGTCCGTCAGTTCGCGGTCATGCGCCCGAGTGAGTTGGCAGCCGCCGAAGACGCGACTGCTGATGGGTTGGATGCGATGCTGCCACTTGTTCACGTTGTCGTCGGGCGACAGGCCGTGTTCCACGAAATGCAGCGCGCCACCCGGTTTGAGCACGCGGTGCACTTCGCGCAGCGCGCGCCCTTCGTCGGGGATCGTGCACAGCGTGAAACTCGAGACGGCGTTGTCGACCGATTCGTCGGCGAGTGGAATGTCCTCACCGTCGAGGCCGATGAACTCCACCGGGATTTCGGATCGACCGATGCGGTCGGCCGCCAGCTTGCGCCCGATGGTCGCCGGATCGACCGCGTAGACCTTGGTGACCGCGGGTGGATAGAGCGGCACATTGAGCCCCGAGCCGAAACCGATCTCGAGTACTACGCCGCTGATGCCCTCGAGCGACTGGCGCCGCAGCGCGCGGATGTCGTCGTTGTCCATCACCTTGTCGATCAGCCGAGGCAGGACCTGGTCGCCGTAGACACCCACGGGCATGAGTCTGACACGTCGCCGCGGGCAGGGCCCGAGCGGCCCTCGGAGCGGGAGCTAGGGTCAGCCCCCATGTACGTGCGGGTGGATCTGGGCTCGGGCGCCGTCGCACTGGCCGAGCCCGACAACTTCAAGCAGTTCCACGTGACGGCGAGCGGGCCTGGCCTCGACGACGATGTCGCGGACGCGCTCGGTGACGGTGGGCGCCGGTGTGACGAGCCGAGCCACGTCTACGTCGCGATCGAACTCGTGCGACGGCTCGCGGCCCCCCAAATGGGTGACGAGTGGGAGGCGGGATTCGACAAGATGCTGGGTTTCGCCCAGAAGATGGGTTGGATCGACCCGAGCGGCGAGTTCATCAAGGCGCACACCGAGTGGCCGCTGTGCGACGGCCGCAACCTCTGGGAGTTGATCGAGGCGCGGGTCGCGGCCACGCCCGATATCGAGATGGCGTGCGACGAATCGGGCAATCGCCTGACGTTTCGGCAATTCGAGGACCGGGCCGAACGCATGGCGGCGGGCCTCATGACGATGGGCATCGCCGCGAACGACGTCGTCTCGTGGGAGCTGCCCAGTTGGATCGAGTCGATGGTGTTGAGCGCGGCCATCAATCGGCTCGACGCGGTGCAGAACCCGATCATCGCGATCTACCGGGAACGCGAGGTCGCGTTCTGCACGAAGCAGGCCGGCGCCAAGCTGTTGATCGTGCCCGGCGTCTGGCGCGGCTACGACTACACGGCGATGGCCAACGCTGTCGCGGCGGCCAACGACGGTCTCGAAGTCCTCACGGTCGAGCGGGGCGCGTTTCCCGATGGTGATCCGACGACATTGCCGCCGCCCCCACGGCCGTTGGCGTCGGGCGAACTGCCGATGCGCTGGTTGATGTACACGTCCGGTACGACCAGCGATCCCAAGGGCGCGCGGCACACCGATGCCGCCAATGCGATCGTGGCTCGCACGACCGGTCAGCGCTTCGATGTCCGTCACGGTGACCGGCCCTCGCTCGTGTTTCCGTTCCCGCACATCGGCGGCATCATGTGGATGGTGCTGTCGTTGCAGTTCGGGGCAACTCTGCTGTTCGAAGAAGCCTTCGACGCCAATCGCACGCCGCGGTATCTCTCGCGCGAGGGGTGCACGCATCCGGGGTCGGGCACGCCGTTCCATGTGGCGTATCTCAACGTGCAGCGCGAGCAGCCCGACGTGCCGTTGTTCCCGCGGGCGAAGTGTTTTCCGGGAGGCGGTGCACCCAAGCCGCCGCAACTGACCTACGAGGTCAAGGACGAGTTGGGCGCAGTGGTCGTGTCGGGCTGGGGTCTCACCGAGGTCCCGATCCTCACGATGGCGTCGACCAAGGATTCGCTCGAACGGCTCGCGCAGACCGAAGGTTTCGTCATGCCGGGTGTCGAATTGATCGTCGTCAAGCTCGACGGCACACGGGCTGCCCCTGGCGAAGAGGGCGAACTGCGCGCGAAGGCACCACAGATGATGTTGGGCTATCTCGACGAGCGCCTCGACGCGGAGGCGTTCGACGAAGAGGGCTACTTCCGCACCGGCGACCTGGGCACGCTCGATGCCGACGGCTACGTGGTCATCACGGGCCGGTCCAAGGACGTCATCATCCGCAACGCGGAGAACATCTCGGCCAAAGAGGTCGAAGATGTGCTCTACACGCACCCCAAGGTGCACGACGTCGCCGTCATCGGATTGTCCGATGCGAAGACGGGCGAACGCGTGTGCGCGGTGGTGTCGAGCACCGACGTCCAGGATCCGTTGACCTTTGCCGCCATGCGCGATTTCCTGATCCAGCACGGCTTGCGCAAGCAGGCGATTCCCGAGCAGTTGGAGCTGGTCGACGTCATTCCCCGCAATGCGGCGGGCAAGATAACCAAGAACGTGCTGCGCGACCGATTCAATGGTGCAGATCGACAATGAGGAGAAGGCGACAATGGCGAAAGTGACCATCTACCACAACGGCAATTGAAACTCGTCCAATAGCGCCTTGGCGGTCGCCAAGGATCTGGGTGTCGATGCCGAGATCGTGCAATACCTCAAGACTCCACCCGACAAAGCGACGCTCGAAAAGATCATCGGCATGCTCGAAGATCCCGTGGAGGACCTCGTCCGCAAGGATGCCAAATTCGAAAAGCTGGGCCTCGACCCCGCCACGTTCGTGGGCAAGCCGAAGGCGGTCGTCGACATCTTGTTGAAGCACAAAGAACTGATGCAACGACCGGTCATCGTCAAAGGCAACAAGGCGATCATCGGCCGACCGAAGGACAAGGCCGCAAAGTTCCTCGAGGCCAAATAGAAGGGCTCGCACCTATGGCGATCACCGAGTACACCGACGATGCACCGGTCGGCACGACCATCACCACGGTCGCGCGCCGGCGCACCCCGGTGCGCATTCCTGCCGCGCGCTACACCGACCCTGCGTGGGCCGAGCTCGAAGAGCAGCGAGTGTGGACCAAGACATGGCAACTGGCGTGCACACTCGACCACTTGGCCAATGCCGGCGACTGGTTCGAATACACCGTCGCCAAGTACTCGGTGCTCATCGTGCGCGATGACGACGGCGCGTTGCGGGCCTATCAAAACGTGTGCCTGCATCGTGGCAACGAGCTGTGTCACGGCGCGGGCAGTGGGCTCACCGAGATTCGCTGCCCCTACCACCGGTGGTCGTGGGATCTGCAAGGTCGGTTGCGGGAGGTGCCCTCGCGCAAAGGGTTCGGTGCTTTGCGCAACGAAGAGTTCCCCCTCATCTCGGTGCTCGTCGACACGTGGGGACCATTCGTCTTCGTCAACCTCGACACCGACGCCATGCCGTTGGGCGAATACCTCGCACCGGTGCCCGACGACATCGCGTGGGCAGGCATCGACGAGTTTCGTTGCCGCGCCCTCGTCACGGTGCCCTTGCCGGCCAACTGGAAGGTCTGCATCGAGGCGTTCAGCGAGACCTATCACGTGCAGGGCATCCATCGCGAGATGCTGCCGATGTGCGACGACGTCAATTCTCCGCAGGCAATCTGGGAGCATTCCGGCCGCTTGGTGCAACCCTACGGGGTGCCGTCACCTCGCCTGCGGCAGAGGCCGGACGATCAGCAGGTCTGGGATGCGTTCATCGAAGTGATGGGCGGCCGGATCGGCATCTCCGACAAGGCGGCGGCCGGCACCGTGCCCGAGGTTCCCGCCGGGCAGACGCTGCGCGATGTCCTCGCTCAAGGCGTGCGCGACGTAGGAGCGGCACAAGGGCTCGACTTCACATTGTTCAGCACGACGGAGCTGATGGATCTCAACCAGTACAACTTCTTCCCCAACATCACCGTGCTCGTGTTCCCCGATCTGTTGAGCGTCATCCGCGCCCGGCCGGGCGCGAACCCCGATGAATGCTTCATGGATTCGTTCGCGTTCGTACGCGTGCCAAAGGGCTCGACCGCACCACGCGTCCAACCGGCGGCGCTCACCATGAGCCCCGATCAGCCCGTCTTCGGCCTCGTGATCAACCAAGACGTCGGCAACTTGCAACACGCGCAGCGGGGTCTGCACCAACCGGGCTTCACCCACCTCGCGATCTCGGGCGAGGAGTGCCGCATCATCAATCTGCACCGCAACCTCGAGAAGTACATCGGCGTACGCGAGATGTACGGCGGTGACGAAGGGGACTAGTCGTGCGGCCGACTTGTGCGGCTCCGCCGCAACGGATTGGCGGCTTCGCCGCGGAATGAAGTCGCGGGAATCAGATCGTGAACACTCTGGTAGCAAGAGTGCACGGTGGGAGTGCACTCTTGCTACGAAAGATCGGGGCGCAGCCACCCCGCGGTTGTGAGACGGTCCCGCGAGTGCACCGTCAGCCGATGAGGCGGCCGAAGGAGTAGATGGCGAGGCCGGCGAGACCGCCGACGAGCGTGCCGTTGATGCGGATGAACTGGAGATCGCGGCCGACCTGCAACTCGATGCGCTCCGCGGCTTCGTCGGCGTCCCATTTGGCGACTGTCGTCTCGATCAGGTCGGCGACCTCGTGGCGGTAGGCCTCGATGATGTAGCCGGCCGCACCTTCGATCCAACGATCGACCTTTGCCCGCAGCGATGGGTCGTTGTTGAGGGACGTGCCGAACGCCAACGCCGTTTGTTCGATGCGACGGCGCAGTTCGGAATCGGGATCGTTGCTCTGATCGACGAGCGAGCGTTTGAGATCGCCCCACAGCGAGCCCATCCAGTTGCGTACCGCCGGATGCTCGAGGATCTCCTCTTTCAACTTCTCGCCCCGGGCGATGAGTGCGGGGTCCGACCCGAGCCGTTCGACCAGATCGGCCAATCGCGTGTCGAGGTGTTGGCGTAGCTCGTGTGACGGGTCGTCGATGACCTGTTGCAAGAACGTCGCCAGGCCGCGGTAGATCTTGTCGAAGATGCGATCATCGATCGGTTCGGGAACCCACCACGGCGATTCGCTGGAAAAGCGTCCGCGCAGCTCGCCCCGGTTCTCTTCGAGGAACCGAGCAGCGCCCTTTGCCAGCGCGTCGACCAGTTCGCGGTGGCGACCGTCGGCCGTCGCGATGGCGAGTACACGAGCGGCGGCTCGTGATGCCTCGATCTGTCGCAGACGCGATGTGATGCCGTGTTCGAGTGCGCTCTGCACATCGTCGTCGTGAAGCACGTCGAGTGCGCCCGCCAACGCCGCGCTCGTGTGTTGGCTCACGGTCTGCGCATGCGTGCTGTCGCCGAGCCAGACGCCGAGGCGCTCGCCGATGCGGGCGTGGCGCAGTTTCTCGGCGACCACTTCACGAGCGAGGAAGTTCTCTTGTACGAACTCACCGAGGCTGTGACCGAGTTGTGCTTTGCGCGTCTTGATGACCGCGGTGTGGGGGATGGGCAGGCCGAGCGGATGGCGAAACAGTGCGGTCACTGCAAACCAGTCGGCGAGCCCGCCGACCATCGAGGCCTCCGCGGTTGCTCGGATGAACCCCAACCACGAGTGATCGGACTCGAAGATGCGGGTCACGACGAACACTGCCGCGGCGACGATGAGCATGCCGGTGGCGCGCCACTTCATGCGGCTCAGTTGCCGGGCGCGTTCGCTGTCGCGCTCCATGGTCGTGACCGTCTTCACCGGGGCAGCCTACGGCGCGCGCCTCGGCCGTTTGACGCCTCGCGACGGCGCGGCCTTGGTCGGGTCCTCGGGCCAATCGTGCTTGGGATAGCGCCCGCGCATCTCGGCCCGGACTTGCGGATACGAACCTTGCCAGAACCCGCCCAGATCGGCTGTGACCTGGAGCGGTCGCCCGGCCGGCGAAAGCAGATGCAGTACGACCGGCACCCGCCCGCCGGCCACTCGTGGTGTGTCACTCCAACCGAATACCTCTTGAAGGCGTACTCGTAACACCGGCTGGTCGCTGCCGTAGTCGAGCGCGATCGTCGAGCCGCTCGGCACCGTGAGGACGCGGGGCGCGAGCGTGTCGAGCTGAGCGAGGAGCGCCCTCGGCACGAGCGTCTGTAGCGCTCGCGTCACGTCGATGCGCTCGAGGTCGGCGCGTCGGCGGGCTGTCCCGACGAACGGCGTGAGCCAGGTGTCGAGCGTCGCCAACAGGGCGTCGTCGGACAGGTCGGGCCACGCATCGTTGCCCAGCATCCGTCGACAGAACGTCACGCGAGATCGCAGCGCGTCGGCTTCACCCAGACGCGTCAGCAGGCGCAGACCGTCCCGGCCGACGCCGTCGAGAAGGGCGGATTGCGCCGCGCCGGCGTCGTCGAGGGGCTGGCGCGCAACGACGATGGCACCGAGTCGCCGATCGCGCGTCGCTCGCACGTCGTGCGTTTGCTGATCCCACACGACTTCGTCGACGGCTGTCATCTGCTCGGAGAACAGCTGCTCGACGTCGTCTCGGTCGATGGCCGCCGCCGCGAATATCCGCGCATCTTGTGCGCGCGCTTCGACGTCGGCGACGGCGATCCACTCGGAAGCGGCCAGAGGATCGTGCGGAGGTAGCACCGCCCCGATGCCGTTGGCCAACAGATAGCGCAACGAACCGGTCTTCGCTCGGCGTCGCGCAACGCGGTCGGGATACGCGAGCGCGACGACCACTCCCGTCGCCGTGACATCGACAGGGCTGTCGACGACCTTGATGATCGACCGCACACGCCGCGCGATGGTGTCGGCCCGTCGCTCGATCTGCGGTCGCCGCCGCGCTTGCGCCACCTGTTCGGCAAGGTCGGCCGTGGCCGTCTTGGTCGGCAGCCGATCGCTCAAGAGGGCCGCGATCGTGCACGCGAGCGAACCATGGCCCAACGCGTATGCGCCGAGCACACAGTGCGCGAGCCGCGGATGAAGCGGTAGTGCGGCGCAGTGCCGGCCGTGCTCGGTGAGTCGGGCATCGGCGTCGATGATGCCGAGTTCGCGCAGCAGTCGCTGGGCTTCGTGCAAACCGTCGGGCGGAGGCGCGTCGAGAAACCGTAGATGGGTGCCGGCGGCGTCGCCCCATGAAACGAGGTCGAGGGCGAGCGACGCCAAGTCGGCGTGGGCGATTTCGGGAGTCGTCTGCTCGCGCAATCGCTCGTGCTCGAGTTCGGACCACAGGCGATAACAACGGCCGGGCGCCGTGCGACCGGCCCGTCCTCGCCGTTGATCGGCCGATGCCCGTGAAACACGGACGGTCGTCAGCCCGCCCATGCCGCGGCGTGGATCGAAACGCGACGTTCGGGCGAATCCACTGTCGACGACGGCACCGACCCCCTCGATCGTGAGGCTCGTTTCGGCGATCGACGTCGCGACGATCACTCGGCGCCGCGACGGCGACGGCGTGAGCACGCGGTCCTGTTCGGCGGGTGGCAACGAACCGTGCAGCGCGAGGACCTCGACCGAAGCGTCGTTGGAATGGTCTCGCTGCAACGACCGCATGACCTGACCGATCTCGTACACGCCGGGCGCGAACACGAGCACGTTGCCGTCGCCTTCACGCAGGGCTTGCCGGGTGGCCCGGGCGACGTGGTCGGCGTCGAACGATGCCGACGTCGATGCGAGGTAGGTAGTGGTGATCGGATATTGGCGCACGGTGCAGTCGATGATCGGTGCATCGTCGAGCAACCGCGCGACTGCCGCACCGTCGAGCGTGGCCGACATGACGACCACGCGTAGCTCCGGATGCAGCGCGGCGCGTGCGTCGAGCGTGAAGGCCAACCCGATATCGGCGTCGAGGCTGCGTTCGTGGAACTCGTCGAAGACGACCGCCGAGACATCGCTGAGTGCGGCATCCGAATGGAGCATCCTTGTGAGCACGCCTTCGGTCACGACTTCGATACGCGTGGTCTTCGAGACGTTTGTGTCGTCGCGCATGCGCCAGCCGACTCCGCGGCCCACTCGTTCATTGCGCAGCGCGGCCATGCGCGTCGCCGCCGCGCGGGTCGCGACGCGCCGTGGCTCGACGACAAGAACTTTGCCGTCACACCATGCCTGCTCTTCGAGCAGGAGTGGGACGATCGTGCTCTTCCCCGCTCCTGGCGGGGCCACGATCACGGCGGCCGAGCCGGGCGGGCGAAGCGCGTGAGCGATCTCGTCGAGGACCGCCTTGATCGGAAGGTCGGTCGAGAGCATCACGAAGAGTCACCAGCGACCAATGCGTACTCGACGATGATCGGGCGATGGTCGCTGCCTCGCCCCGTGCCGTAGGTTGCTTTGACCGGTACGAGTTGCTTCGAGCTCAACGCGTGATCGATGCGAAGAAGCGGCGGGAAGGGTTTGTCGCGGGGCCACGTTCCGGTGAGGCCGGTGCCACGCGCCGAATGTGCGTCGGTGAGCCCCGTGTCGAGGAGATCGTCGAATCGAGAGTGGTAAATGGTCGCGTTGAAATCGCCGATCAGCAGCAGCGGTGTTGTTCGTTGTTCGGCGAGGCCGTGAAGCGCATCGAGCATCTGACGCCATCGCCTGATGGACTTGTCGTCAGTCGGCGCAATGGTGTGAACGGCGACGATTTCGACGGTGCCTATGGCCGTGGACACGCGGGCGCGAGCCATCGGTCTCGAGGGCTCGTACCAGATCTCGCTCGATTCAAAGGGCAACCGCGAGAACAGAGCGGTGTCGCTGTCGCTCGAGATGACGCGATTGGTGAAGGCGGCCAGGGCGGGATCTCGCTCCAGGCGCGAGCGGAAGGCGCGCGTCACCTCATGAAATACGGCGATGTCGGGGTCGTTGCTGCGCACTTCTTCCATGATCCCCGACAGGTCGGGGTTGCCGTAAAAGAGGTTGGCGGAAAAAGTACGGAGTCGAGGCGCTCCTTTGACCTCGGCGCTGAGACGATCGGGAGGCTTGATGTCAGGCCAGACCGTCACGACATGCACCATCACCACGACGACGGTCAATGCGAGTAGGAGCCAGCGCCGAGCGCTGAACGCGAACCCGACTGCGAAGTACACGGGCAGGAATAGCCAGGGGGTGATGCCGTAGAGGGCGAGTGCGGCCTCGCCCTCGTACCCGGCCGAGCGGACGTAGGCGAACAAGAGCAAACACGCGCAGCCGAGATACGCCATCGCGCTCAGTTGTCTGAGGATGAGTAGCTCGCGTCTCGTTGCCGGGGCCGCAGAACTCACCGATGCAGGCTAGGCCCGACCGGCCCTCAGCTTGCGTCGCGCTCCGCGGTCACCGATGGCCGTAGCCCGCCTTGTCGCCGGTGGCGGCCGACCCGAGTCGATCCATCGGCTGCGTGTTCGTCGATGGCGTCGGTGTGTATTGCACGGGCATGTGCTTGACGCCACCGATGAAGTTGGACCGCAGATACTGCGGTTCGCCGGCAAGCGAGATGTCGGGTAGGCGTTCGGCCAGCTCGCGGAACATCAGGCGCAACTCCATGCGGGCGAGGTTGGCCCCCAAGCAGAAGTGCGGGCCGCCCCCACCGAACGCGACGTGCTCGTTGGGATGGCGCTCGATGTCGAATCGGAACGGGTCGGCGAAGTAGCGGTCGTCACGGTTGGCCGAGATGTGCCAGATGACGAGCTTGTCGCCTTCTTTGATCTTGACGCCACCGAGGTCGTAGTCGCGTAGAGCGGTGCGGCGGAAATGCAGTACGGGCGTCGCCCAGCGCAAGATCTCTTCGAGGGCGCCGGCCATGTGGCGATCGGGGTCGTTGCGGAACTTCTCCCATTGGTCGGGATGCTGGATGAAGCCATGCATCCCGTGGCTCATCGAGTTGCGGGTTGTCTCGTTGCCCGCGACCGACAGCAGCAGGAAGAACATGTCGAATTCGATCTCGCTGAGCTTGTCGTCGTCGATCGATGCGTTGAGCAACGTGGTGACGATGTCTTGCGCCGGCTTGTCGCGCCGGTCCATCTGCAGCACATGCGAGTACTGGTACAGCTCGAGGAAGGCTTGATCGACTTCTTCGTCAGACCCGACGAACTCGGGGTCGCTGCGGCCGATCATCTTGTTGGTCCAGTCGAAGATCTTCATCCGGTCTTCGACCGGCACACCCATCATCTCGGCGATGGCCTGCAGGGGTAGCTCGGCGGCGATGTCGGTCACGAAGTCGCACTGGCCCTTGTCGGACACCCCGTCGACGATGATCCGCGTGCGGTTGAGGAGATAGTCGTCGAGCAGTCCGATCATCCGGGGGGTGAACCCGCGGTTGACGAGCTTGCGATAGCGCGTGTGCTTGGGCGGGTCCATGTCCAGCATCAGGTAGTCGCGGTTGACCGCGGCGCGCATGTCGCCCGGAGGAGGGTCGGCGATCTGCGTGCCGCCGGCATTGGACGAGAACACGTCGGTGTTGCGGTTCACCTCGTGGAGATGGTCGATGCGGGTGACTGACCAAAAGCCGGTGCCGCCCGGCTCGTCGTGCCAGTGGATGCCAGGGTCGGTATCGCGCAGGACCTTGAACATCTCGTGGTGTTCGCCCCGCTGGAAGCGATCAGGATCGAGTAGGTCGATGTCCATCGTGGTCCCCTCACCGTCGATGACCGCGCAGAATAGCGGAGTCAGTCGTCGCGAAAGGCCGTGACCAGCGCGGCGAGTGTTGCCGGTGCGATGCGGTAGGGGACCGACAGCGATACGCGGTCGGCGATACCCGCGTAGCGCTGGCGCAGGGCGCGACCCGCTTCGGCCGGGGTGCCCCGGACGCACAGGGCATCGAGGAGGGCATCGTCGATGAGTTGCGGCATCTCCGCCCATCGACCGGTCTTGGTCATGCGGTTGAGTTCGGGTTGCAGCTCGCCCCAGCCGTGCACGTCGAGCGTCACGCGATACGACGGCGTCGACGCATAGAACGCGAGGTTGGTGCGACAGCCGTTCTCGGCGATGACCCTCTCCGCTTCGTCGCCGTAGACGCACGCCATGACGTCGATGCCGAGTGTGAAGTCCGCCCGGCTTCGTCCGGTGGTAGCCAGCCCGGCCTCGACGCGCGGCATCGTCACGGTGCGCAGGAACCGTTCGCTGTTGAACGGATGAATGAGCACGCCATCGGCCACCTCGGCTGCCATCTGCGTCATGCGCGGACCGAGGGCACCGACCCATATCGGAGGCGGCTCGCACCCGAGGGGCGCAGGGATGAACGTCGGCGTCATCAATGTGTGCGTGTAGTACTCGCCTCTGAACTCGAGCCGTTCGCCTTCGTGAAAACAACGGAAGATGGCGTGCAACGCCTGCACCAGCTCCTTCGTGTGCGCGACTGGGTTGCCGAAGCGGGCGCTGAAGCGCTTTTCGATGTGCGGTCGGATCTGGCTGCCGATGCCGAGCGCGAAGCGTCCGTTGGACGCCCGTTGCAGGTCGAACGCGGCGTAGGCGAGATGCATCGGGCTGCGGGGGAACGCGATCGCCACGTTCGTGTAGATGTCAACGGCGGCGGCCTGCGCCGCCAACAACAACGGGAAGGTCACGTCGCTGTTGGCTTCCTGCGTATAGACGCCGTCGAACCCCATCGCGTGCAACTGGCGGGCCTGATCGGCCACTGCGTCGAGGCCGGCGTTGAGCACCATGTCGATCTTCATCGCCCCGATTCTGAGCGAAATCGCCCGCAACGTCACCTTCTACGGCCTATGGATGTCTCTCGGCCGCTTCTGCACCGCTAGGTTGCGGCGATGTCGTCGCGCCGCATGCCGCCGTCGCAGGCGCGGGCAGCGGTCTCGCTGACCCTCCTGCTGCTCGCCGCCGCCGGCTGCGCGGCGTCGGCGGCTCCATCGAGCGCCCCGCCCATATCGGCCGCGTCGTTGGCCGTTTCGCGCGAACTGGCGGTGGCCGACCTGCTGCCGGCGTTCGACTGGCCCCCCGCGACGACGGTCTCGCAAGAAGTTGCGGCCGCGCCAGTTGCGGACGCGCCGGCCACCGTCGCGCCCACCACGACTGCCGCCGCGAGCGCAGCGCCGGCGACCGTCGTCGACGAAGCGGCGGTGACCGGCGATCCCCGCGGCACCGACGCGATGGCGCTGATCACGTATGCCTGGCGCCGCACATTGCCGGGATGGTCGATTGTCTTCCTGCCGTCGCGTGTCGGGCTGCGCGGGCTGACCAAGGTGGACGATCGGCGCATCGAGATCTATGTGCGAGACAGTGATTCGGCCCCGTCGTTGGCCCACGTCGTCGCCCACGAGTTGGGCCACGCCGTCGACGTCGAGCTGAATTCGCCCGCCGACCGCGACCGATGGCGCGCGCTCCGCGGGGTGGGGCCGACGGTGAGTTGGTGGCCGGGTAACGCCGTATCCGACTTCGACACGCTGGCGGGCGACTTCGCCGAAGCGTTCGCGACGATGTTGACCGCGTCGGTGAGCCTGTCGCGTGTGGCGCCGCCGCCGCAGCCCGCGGAGTTGGCGGTCTTGGCCGAGCTCGCGGCTCGCTGAAAAAGGGCGACGACCAGGTGGAAAATGTAGGCCGTTCGGCTCAAGGCACCCGCGGAACGGCCGATGGATGTGCGTGAAGATCTTTCGAAAGAACGATGATCTGCGCCAGCTCGTAGAGCATCAACGTCTCCTCCGTGCGCTCGGGACCATCGTTGCGCCGGCCCCACCAGTGGAGCCACCGGCCCCCGTCGCAGCTGAGCTCGCGCCGGTGGTTTCTCTTGCCGCGTTGCGAGCCCGTCGCGTGGGGCACCCGTCGGCCGGCGGCCGATCCAGCGCACCGGTTACCGCTCGCAGCTGAGCGAGCGCCCCTTCACGCTGCGCGCGGACTACGCTGCCGCCGCGCGAGAGCAAATGAGGGGACCATGCACGCTGCAATCCTGCGTAAAGTCGGTGACACCGACCTCGACATCGTCGATGACTGTGAGCTGCGGGCCATGGGCCCCGGCGACGTCAAGGTACGCATAACCCACTCCGGCGTATGCCATTCCGATCTGTCGGCAATGAACGGCACCATCCCTCAGCCGCCGCCGGCAGTGCTCGGTCACGAGGGTGCCGGCATCGTCGAAGAAGTCGGCGAAGGCGTCACGACCGTCGCGCCCGGCGATCACGTGATCATCGCATGGTCACCACCATGCGGCGCATGCAAGTACTGCGTCGACTTCAAACAGCCCAATCTGTGCCTCAACATGATGTTCGTCATGGGCGGTAACCCGCAGTTCCGCCATCGCGGCGACACGATCGGCGCAATGGCCGGCGCGGGCACGTTCGCCGAATACACGATCGTGCCGCAGCAGGCATCGATCAAGATCGATGCCGACATTCCGCTCGAAGTTGCCGCCTTGATCGGGTGCGGCGTGATGACCGGCGCGGGTGCCGCGATCAACACAGCCAAGGTTCGCCCGGGCTCGTCGGTCATCGTGTTCGGCGCCGGCGGCGTCGGCATCAGTGCGATCCAGGGTGCGCGCATCGCGGGCGCCGCCGAGATCTTGGCGGTCGACGTCAACGTCGCCAAGCTCGAAGAGGCCAAGGCCTTCGGTGCGACGCACGCGTGCACGCCGGAGCAGGTCAACGACCTCAAAGTGCAGATCACCGGGGGCGACGGTTTCGACTACGCGCTCGAGTGCATCGGCAAGCCGGTCACCATGCGAGCGGCGTACGACACGACCCGGCGCGGTGGCACGTGCTGCATCGTGGGCGTCGGTCGCATGGAAGAGATGGTCAACTTCTCTGCATTCGAGTTGTTCTTCAACGAGAAGATCCTCGTCGGTTCGTACTACGGCGGCACCGACGTGCGGGTCGACTTCCACCGCTTGCTGCGTCTCTACCGTTCGGGCAAGCTCGACCTCGATCGTATGATCTCGCGGCGCATCAAGATCGGCGAGGTCAATGACGCCATGCGCGAAATGGAAAAAGGTAACGTCGTGCGCCAAGTGATCGAATTTTGAGATCGCCCGGCAAGCACAGCATCGAGTTCTGAGGAGAACGGCCGTGGGAATGCGAATCGTGGTCGATTACGACCTGTGTGAGTCCAACGCGATCTGTATGCAGGTGGCACCCGACATCTTCGAAGTGCGCGATGACGACTTCATGTACGTCCTCAACGAGACGCCGGCCGAAGAAGCCCGCGCCCGCGTCATCGAAGCTGTGCAACGTTGCCCGAAACAGGCCATCAAAGTCGTCGACGAGTGATCTCTGGCGAACTCGTCGAGGTCGTCGACCTCGACGGGCGAGTCGTCGAGATCGTGTCACGGGCCGAGATGCGTCGCCGCAACCTGGCGCACCGTGCGACGTACGTGATGGTGTTCGCGGCTCGCGGTGACCTGCTTGCCCATCAGCGAGCATCGTGGAAGGACATCTGGCCGAGCCGGTGGGACCTCGCGTTCGGCGGCGTCTGCGCGGTCGGCGAGCCTTGGGACCAAGCTGCGTCGCGTGAGCTCGCCGAGGAAGCAGGCGTGAGGACACCCTTGCGAGCGCTGTCCGACGTCGTGTTCGACAGCGACGAGACGCGTGTCGTCGGACGGCTCTACGAGACCACTCACGACGGTCCGTTCGACTTCGCCGACGGAGAAGTGGTCGATCACTGCTGGGTGCCGCTCGACCAACTCGACACCTGGGCCGCGACGCACCAGCTCTGCGACGACACCCGCGCTGTCGTGCTGCCGTATCTCCGCAGTCGCGGTGGCGCCCGAGCGAAGAGTTAGCCGATGCCCGACTCGATCACGATCGTGGGCGCCTCGCTCGCGGGGCTCCGCGGTGCCGAGGCACTGCGCAACGATGGCTACGACGGGCGCATCACGGTGATCGGTGACGAGACCGGGGTTCCCTACGACCGGCCACCGCTGTCGAAGCAGCTGCTGGCGGGCAAATGGGAGATCGACCGCACGACGCTCTACCGCCCCGAACGATTGGCGGAGCTCGACCTCGACCTTCGGCTCGGTGTGCGGGCGACCGGTCTCGATCTGCGCGATCGATCGATCGAGCTCGATGGCGGCCGGCGACAACCATTCGACGCGTTGCTCGTGGCCACTGGCTCCTCGCCGCGACAACTGCCCAACACGCCTTCGTTCGCCGGGCTCTACACGCTGCGCACGCTCGCGGACTCGTTGGCGATCCGGGGCGAGTTCGAGCGCGGCCCGAAGGTGGTGGTCGTCGGGGCCGGGTTCATCGGCGCCGAAGTCGCGGCGACGGCCCGCGAGCGCGGGCTCGATGTCACGATGATCGAAGCGCTACCCGTGCCCCTCGGGCGGGTGTTGGGCGACGAGTTGGGCGCGTTGTGCGGGGACATCCATCGCGATCACGGGGTCGACCTACGTCTCGGCGTCGGTGTCGACGGCTTCGACGGCCACGAGCGGGTCGAGCGCGTGCGCCTGTCTGATGGCAGTGTCGTCGAGGCCGATGTCGTCATCGTCGGTGTCGGTGTTGCTCCGAACACCGCGTGGCTCGAAGGTTCGGGCCTCACGATCGACAACGGCGTCGTGTGCGACGCGTCGTGTCTCGCGGCGCCCGGGGTCACCGCCGCGGGTGACGTTGCTCGTTGGCCGAATCACCGTTTCGACGAAGTGGCGAGGGTCGAACACTGGGACCACGCGATCGAGATGGGCGCGCACGCGGCACGTCGTCTTCTCCAAAGCGACGACGAAGCCACTGCGTTCAGCCCGGTTCCGTTCTTTTGGAGCGACCAGTACGACCGCAAGATCCAACTCGCGGGCCGCCCGCGCCCCGACGACACGGTGCACATCGCCACGGGGTCGCTCCAAGAGCGACGCTTCGCCGCGCTCTATGGGCGCGGCGGCAAGTTGGTGGCGGTGCTCGGTATCAACCGGCCGCGCCACGTAGCGCAGTACCGCCAACTCATCGTCGACGGCGCCAGCTTCGACGACGCGTTGGCGTTCTCGCGCGAGAGCTAGCCCCAGCGGTGCACGAAGCACCGGTCACGGAGCGCGCCGGGAGAGAACATCTTCCACGCGCCGAGCATCACGCTACGGGTCTTGTCGGTCCATTCGAGGCAGTCGGTGGGAGAGACGCGCCGCACGACCTGTCGCAGGCCACCCTCGTGCACGACGTAGCCCGCCCATGCACCGGGGTAGTCCTTGACCGAGCCGACCTCGACGTGGGGCACTCCATCGATGAGGCGTCTGCGGTGACGGTGCGAGTGACCCGATGTGATCACGAGCTTCGGGTTGGCGCGCCGCAACCCTCGTACGAAGCGGTTGCCGCTGCGCGAGTCGATGCCAGGGGGCCAGAACGTCGGCACGGGCAGCCGCTGTATGTGGTGGTGGATCACGACGAGGCAGGGCAGCTTGGTCTCGCCGACCGCATCGGCGGCGGCCGCGGCGTCACGCACGCGTCCGTGGCCGCGGTCGTCGATGGCGGTCTCGACGAGCACCACGCGTAGCCCCGGAAGGTCGGTGGCGCGCACCGCGGCCGTCGGTAGCCCCATCTCGGTCAAGACGTCCTCTGCGCGCAGACGATCACGCTTCATCGTCTCGTGGTTGCCGAGCATCAGCGTCCATGGTTGGGGCACCGTGGCGAGCAGCGACGCCAGAGTGTCCCACTCGGCGCGCGTGCCGTGGTCGACGAGGTCGCCCTTGAACACGACGTGCCGCGAACCCCAGTGCGTCCATTCGTCGATCGCGGCAGACGCGCAGCGCATGGTGTGCGGCACTGCGGGTTCGGGGCGCTCGGACACCCGCGGCAACTGCCCGAAGAATCGCTCGCCGATGTGGATGTCACTGATCGTCGACAGGCGGGTGAGCTCTGCGCCGGGCAGTGTGGGCAGTGTGCGCACTTTGTGAGGCCGGGTCGCCTTTGCCCCTTTCGGGGTGACCGTGATGCGGTAGTCGGTATCGGCCTCGAGTTCGTCGACGACAACTGCACCCGGGCCGGCTTCACCAGTGGCCTCGATCGTTCGAGTCGAGCGTGCGTCGCTCACGGTGATCGTGACGGGACCGGTCGGTGCGCCGCGCCAGGTGAGCTGTACGGCGGTGTCTTCGGTTGCGAACACTTCGGCGCTGAACCGCATACGTTGCCTATCGACCTTCTCGGCGTCGGGCTGAGGACAGATTCAGCGAATCAGGTTGATACCGAGGCGCTCCCGCTCGCGAATGCGCAACGCAGCTTGCACCAACAGTCGCTCTCGGTGTTGACGGATCTGCAGCTGACCTTGCTCGGGAGGATTTGCGTCGAGGAACGCCTCGATATTGTGCACCTGGTCCGGCTCGGCAAGGGCGACGATGCCGGCCAGCATGCGCGAGATGCTGTTGCTTGGGAACCGCGCGACGACGAGGTCCCACTTCGAAGTTACGAACAACCAGGCGTCGAATCCACAAAATCGATTCTGCATGGCGCGCGCAAGGAGGTAAGGGCCGTCTTGGGTTCGAATACGTCCGTCAGCGCACATTGCCAATGTGTTGGCGAACAACTTCGGATCGGCGACATCGGCAAGCGCGCTGCGGAAGCGCTCTTCGTCCTGTGGCGAGGTGGCGTGCTGCATGCGGCGAATCAACTCGCCATACTCGTCGCTGGTGGCGTGGATCGCGACGACACCGATCGATGCGGCCAGTAGCGCTGGGTCGTCGTCGCCGTCGCGGACCACGGTTCGTGCGCGATCGATCGTCGCCGGATCGTCGGCGAGGCGACCGAGTGCTCCGAATAGTGTGGCCCGAAGCTGTCTCGATCGATCGTCGCCGAGCGCGCGCTGCGACAGTGCGTCGTACGCTGGCCTCACCAGAGCATCGACACGCTGCTGGAACCGCGGCCGATCGCTCGGCGCGACGACTCGCCAGAGTGTGTCGAGGGCCCCGATTATGCGCTGCCAGACCGAGAGATCGCGGTCGTCGCGAAAGCCATCCAGGATCTCGATGAAGCGTGTCGCTTCGAGGCGGCTGGATACGGTCAACGCCCACGCGTCGTCGATGAAGCTGTAACGCTCGATTGGCGAGAGGCCACTCGGTCCGTTGGCGATGACGTCATCCAAAACGGCCTCGGGCAACTGCGCGCGGTAGAAGCCAGAGCTGTCGACGTTGAGATTGATGATGCCGTTACCCCGCACGCGTGCTCCTTCGGGCATGGCGATCGTCATCGAGCGATCTTCGAGCAAGACCCGCGACTCGTGAGGGCCCGAAGGGGTCGACACTCGCAGTCGCAGAGGGATCGACCACCGCGAATCGTCGAGCGGGCTGTCAAACGCGAAGCGCGCCTGCTCCACGGTGATGGCATCGTCCGCGAGCGAGTTGATGGCGATCACGGGATAGCCACCTTGGAAAATCCAGCTTTCCATCGTGCGTCGTACCGGCTCGCCACTCGCCGCCTCGAGCGCGACCCACAAGTCGCTCGTCTCGGTATTGCCGTACGCATGTTGCTGCATGTACTGGCGGATGCCGAGACGGAACTGCTCCTCACCCAGAAATTGCTCGAGCATGCGGACGACCGCCGCACCCTTCTCGTAGGTCAAGACGTCGAACATCGCTTCGGCATCGGTTGGCGAGAGCACTTCGAATTCGATCGGTCGAGTGGACACGAGGCTGTCGACGTCGAACGCCGCAGTACGCGAGAGGCCGAAGTCGGTCCATCGTTGCCAGTCGGGTCGATAGGCGTCGGTGGCCTTCATCTCCATGAAGGTGGCAAATGCTTCGTTGAGCCAGATGCCGTTCCACCATTGCATCGTCACGAGGTCGCCGAACCACATGTGCGCGAGTTCGTGCGCGATGACGTCGACCACGCGTTGCAACTCGGGTTGCGTCGCGGCGTCGGGGTCGACGAGCAACGCCGTCTCGCGGAACGTGACGCAACCCAAGTTCTCCATCGCACCGAATGCGAAGTCGGGAATGGCGACGAGGTCGAGCTTGTCGCCCGGGTATGGCCGGTCGAAGTAGTCGGCGAAGTAGCGCAGGCAGAACTGCGCGACGTCGAGTGCGAACGGCGTCAGGTGTGCGCGATCGGGACGAGCAACGACCCGCAGCGGCGTGCCGGCGACGTCGACCGCCGGCGTGACCGACAGCGGACCGACGATGAACGCCACCAGGTAGGTCGACATGGGCATCGTGGTCGCGAATTCGACGCGGCGCCGGCCGTCCCCAGTGGGTGTGGAGCGCGTCTCGAGCGCGTTGGAAACCACCGTCGCCGATTCGTCGACGACCATCGTGATCGCGAAGGTGGCCTTGAAATCGGGCTCGTCCCAGCACGGGAAGGCGCGTCGGGCGTCGGTCGCCTCGAATTGCGTGGTGGCGAGGACCTGCTCGGTGCCTCCGTCGTCGACGAAAGTGCTGCGATAGAAGCCTCGCAGGCGGTCGTTGAGTCCACCGGCGAACTCGAGGTGGATGCGCAGCGGGCCAGGGGTCAGTGTGCGAGACGGATCGAGGTGGAGGCGCTCGTCGGCGGCGTCGATCGTGGGGCGCAGCGC
This sequence comes from Acidimicrobiales bacterium, assembly GCA_039934635.1. Classification (GTDB taxonomy): domain Bacteria; phylum Actinomycetota; class Acidimicrobiia; order Acidimicrobiales; family WLNW01; genus DATLFA01. The sequence continues at coordinate 61,260 of JBDTLT010000011.1, forward strand.
CACGCGCTCACCGGCGACCTCGAGCCACGCATCGCGGATCTCGAGATCGAGCGCGTTGAGCGAGATCGTCGCGGTCTCGGTGGCAACCGTGGCGTCGATGTCGACGGTGCCGTCGAACACACCCGCTACGAGATCGGGGGCGAGTACGAGCGAGTAGTGCGAGGGAACGACCGCACGAGGCAGCCGGTAGGCGTTGGTCATATCGGGCTCCTGCGCGCGGGGGCACGCGAAACCCTGAAGGCTACGGGCCTGGCGCGACTGTCATCGGATATTCACACAATTGATGGTCGTCTGTGATCGAATAGAACGTAATAACGCCTGTTGGCACCGCCTTCTTCAACCGGACAAGAGTGAGGCACCGGTGAAGCTCTTCCCTCGTAAGCGTCACCCTTCCATCGAGACCGACCCCGAACTACGCGCCGCGTTCGACGATCCTCGAGAAGCCACCCGCGAGGCCGCCGACGACTTCGACGACGACGCGTTCGCACGCGCCATCGAGGAAGGACGGGCCCGCGATCCCGAGGGCTACGGCGACCAAAAGATCGCCTGAGGGCCGGTCGCCGTCTACCCTTCGTCCCCGGGCGAACGAGAGCGGAGACCGAGCCAGTGCAACAGAACAAGTTCGACGTGGTTGGCGTCGGCAACGCGATTGTCGATGTCATCTCCAACGTCGACGACGACTTCGTGGCTCGGCACGGGCTCAACAAGGGCGCGATGACGCTCATCGACCAGGAGCGCGCCATCGAGCTCTATGCCTCCATGCCACCGGGCATCGAGGCGTCCGGTGGGTCCGCGGCCAACACGATGGCCGGTCTGGCCTCCTTCGGGGGGCGAGCGGGCTACATCGGCAAGGTTCGCGACGACCAGCTCGGTGACGTCTTCCGCCACGACATCCGCGCGAGCGGGGTGGCCTACGACGTCGATCCGGGCAATTCCGGCCCGTCGACCGCTCGGTGCCTCATCCAGGTGACACCCGACGCGCAACGCACGATGAACACCTTTCTCGGCATTTCCGCGCTGTTGAGCCCCGACGACGTCGACGCCGACCTCGTCGCTTCGGCGAGCGTCGTCTATTGCGAGGGCTACCTGTGGGACGTCGACATCGCCAAACAGGCGATTCGCAAGGCGATGGACATCGCCCAGCAGGCTGGCCGCAAGGTCGCCTTGACGCTGTCCGACTCGTTCTGCGTCGACCGCCACCGAGGTGAGTGGCGCGAGCTCATCAGGGACAAGGTCGACATCGTGTTCGCCAACGAGGCCGAGCTCTGCGCGCTGTACGAATGCGACTGGACGAATGCAGCGCGTCACATCACGGCCGAGGTCGAGGTCGGCTGCCTGACGCGCAGCGAGCGGGGCTCCACGATCGTGGTGGGCCGCGAGCGCTTCGATGTCGACGCGCATCCCGTCCACCGCGTGGTCGATACCACCGGCGCCGGCGACCTCTACGCGTCGGGCTTCCTGTTCGGCTACACCCGCGGTTACGACATGCGCCGCTGCGCCGAGCTGGCCGGCCTCGCGGCGGCCGAGATCATCGGCCACCTGGGCGCCCGCCCGGCCCGGCCCCTCACCGCACTGGTCGGCTGACCGCTCGCAGCGTGCGATAATAACCGTTATCATCGGGTCGATGGACCCGAATGGTGACGACACCCGCGCCCGCCTGCTGCGGGCGGCGGCCGACGTGTTCGCCGAGCGCGGCTATGCCGGTGCGGGCGTCGCCGAGATCGCCCGCCGCGCCGGGCTGACCACGGGTGCCATCTACAGCCAGTTCGCGGACAAGTCGGGGTTGCTGCTCGAAGCCATCGACGCCGTGTCGACCCACGAGGTGCGCGCCGTGCTGCAAGGCGCGCGTCCGCCGCACGATCGAGCGACCGACATCTTGGCCACGATCGGCAGCCACCTCGTCGAGCCCGCCACCGACGGCGGACAGTCGCTATTGCTCGAAGCGTTCGTGGCTGCGAGACGTGATCCCGAGCTCGCAGCCATGTTGCGCCAGCGCATCGGCGATCAAGACCATTGGTTGGCCAAGTTGGTCGATGCGGCAAAAGCCGATGGCACCGTCGACCCCGCGCTCGATACCGATGCGATCGTGACGTTGTGCCATTCGATCGCGCTGGGCTTCCTGCTCTTCCGCTCGATCGAACGTGAACTGCCGTCGCCGGTGGCGTGGCGCGACGTCATCGATCGACTCGTCGTCGCCGCCGCGACCAATTCGTTACAGATGGAGACATGACATGTCCGAGCAATTCATGGACCGCGATGTCAACGATGTCGAAGCGATCATCGCAGTCGTCAACACCGATGTCGATGCCGTCGAGCATTCCGTTGCCGATCATGCCGAGGCCATCTTCACGTGGGACTACGAGAAGGGCGCGCGACCGGCGCTGCAAAAGCTTTACGAAAAGGCCAAGCGCAGTCAATGGAATGTCGAGACCGACATCGACTGGTCGATCGACGTCGACCCTGCGCATGTATTGGCGTTCTTGACCGACGGCAAGGGCGAGGCGATACCGCGGTCGATTCGCGAGAACCCGGATCTGCCGATGCGGCTCTGGGGCGACGCCGAATGGGTCGAGTTCGGTATCGAATCGCTCAACTGGCGTATCTCGCAGTTCCTGCACGGCGAACAAGGCGCGCTGATGTGCACTGCCAAGATCGTCGAGACCTGCCCGTGGATCGACGCCAAGTACTACGCGGCGACGCAGGTGATGGACGAGGCGCGCCACGTCGAGGTCTTCGCCAAGTATCAGCGAACCAAGCTCACCGGCTCGTATCCCGTAAACCCCCACCTTCGTTCACTGCTCGACGACATCATCTCGGACAGCCGCTGGGACGTGACCTACCTCGGCATGCAGATTATGGTCGAGGGCCTGGCGCTGGCCGCGTTCGGGTTCATGTACAACTTCGCCGACGACCCGTTGATCAAGCAGATCTTGAAGTACGTGATGAGCGACGAGGCCCGGCACGTCGCGTTCGGTGTCATCACGCTGAAAGAGTTCTACGAACAACTCAGTGCCGCGGAGATCAAAGAGCGCCAAGAGTTCGCGTTCGACGCCGCCGTGCGCATGCGCAACCGATTCCTGCAGCAGGAAGTGTGGGAGCGAATGGGCGTCGATGTGCGCCGCGTCGTCCACGGCATGCTCAACGTGCCGCCCGACGACCTCATCTTCCAACAGATGTTGTTCTCCAAGATCGTCCCGAACTGTCGCAAGCTGGGGCTGCTCGATGCGGGCGACGGGTGGCTGCGCCAAAAATTCACCGAAATAGGTGTGATCCAGTACGAACACCACGCCGACACCGAGGAGGAGTACGAGACGTTCGAGGCGGTCACAGCGGCATGAGCAAACGCTGCTTCACCGTCGAGGTGACCGATCGCGTCGGGCACATCGTTCTTGCGCGACCCGACGAACTCAACACCATGATCCCCGCGTTCTGGAGCGAGCTGCCGACCATCGTCAACGAGCTCAGCGATTCCGGAGAGGTGCGGGTGATCGTCGTCTCGTCGAGCGGCAAGCACTTCACCGCCGGCATGGATCTGTCCGTGTTCGGTGGTGACCATTTGGCGGGCACGGGCGAAGTCGGTCGCGTGCGCGCCAACCTCCGGCTGAATGTGCTGCACCTGCAAGAGGCGTTCACCGCCTTCGAGCGCGCCCGCGTGCCGGTGATCGCCGCAGTGCAGGGCGGGTGCATCGGCGGCGGCGTCGACATGGTGTGCGCGTGCGACATGCGCTACGCGACCGCCGACGCGTTCTTCTGCATCCAAGAGATCAACATCGGCATGACCGCCGACGTCGGCACGCTGCAGCGCCTGCCCAAGTTGATCCCAGAGGCGATCGCACGCGAATACGCGTACACCGGACGACGCCTGCCCGCGGCCCGCGCCTACGAGCTCGGGTTCGTCAACGGTGTCTACGACACGCACGACCAGATGATCGAAGGCGTGATGGCAGTCGCCCACGAGATCGCGGCGCGCTCACCGCTGGCGGTGTGGGGATCCAAAGAGATGATCACCTACGCGCGCGATCACTCCGTGGCCGACGGCCTCAACTACATCGCGACATGGCAGACGGGCATGTTCCAACCGGCCGACATGACCGAGGCGTTTGTCGCCCGTGCCGAGAAACGTGACCCGCTCTACGACGACCTCTACCCGGTGCGGCGCGGGCTCGAATAGCGGACCGCTCAGTCTTCGTCGGATTGGTCAGGCGGGCGATAAGTGAACTTGAGGTCGCCGAGGCGAACGAGTGTCGAGCTGATCCATCCGCCCATCGCGGAGAAGTCTTTGTCGAGCGCCGTGCCGTCGGACAGGCCTTCTTCTTCGAGCTCGTAGGTGCCCTCGTAGGAAACCTCGATGGCGTACTCGGGGTCGGTCTCGTCGCCGGTGAAGATGGTCTCGAGCGTGTGGCCGATGCGCGAGAGCGACTCGGTGCCGATCGGCGGGCTGGCTTCGGGAAGCACCGACAGCACCTGCTGAGGGTCGACCGGCTCGGCCAGCCGTTGGATGCGCAGCACGATCTCGATGTCGATGCGCGGCGGCTCGTCGACCGATTCTCCGATGTACCAGTTGCGATACGAGGTCTGCGACCACGTCGGCCACAGCAGGCTGATGTCGGCGCGAACGCGCGGGGGTAGGCCTTCACCGGGCAGGCCGTAGGTCGTTTCCCACGTGGTGTCACCGAGGAGGATGTCGGTCTGAAACCGTTCTTCGAATGCCTGGCGTTCGAGGAGGGCGTTTTCGAGCGCCTCGCGGAGCGCGCCGATGGCATCGGTGAATACGTGGTCGAGCATGCCGCATTGAGGCTACCGGTGCTGGCTGTGCCACGATGCGCGAATGGCAACAGATCCTTTTCGGCTGGCCGAGGAGGCCGCAGAGTCGCTGCGCAGTCGCTTCAACGGTGCTCAGCCTGACGTGGCCGTGGTGCTCGGGTCGGGTTGGGGCCCGGCCGCGGACGGGCTGGGCGATTCGTTGGCAGAGTTCCCCGCAGAAGAGATGCCGGGGTTCCTGCCGTCGACCGTGCCCGGCCATGGCGGCACCGTGCGGCTCGCGCGCGCGGGTCGACGCGACGTCTTGATTTTCAAGGGGCGTGTGCATCTCTACGAGGGGCACGATCCGTCGGTCGTCGTGCACGGCGTGCGCACTGCGATCCTCGCCGGTTGTCGCATCGTATTGCTCACCAACGCCGCCGGGTCGATCAACGCGGACTTCCCGGTGGGTACACCGGTCACGTTGAGCGATCACATCAACCTCACGGCGCGCTCGCCGCTTTTCGGCCCGCCGCCACCATCGCCTTACGGCATTCGTTTTGTCGACCTCACCGAGGCGTACTCGTTGCGCTTGCGCGCGATCGCACGCGAGGTCGACGCGGGCGTCGGCGAAGGCGTCTATGCCGCGCTGCTTGGACCCAACTACGAAACGCCCGCGGAGATTCGCATGCTGCGTCTGTTGGGCGCTGATCTCGTGGGCATGTCGACGGCGCTCGAATGCATCGCGGCGCGCCATCTCGGCGCCGAAGTGATGGGCCTGTCGCTCGTGACCAATCTGGCCGCCGGCCTCGGTGCAGCCACCCTCGACCACGCAGAGGTCGTCGAAGCCGGTGCCGCCGCGGGCGATCGAGTCGGCCGTCTGCTGCGCGGCGTCATCGACCGCGCATAGCTATGGGCCGTCACTCGGTTGGCGGTTGATTTCTGAATTCCGGGAGCATGTCTGGCAACACGTCGGTCATCCGGTGCAATGTAACTACCAGCCTCAGTCACAGGAAGAGAGTCGACATGAGCACTGTCGTATGGCGTCGTCCCGATGGGGGGCCTTCGCTCGACCCGCGGACCGTGATCCACATCGATGAGGTGTTGCCGGCCGAGCACGAAGGCGCTTCGGCCATCACCCTGCAGCCGCTGACCGGTCCCGAGTGCGGCCTCACCGTATTGATCTTCACGTTCCCGCCGAATTACGTGGGCAAGGTGCACTCACACCCGACCGATACCGTCTATGTGATCCGGCGCGGTGAGTTCATCGTGCACGGCGAGGGGACCTTCAGGGAAGGCGACATCCGGTGGGTCAAGTCGGGAACGCCGTACGGGCCCGAATCAGCCGGCCCCGAGGGCTGCGAAGTCATGCTGATCGGCGCGGGCAAGTTTCCACTGCCGACCCAAGTCGCCGACGCCGCCGCACCCCACACGTGAAGCTGCGCGCGAATGGTGCCCGCCGCGAATCTCTTTTCGCGGCGAAGCCGCCAATCCGTTGCGGCGGAGCCGCACAAGAAGGTCAGTAGAAGACGGTGCGCGAGCGGTGGCGGGGGATGGCTTTGTAGCGCGCGCCGGCGCCGCGATTCCACAGCACAGAATCGATCTCGCCGGATGTCATCGACGCGCCGAGTGCGGTGACCGTTTGTTGCAGCAATTCGACCGCGTGCAGGCCCACTGCGCGGATCTCGACTTCGGGTTCTGAGCCGGCCTCGATGTTGTCGACCCGCTCGATCCGCGCCAGGAGGTCGTCGGAAAAGCGAAGGACACCGTCGACACGCAACACGTGAGGGACGAGGTTGTCGGCGAACATCGTCAGGCGATGCAGATCGTCGAACCGCGCCAATTCGTTGTCGGCGAATGCCTGCGCGAGGTCGAACGCAGTGATCTGCGCGCGCTTGTACAGCGGCACCGACAGGCCTCGGTACGTCGCAACGTCACGAAAGAACGGCATCCGATCGAGTTGCTCGACGAGGCTTGCCGCGGAGTGATCCGCCGAACGCACGAACGTCACGAAGGAGTCGTCGAACCCGCCGACGAATTCGCCGAGGTCGCGCAGCGCGGTAGCGAAGAGCCTCATCAGTTCTTGTGCGAGCTCGGTATCGGGTTGGTCGAAAATCTCGTTGCAGGTGCCGATATCGACGCGGCGCAGCCAGGGGCCGGTGATGGGCCCGTGCCCGGTCACCCGATCGCGCAGCGCGGCGGCGACCGTGTGATACCCCGACATACCGTCGCGTTTGCGGAGGTAGGGAAAATAGCCCGATCCGAAGTTGATGGCGTCCAGAGCGATCACGAACGCGGCCGCAGACTCGTCGTCACCGACGCGTTGCCGTCCCGGATCTTCGGCCGCGACCTGGCCGTCTGCCTGCAACAAGGTGCGCGCGTAGCGATCAAGTCGCTCGTGGTCGATGTGAACATACGTGGCTTGTGCGGTTACCTGAGCACATGCCGTGCGGATCCGCGCGAGCACATCCGTTGTCATTCGGGTAAGGCTAGGGGCATGGACCTGCCCGACGACCTCAAACCGGCCGTACACGGATGGCTGGCGCACGATCCTGACCCTGTGACGAGAGCCGAGATCGAGTCGTTACTGGCGGCGAAGGACCTCGATGGCCTGCACGCCCGCTTCGACGAGCGACTGGTCTTCGGCACCGCGGGGCTACGCGGCGAGCTGGGCGCCGGCCCCAATCGCATGAACCGGGTGGTCGTGCGCATGGCGGCCGCGGCGTTGGTGCGCCATCTACTGGCCGAAGGCAAGAAGCGTCCGTCGATCGTCATCGGCTTCGATGCCCGTCGCAATTCACGCGTGTTCGCGCGCGATAGCGCCGCGGTCATCGCATCGTTGGGTGGGCACGCGATCGCGCTCGAAGGCCCGTTGCCGACGCCGGTGCTGGCGTTCGCAGTGCGCCGTCTCGCGGCTGACGCGGGCGTCATGGTGACGGCGTCGCACAACCCGCCGAAGGACAACGGGTACAAGGTCTACCTGGCCGATGGTGCACAGCTGATTCCGCCCCACGATGTCGAGATCGAGGAGCTGATCGCCAACTCGTCGCTGCCCGACGCTCATATCCCGCCTCCCTCGGCCGGCGGGCACATCGAGAACTATCGCGGCGACATCATCAGCGAATACCTCGAGGCGGTGTTCGGCGGATCGCTGCCCGATTCGGGCGTCTCCCAACTCGAGGTCGTGTATACGCCGTTGCACGGAGTCGGCCGCGACACGTTCGTGCGTGCTGCAGTACGGCTCGGCCTCGCGCCCGTCGTCGTCCCGAGTCAGGCCGAGCCCGACCCGATGTTTCCCACGGTGTCGTTCCCCAATCCGGAAGAACCCGGCGTGCTCGACGCCGCGCTCGCGCTCGCAACCGAACGCGATGCCGACGTGGTGATCGCCAATGATCCCGACGCCGACCGACTGGCCGTTGCGCTGCCCCGCGAGGGATCGTGGCGCGCGCTCACAGGTAATGAAATCGGATGGTTGTTGGCGTCGGCGCGCATCGCGGAGACGACCGGGCCGCAACGTCTCGTGGTGACGTCGGTCGTGTCGTCGTCGATGCTGTCCAAGATGGCCGCCAGTGCCGGTATTCGCTGCGAAGAGGTATTGACCGGCTTCAAGTGGATCGTGCGCCCGGCGATCGACGACCCCGACGCGCAATTCATCTTCGGCTACGAAGAGGCCTTGGGTTACGCCGTCAACGACATCGTTCGCGACAAGGATGGCATCACCGCCGGCATCGCGTTCCTGCAGATGATGGCCGCGCTGCGCGCGAAGGGGCTGTCGCCGTGGGACCGGCTCGACCAGCTCGCAACGCAGTTCGGGCGCCACATCAGCCGCCAGGTGTCGATTCGCTTCGACGGCGCCGACGCGCGGGGTCGCATGGCCGATCGCATGCAGTCGCTGCGATCGATCCCGATCACCGAATTGGCCGGGCAACCGGTGCTCGAGACCATCGACTATCTGGCCCGCACGGGCGACCAACGCTCCGACATCTTGCGCTATGACCTCGCCGGCCCGAGCGGCGCCGACAGCGGGAAGTCAGGCAGAGGTCGCGTGATGCTGCGCCCGAGTGGCACCGAGCCCAAGCTGAAGGTCTACATCGAAGTGATCGACCCGCCGAGCGACACATTGCTCGACGACCTCGCGGTCGCGGTCAAGGGCCTGTTGTCGTAGCTTCCCGTCAGTCGACGATCGAGTCGGGTGGGTTGCCGGTGCGATCGGTACCGAGCTCGA
>JBDTLT010000012.1:0-60865 GCA_039934635.1 Acidimicrobiales bacterium
AAGCCTTTGCTCGATTTCGTCGGACAATAGCGGAGCAGCGGATTATCGCTGCCAATGTGTGGAGCAGCGGATTATCGCTGCCAATGTGTGGAGCAGCGGATTATCGCTGCCAACGGGTGGGGCGCGACTATGGCGGGATGAAGATCTCTACTGCTCTCCAGTACGCGGGCGATTTCCGGGCGTCGGCGGCGCGGGCCCGCGAGCTCGAATCCGTGGGTGTCGACATGATCTGGGTCGCGGAGGCCTACGGGTTCGACGCAGTGAGCCTGTGTGGGTACCTCGCGGCGGTCACCGAGCGGGCCGAGCTGGCGACGGGCATCTTGCCGGTGTTCTCGCGCACTCCGGCGTTGTTGGCCCAGACCGCCGCCGGCCTCGATGCCCTGAGCGACGGTCGTTTCATCCTCGGGCTCGGCGCCTCGGGGCCGCAGGTCGTCGAAGGGTGGCACGGCGTGGTCTACGACAAGCCCGTTGCCCGCATCCGTGAGGTCATCGAGATCTGCCGCATGGCCTGGAAGCGCGAACGGCTCGAGTACCACGGCCGCGTTTTCGAGCTGCCGTTGGCGGCTGATCGCGGCACCGGTTTGGGCAAGCCGATCAAGATGATCAACACACCGCGACGCGAGAACATCCCGATCTACGTCGCGTCGTTGGGGGAGAAGTCGGTCGAGATGTGCGCCGAGATCGCCAACGGTTGGCTGCCCTACCTGTTCATCCCCGAGCGCGCCGACGCGGTGTGGGGCTCGGCATTGCGCAAAGGCTTGGCCAAACGTGATCCGGCGCTCGGGCCGCTCGAAGTCGTCGCCGGTGGGCTGCTGGCGATCGGCGCCGACGCGCACCTCCACCGTGAGCGGGCGCGCCCCGGTGTGGCGCTCTACGTCGGTGGCATGGGTGCCCGCGACAAGAACTTCTACAACGACGTGGTGTGTTCGTACGGGTACGGCGACGCGGCGCGTCGCATCCAAGACCTCTATCTCGCGGGCAAGAAGGACGAGGCGGCGGCCGCCGTGCCCGACGAGTTACTCGAGAAGCTCACGTTGTGCGGCGACGTCGGGTATGTCCGCGAACGGGTGGCCGCGTGGCGCGCCGCGGGCGTCACCAATCTCAACGTCGCCCCTGTCGGCCCGGATTCCGCCACCAGCATCGCCCAGCTGCGCGAGATCGTCGGCTAACCGGCTCGACGCGGGCAGTACCGGTGAATCAGTGGCCGTGACGGTGACCGCGGCCGAGGTCGGCGTCTCGCGGGTACCAACGGAGGGTGACGGCGGCGCCGAGCAGCGCCATGCCGGCGCCGACGAGCATGCCGATGTTCATACCTTTTGTGAACGCATCGCGGACGGTGTCGAGCAGCGACTCGACCTGGCCCGGCGGCGCCGAGTCCTTGATGATCTGGATCGCCGAGCCCGCGTTGTCGCGGGCACGGTCGCGCATCTCGGGCGGTAGCACGGCGAGTGCCGAACCCAAGGAGTGGCGGTACACCGACGCCACGATCGAGCCGATCGCGGCGATGCCGATAGCGCCGCCCACTTCACGGGTCGTGTCATTGACGGCGGAACCGACGCCCGCCTTGTTCATCGGCAACGATGTCATGATCGACGAGGTCGACGACGGCATCACGAGACCCGAGCCGCACGACAACACCGCCAGCAGCAAGCCGATGAATATGTATGGCGTGCCCGGTCGGATGAAGAAGAGCCCCATTGCACCGGCCGCCATGAGGACTTGGCCGAGTGCGATGGTGCGGCGCACGGAGATGCGTGCCGCGATCGCAGGCCCGCGCGGCGCGACGAGGAGCATCATCGCCGGAGACGGCAATAGGGCCACGCCCGCGGCGAGTGGCGTGTAGGTCTTGGCGAACTGGAAGTACTGCGTGATCACGAAGAACATCGCGAACATCACGAAGAACAGGTTGGTGATCGTCGCCGTCGCAACGGCGAATCGCGGGATGCGGAAGAGACGAGGATCGAGCATCGGGAAACGCGAGCGCAACTCCCACAGCACGAACAACGTCAGCAGCACTGCCGCGGCGACGAAGCCGCCGACGACGACGGGGTCGGACCAGCCGCGTACCGGACCTTCGATGAGGGAGTAGATGAGTGTGAACAATCCGATCATCGAGAACGCCGAGCCGAGCAGGTCGAGGGGGCGGCGCTCGCCGTCCCACGAGTTGGGCACAACGGGGATGATCAGTGCGAGCGCGATCACGATGATGGGCACGGTGACGAAGAAGACCGACCCCCACCAGAACCAACGCAGCAGCAAGCCGCTCGACACGACACCGATGGCGCCGCCCGCGCCGGCGAACGCAGCCCACACCGCGATGGCCTGGGGCGTTCGTGCGGAGGGAACACCGACGTCAGCAACGAGAGCGTCGACGGCATGATGAGCGCCGCCGCGATGCCCATGACCGCCCGGCCGGCAATGACCTGTTCAGGGCTCGTCGAGCGGGAGGCCAACACGGCCGCGCCCGCGTAGAGCGAGAGGCCGCTGAGCAGGGTCCATTTGCGTCCGTAGCGGTCGCCGAGCGCACCCATCGGCAGCAATAGCCCGGCGAACACGAGTGCGTACGCATCGACGATCCATTGCAGCTGACTCTGCGACGCGTCGAGCGCCCGCTGGATGCTGGGGATCGCCACGTTGAGTGACGAGATGCTGGCTACTACGAGGACCAGGCACAAACAGAGGATGCCGAGGATGAGCCACCGTCGAGGATGGCCGGTGATCTCGATCGGTTGTGCGGTTGTCGTCGCGGCGCTCATGCCCACCCTCGGCTTTCGGTGTCGGGAACTCTATGGTCATCCCCTACGATCCGACTATGAGCGCCGAGAACCTGACGCTGGCGGGCGAGTTCGCCACACCCACACGCGAGCGATGGCTCGAGCTCGTCGATGGCGTGCTCAAGGGCGCGTCGTTCGAACAGAAGTTGGTGACGCAGACCTACGACGGGGTGGCTATCCAGCCGCTCTACACCGCCGACACACCGGTCACCGACGGTCTACCCGGTGTAGCTCCCTTTGTGCGCGGATCTCGTGCCGCGGGGCAGTTGGGTGGCTGGGATGTGCGGCAGTACCACGCCGACCCTGACCCGGTTGCCACCAACACCGCCATACTCGCCGACCTCGAGCGCGGCGTGACGTCGATCTGGCTGCGCGTCGGTGGCAACGGTGTCCCCGTCGAGGACCTCGACCGGGCGCTCGACGGCGTCTACGTCGACCTCGCGCCGGTAGTGCTCGAGATCGCCGGCGACGCGGTCAGAGCGGTCGAGGCGCTCGAATCGGTCTGGTCGGCGCGGGGCGTGCCGCCGTCGGCAGCGTTGGGCAACTTCGGCCTCGACCTCACGAGCGGGCAGATCTCGATGCACGACGCGGCCGCGGTCGCCGTCCGTTGCGCTCGTTCCTACGCGAGCGTCCGTTCGATCGTCGTCGACGGCAGCGCCGTCAACGCGCAGGGTGGTTCCGATGTCGACGAGTTGGGCTGCATGCTCGCCATCGGCGCGATGTATCTGCGGGCCTTGGCCGCGGCGGATTCGCTCGACATCGACGCTGCATTCGCGCAGCTCGAATTCCGCCTCGCGGCGACCAACGATCAGTTCTCGACCATCGCCAAGATGCGCGCCGCTCGCCGGCTGTGGGCACGCGTCGCCGAGGCCTGCGGCGCGTCTGCCGCCGCCGCGCCGATGCGGCAGCACGCGGTCACGTCGCGCGCGATGCTCACCCAGCGCGATCCGTGGGTCAACATCCTGCGCTCCACCGTGGCGTGCTTTTCCGCCGGCTTGGGCGGTGCCGATGCGATCACCGTGTTGCCATTCGACGATGCCATCGGTCTGCCCGACGGGTTCGCCCGCCGCATCGCGCGCAACACGCAGGCCGTACTCATCCACGAGGCCAACATCGCGCGCGTCCTCGACCCCGGTGGCGGTTCGTGGTACATCGAATCGCTGACCGACGACTTCGCCCGCGCCGCGTGGGGTTGGTTCCAGCAGATCGAGGCGGCCGGTGGTTGGGACACCGCGACGGCATCAGGTCTGATCTCACAGCAGATCGAGCGCACGCGCGATAAGCGAGCGGTCAACGTCGCCAAGCGGCGCCAGCTCATCACCGGTGTCACCGAATTCCCCGACATCGGCGAGGCGCGCGTGACGCGCGATCGGCCGCCGTCGACCACCGTCGAGCGCTACGCGGCGCCGTTCGAAGCGCTCCGCGACCGCTGCGATGCCGCCGCCGCTGCGGGCACCCGGCCGGCGATCTTCCTCGCCAACGTCGGCCCGATCGCGGCACACGCGGCGCGGGCGGGTTTTGCCCGGACGTTCTTCGAGATCGGCGGCGTCGACGCACCAGGCAGCGACGCACTCGACGACGCAGCGTCGGCGGCCGCCGCCTTCCGCGCCAGCGGCCTGACGCACGTGGTCATCTGTTCGTCCGACAACCTCTACGACACGCACGCGGTTCCCGTTGCCCGAGCACTGCGAGCGGCGGGCGCCTCGCGCATCTTTCTGGCGGGCAACCCGGGCGACAATCGTGAACGTTTCGTTGCCGCGGGTGTCGACGAGTTCATCTACGTCGGGTGCGACGCGCTCGACATACTCGGTCGCGCGATCGCGACGTTGGGGGTGGCGTGATGGCCGATATCCCGAACTTTGCCGAGGTCGAGTTGAACGGCCACGGTGACGACGTCACCAATGCCGCATCTGTCGCCGATTGGCAGGCCGCGGTCGAGGGCGAGACCGGCAAGGCCGTCGACGCACTGTTGTGGGACACGCCCGAGGGCATCGGTGTCAAGCCGCTCTATACGGCCGCCGATCTCGAAGGCCTCGACTTCCTCCAGACGTACCCGGGCATCGCGCCGTTCCTGCGCGGGCCTTACCCGACGATGTACGTGAACCAACCGTGGACGATCCGCCAGTACGCGGGCTTCTCCACGCCCGAAGAGTCCAACGCGTTCTACCGGCGCAACCTCGCGGCGGGCCAGAAGGGCCTCTCGATCGCGTTCGACCTCGCCACGCACCGTGGCTACGACAGCGACCATCCCCGTGTCGGTGGCGATGTCGGCATGGCCGGCGTCGCGATCGACTCGATCCTCGACATGCGACAACTCTTCGACGGCATCCCGCTCGATGAGATGACGGTGTCGATGACCATGAACGGCGCGGTGTTGCCGGTCATGGCGCTCTACATCGTGGCGGCCGAAGAGCAAGGTGTCAGCACCGAAAGGCTCGGCGGCACGATCCAGAACGACATCCTCAAAGAATTCATGGTGCGCAACACCTACATCTACCCGCCCGGCCCGAGCATGCGCATCATCAGCGACATCTTCGCCTACACGGCACAGCACATGCCGAAGTTCAATTCGATCTCCATCTCCGGCTATCACATGCAAGAAGCGGGCGCGACCGCCGACCTCGAGATGGCCTACACATTGGCCGACGGCGTCGAGTACATCCGCGCCGGCCTCGCGGCAGGCATGCCGATCGACCGGTTTGCGCCGCGCCTCAGCTTCTTCTGGGCCATCGGCATGAACTTCTTCATGGAGGTGGCCAAGTTGCGGGCGGCGAGGGTGGTGTGGGCCAAGTTGGTCAAGCAGTTCGATCCGATGAGCGACAAATCGCTGTCGCTGCGCACCCACAGCCAGACGTCGGGATGGTCGCTCACCGCGCAAGACGTTTACAACAATGTGGTCCGCACATGTGTCGAAGCAATGGCCGCGACGCAGGGGCACACGCAGTCGCTGCACACCAACGCATTCGACGAGGCTTTGGCGTTGCCCAGTGAGTTCAGCGCCCGCATCGCCCGCAACACGCAACTGTTCCTGCAGCAAGAGTCCGGCACTTGCCGCGTCATCGATCCGTGGGGTGGCAGCTACTACGTCGAGCGCCTCACTTACGAATTGGCCCGGCGCGCGTGGAGCCACATCGAGGAAGTCGAGTCGATGGGCGGCATGGCCCGCGCCATCGAGAACGGCCTGCCGAAGTTGCGTATCGAAGAGGCCGCCGCCCGCACGCAGGCCCGTATCGACTCGGGCCGCCAGCCGGTCGTGGGCGTCAACCTGTACCGCCTCGACGAGAACGAGAACATTCCGGTTTTGCGAGTCGACAACTCGGTCGTTCGAGCGAGCCAGATCGAAAAGCTGCGGCGCCTGCGGGCCGAACGCGACAACGACGCCTGCCGCGCCGCGCTCGACGCGCTCACCAACGGCGCCGCATCCCCTTCGAGCACCGAGACCAACCTCTTGAAACTGGCAGTAGATGCCGCGCGGGCAAAGGCGACGGTCGGCGAGATCTCCGACGCGATGGAGCGGGTATTCGGCCGCCACGTCGCAGAGATCCGTACGATCTCCGGTGTGTATCGGCGAGAGGTCGGCGACCAGTCCAACGTCGAGCAGTTGCGCGCGCTCGTCGAGCGTTTCGCGGAGAACGACGGTCGGCGCCCGCGCATCCTCGTCGCCAAGATCGGCCAGGACGGTCACGACCGAGGCCAGAAGGTGATCGCCACCGCCTTCGCCGATCTCGGCTTCGACGTCGACGTCGGTCCGCTGTTCCAGACGCCGGCAGAGGTCGCACGCCAAGCCATCGAGGCCGACGTCCACATCGTCGGCGTGTCGTCGCTCGCCGCCGGTCACCTCACGCTCGTGCCCGAGCTCAAGCGTGAACTCGCGGCGCTCGATCGATCCGACATTCTCGTCGTGGTGGGCGGGGTCATCCCACAGCAAGACTTCGAGGCGTTGCGCGACGCGGGCGCCGCGGCCATCTTCCCGCCGGGCACGGTGATCGCTGACGCGGCGATCGATCTGATGCGCAAGCTCAACGCACAGCTGGGATACGAGTGAGCCGACGCACCGTCGACGTCGACGCGTATGTCGACGGCGTCCGTGCCGGCAACCGCACCTTCCTCGGACGTGCCATCACCCTCGTCGAGTCCACCAACCGTGAGCATCAAGAGCTCGCGCAGCAGATGCTGTTGCAGCTCTTGCCGCATGCCGGCAACTCACATCGCGTTGGCATCACCGGTGTACCAGGGTCGGGCAAGTCGACATTCATCGATGCGCTCGGCACCAAGCTGACCGGCGCAGGCCACCGCGTGGCGGTGCTCGCCATCGATCCGACGTCGTCGCGCACCGGCGGCAGCATCCTCGGCGACAAGACGCGCATGCAGCGCCTGTCCGTCGACGCGTCCGCGTTCATCCGACCGTCGCCTACTGCCGGCACCCTGGGCGGGGTTACGCGTGCGACCCGGGAGTCCATCGTGGTATGCGAAGCCGCCGGATTCGATGTAGTGCTCGTCGAGACCGTCGGAGTCGGGCAGAGCGAAACCCTGGTCGCGAAGATGGTCGATTTCTTTCTCGTGCTCATGATCCCGGGGGCCGGCGACGAGTTGCAGGGCATCAAGAAGGGCGTGCTCGAACTGGCCGACATGATCGCGGTGAACAAGGCCGACGGTGACAACGAGAATCGTGCGCGCGTTGCGGCCAACGACTACTCGAGTGCGTTGCGACTCATGCAGCCGTCGAACCCATCGTGGAGCCCACCGGTCGTGACGTGTTCGGCACTGCACGAGATCGGGCTCGACCCGCTGTGGGCGCAGATCGAATTGCACCGCGCAAATCTGTCGGCGTCGGGGGAGCTCGACGACAAGCGCCGCCAACAACAAGTCGACTGGATGTGGGCCTCGGTCGAGGATCGCCTGCTGTCGCGACTCCACCACGCTGCGGGAGTGAAGCGTCTTGCGCCCCGCCTCGAGCGCGAGGTGCGCGAGGGGACGCTCACCGCGACGTTGGCGGCCCAGCGCATCCTCGACGCTCTCGACGGGTGAACATCGTCCCCACATCCAACATCCTCCCCGTAGAGCGCAGGAGTTGCGTGGATTGCGCTGTGACGCGATCGAAAGAGTTGAGAAGTGCTGTCGTTCCCGTAACATGCCGACGACGCCGGGGGCTGGCCCTTTCCCAGGTCGGGCGCACCGAATGAGCCATCTTGGAGGAGTCGCGAGTGCATCGTAAGACTGCGTTCTTCAGTACCGGATCCGGGTTGGCCGCGTCGATCGGCAACGCGTCGCTCTTCATCGCTTCTGACATCGCGTCGTCGCCGGCGCGCGACTTGCTCAGCCTCTTCCGGCAGAGCGCCGTTGCCGCGCCCGACAGCGTCGGCGTCGTGCGCGCGCTCGCGCGTGTCGTCGCGCAGCACGGGTTCGAGTCAGTGCCACCGTTCGCGTGTGTGATCGCGGGCAACAGCGATGCCCACGCAATTGTCTACGGCAATTTGAAGGCCACCATTCGCACAACGCAGAGCAGCGAGACACTCGACGGCGCCATGGCGGTCACTTGGGTCGACCGCCGATTCGAGGGCACACTCGTCGACTTCGCGGTCGGCGAGCCGCTCGATCCGGCGTCGAGTTGGTTCTTCGCCGAAGGCATCGTGCCCGCAGCGGGCATGGTGGTGTCGACACCGGTCGACAACGATCGCTCCTTCACGCCGAGTGCCTACGAGTCGCGCTTCGACGACTCTAGGGCCAATCGCGAAGTCATCGCCGCCAGTGCCACCGCCTCGCTCATCGATCTCACCGAGGCCTCCCTACCCGAGCCCGTTGCCGATCAAGCGCGGCCCGATCTCCCTCCGCCGCCCCCGCCGCCCTACGTAGAGGCCGATGCTCCTTCTCGGCCTTCGGTTTCCGCCGACGCGCCTACGGGCGGTGGCGTCGCGCTCGCCGAGACCCGTGCGGTCGCGGGCATGGCGTGCACCAACGGGCATCTCAATCGGCCCGACGCGGCCTTGTGCGAACTTTGCTATGCCGAGCTCGACCGGGGCCGCGGCACCGTCATCGGGGCACGCCCTTCGCTCGGTGTGTTGGTGTTCGACGACGGGGCCCGCCGGGTCGACCTCAATCGGCCCGTCATCGTCGGCGTGTCGCCGCCCAGCGACGTGGTCATTGCCGGCGAGGACGCCGAGACCGTGATCATCGACTCCGACGTCGATGGCGTTTCGGACACACAATTCGAAGTGCATTTCGAGAGTTGGGACGTATTCGTCATCGACCGCTCCACCACCGGCACCTTTCTCGACGATGCCGCGGGTCGGCGCCATCGACTGCCTCGCCACGCACGGGTCAAGCTGCGGCCGGGCTCGATGATCGCCTTCGGCGAACACACGGTGCGCGTCGACTCCGCGACCTGAAGGCCGGTACGATCGCGAGGAAATCGCTGAGGGGACTCGCACATGCGCAATGGATTCAAGATCTTCGACTCTGACGGCCACGTGGTGTACCCCATGGACATGTGGGACCGCTTCTTGGACAAGAAGTTCCAAGATCGCGTGGGCCTCAAGCCGTCGCCCGGCGCCTATCGCCCGGTGACCGTCGACGGTCGCTACACGCAGCACGACATCACGATCTACGGCAACTTCATGTCGTACATCGATTGGACCTATGACGACATGCGCAACAAGTACGGCGCGGATGTCGTCGACGCCGGGTTCCCCGGCAACGCGGTGGCCGAGGGCATGATCCGCGACGGCATCGACGTCATGGTCGTCTACGGCCCCGAGTACGACCTCTGGATAGATGGCATCGACCCGGGCCTACAACAGGCACTGGCGATCGCCTACTACCGGTGGGGTGAGGAGATGCGCGAGACCTCGGGTGGTCGCGTGCACATCTCCGGTCCGGTGCCGCTCAACGACATCTCGCGCGCGGTCGAGACCATAAAGATCGGTTACGAGAAGTACGGCGTGCGCTGCTTCTGGGCTCGTCCCAATCCGTTCAACCACCGCACCTTGGGCTCGCACTACTACGACCCCATGTACGAGATCCTCACGGACTTGAATTGCGCCTTCGCCACGCACGAGTTCATGGGCCTCAACGGCACGTCTGCCGGCTCCGATCGCTACCGCTCGTTCACCGAATGGCACACCGTGGTGCATCCGATGGAGCAGCAGATGGCGATGCTCTCGATGATGGTGCATGGCGTGTTCGAACGTCATCCCAAACTGCGCGTCGGCTACATGGAAGGCAACTGCAGTTGGTTGCCGTGGTGGCTGTGGCGCATGGAAGAGCAACTCGAGTTGGCGGGCGAAAAAGAGATGCCCGAATGTCGCAAGTCGCCGTTCGAATACTTCAAGAACAACTGCTGGATCACGACCGAGCCCGATGAACCGGGCGTGTACCACGTGATCGACGAGATGGGCGACGACCGCATCCTGTGGGAGAGTGACTATCCGCATCCCGACTCGAAGTACCCGTATTCGAGCGAACACTTCCTCGACATGCCCAAGGTGAGCGACGCCTCCAAGGCCAAGATCCTCTGGCAGAACGCGCTCGACTTCTACCAGTTCCCCGAGTCGTACTTGCCGACAGAGTTCAAAGAAGCGACCGCAACCAGCAAGACCGCGGTCTAGCCCTTCGTTCGTCGGGCCACAAAGCGGGCACGTGGGCGAAAGCGCAACGGCGCTTCGTCGTACTCCTCGATGGCATGGCCGATCCAGCCCGCGCTGCGGGCGATCGCAAAGGTCGCGCTCGTCGCGTCCGCGCGGAAGTTGGCCAACACGGCGAAGGCAGCCAGAGCGAAGTCGATGTTGGGAGGTTGGCCCAGCCGGTCGGCCATGATCGCGCCAACATCTTCGATGACGGCCAGCGTCTTGCGGTCGTTCGTCGCCTCGGCCGCCAAGTCGAACAGCACGGTGGCTCGCGGATCGCCGTCGGGGTACAGGGGATGGCCCCATCCGGTGACATTGCGGCCAGAGCGCAACGCGTCGCCGATCGCCGCCGCCGCACCGCGGCGTTGCGCATCACGCAGCAGGGCAACGACGTCGTGGCTCGCTGCCCCGTGCAAGGGACCGCGCAGAGCCCCGAGCCCGGCGGCGATCACCGCATAGGGATGCGCGCGCGTCGAGGCGGCGACGCGCGCGGCCACGGTCGAGGCCGCGAGATCGTGATCGGCCAGCAGCACCAGCGTCGCGTTCAATGTGTGGCGCCACCTTGTGCTCGGCCTTGTCGTGGTCAGCCGCGGCAACAGACGGTCGGCGAGGCGGGTGTCGTGGGCGGGGGCCGCGCCTTCGAGTGGCAACCCCTCGACCATCGTGGCGATCGCGCGGGCGGTGGCCCGCGCAACCGCCGGGCGGCGCAGGTCGTCGCGCAGCGGGTCGGCGGCCGAGGCGATGGCGAGGTCGAGTTGTAGCCGTTCGAACAACGGCGCGTCCGGTGTTGCCCGTTGCACCTTTGCGCATTGTGCGAGCACGGAGGTCGGGACCCGCCAGTCCAACCGAGCATCGGCGTCGTCGAGCCACAGCGACGTCGCGATCGACTCGAACGGTGTGCCCGCTCGGGCGGCCTCGATGATGTCGCGACCGCGGACCTTGATGGTGTGATCGTCGATCTGCGTCAACGACGACACGATCGGTGTGAGCAGATCGCGTGGCTCACGACGGCGCCCCGCTCGAGTGCGAAACGTGGTGATCTCATCGGCGTCGAAGAGGCTCGACCGCCCATCGTCGGCGAGGTGGGAGGTCAGGAAACCCCGGCTGACGTACGCGTAGACCGTCTCGGGGCGCACGCCGAGGCGGGCGGCCGCTTCGGCGGTGGTGATCCGGGTCGTACTCATGTTGATCTCATCAATGTTGACGATATCAATCTTGTCAACATACGGCGCCAGGAGGATGATGCAGCCATGACAATGATGATCGCTCCCCCCGGCCTCAAAGGGGTTTCGGTCGCCGATACCGCACTCGGCGATGTCCGCGGCAACGAGAGCTTCTACCACTACCGCGAATATCCGGCCCCCGAGCTCGCGCGAGCACGGACCGTCGAAGAGGTGTGGCAGCTGATGTTCGACGGGTCGCTGCCGGGGACCGACGAGCAGCGGCAGGTATTCTCCACTGAAGTACGCGCGGTGCGCGCCGTCGATGCGAGGCTCGAACCGTCACTCAACGCGATTGCTCGCGTGGTTCGCGATCCACTCGACGGCTTGCGCGCGTTGCTTCCGCTGATCGGTGCGGTGCGCGACATGCGGCCGACGGTCGATATCGATGTGCAGCAACGTCGTGCCGATGCGCTACTGCTCTGCGCGCAGACGCCCACGGTACTCACAGCATTTCATCGGCTTGCCCAAGGGTTGCCCCCGCTCGCGCCTGATCCGCAACTGGGCCACGGTGCGAACTACCTGTACCTGATGCGGGGCGAGTTGCCCTCCGAGGCCCACGCGCGGGCGATCGAGACCTACCTCGTTGCGACGATCGACCACGGTTTCAATGCATCGACGTTCACCAGTCGTGTCATCACGAGCACCGGCGCCGATGTCGCAGGTGCGGTGACGGGCGGCGTGGCTGCGCTGTCGGGGCCGCTGCATGGTGGTGCGCCGAGTCGGGCGGTCGAGATGGTCGAAGCAATCGGTGATCCGGACAACACCGAACGGTGGTTGGCGCAGCATCTGGCCGCGGGTAAAAAGGTCATGGGTTTCGGTCATGCCGTGTACCGCAGCGAAGATCCTCGCTCGCGACTCATGCGTGAGGTGGCCGAGCAATTGGGCGGCGACCTCATCGAGCGCGCGATCGGCATCGAAGGCAGAGTGCTCGCCTATATGCAAGAGGCGAAGCCCGACGCGGTGATTCAGACCAACGTCGAGTTCTACGCCGGTGTGGTGATGGAACAATGCGGCCTTCCCCACTCGATGTTCACGCCGACGTTCAATGTGAGCCGCATCATCGGCTGGTGTGCTCACATCCTCGAACAAGCGGCCAACAACAAGATCATCCGTCCGTCGGCGCGCTACATAGGACCCGAACCTCGCTGACAGGTGCCGGCCCGATGATCATGTCGGCATGACAGACTTGCGGTATGGCGGGTTATTCGGGGACGCCGTTACCGAAGAAGTTGGGCATCAAGGACGGGCACACGGTCGCGACGCTCAACGAGCCCGACGGGTTCGGCACGTCGTTGGGCGCCCTGCCCGTCGACGCGAGCGTTGTCCACGATCTGCGGGGCCATCGTGATGTCGTCGTGGCGTTCTTCACCGAGCGGATCGCGTTCGAGAAGCGTTTGGCCGCGATGACCAAGGCGATCTTCCCGGATGGCGGGTTGTGGATCGCGTGGCCGAAGAAGGCGAGCAAGGTGCCGACCGACATCACCGAAGACGTCGTGCGGGCGGTCGCGTTGCCGACCGGCCTGGTCGACAACAAGGTGTGCGCGATCGACGACGTGTGGTCGGGGCTGCGCCTCGTCGTTCGCGTCGAGAATCGCAAATAGAGTTGGGCGCCGAGGTTCAAGTTCGGGACACTCCGGCCGATCTTTGGTCTGATGGATCGCCGTAGCTTCCTGCGCCGCGGAACCGGTGCGATGAGCGGGGTCGCCGCTGCGGTGCTCACCGGGGCCCTGCCGGCCTGGGCCGGCGAAGGCTTCGCCCACCCCGGGCCGAGCCCGTACGGCGATATCGACGGCCGCTCCGCCGACCGCAACGGCATCGTCTTGCCCGAGGGTTTTCGCTCGCGCGTGATTGCGGTCGGGGGCGAGACGGTCGCCGGCACGAACTATCGATGGCATCCGTTCTCCGACGGGGCCGCGACCATCGCCGACCCGAGCGGAGGCTGGTACCTCGTCAGCAACAGTGAAGTGTTCGACCCGATCGGGCAGGGTGGCGTGAGCGCCATTCGCTTCGACGCGTCGGGCACGATCAAGGGTGCGGCCCGCATCCTCGAGCACACCACCGGCAACTGTGCCGGCGGCGCGACACCTTGGGGCACCTGGCTCTCGTGCGAAGAGACCGAATCCGGCCGGGTCTGGGAGTGCGACCCGCGCGGCGCGACGAGCCCCGCGCCGATCGATGCGCTCGGTGTGTTCCGCCACGAGGCCGTCGCCGTTGCGCCCGAGTACACGTCGCTCTTCTTGACCGAGGACGAACCCGACGGTTTGCTCTATCGCTTCGTGCCCGATCGCTGGCCCGACCTCAGCGTCGGTCGGTTGCAAGCGCTGCGCGTCGACGGTCCGCGCGTGCGCTGGATCGATGTACCCGATGCGTCGGCGAGCGCCACACCTACGCGCGCACAGGTGACCGACGCGACGGTATTCACCGGGGGCGAAGGCATCTGTTATCGGCAGGGCTTCGTCTACTTCACGACGAAGTACGACAACCGGGTGCATCTGCTCGATCTACGAACGGAGAACTACGCGGTCGTTTGGGACGGCACCGAGCCGCTGTACAACGTCGACAACATCACCGCCGACCCGGTCGCCGGCCAATTGTTCGTCGCCGAAGAGGGCGGCAACATGGAGGTCGTCATCATCGACAACAGCGGCAACGTGGCGCCGTTCCTGCGCGTCGACGGACATCCCGATTCGGAGATCGCCGGCATCGCCTTCTCGCCCGACGAGTCGCGCCTCTACTTCGCCTCGCAACGCGGGCCGACCGACAAGCATCTCGGCGATCTCTTCCCCGGCCTCGACGATCCGCGTCCCGTCGGCATGGTCTTCGAGATCGAGGGGCCTTTCAAGCAGATGCAGGCGGCCCGCATCGTCGATCGAGGGGGTGAGGGCACCGGCGGTGGCCCCTCGCCCGCCCCGTACTACGCCGCCGGGGGGTCGGTGGTCGTCGCCGGCGTCGTGGCCGCCCTCGCCATACGCGGGCGCCGTACCTACGACCCGCACTGAGTCCCCGCTCCGCCAGGGGCCGCTCGGGCCCTAGTCTTCGGTCATGACCGCGATCGAAGCGCCGTACATCAACCTGCTCGACCCTGGCTTCTACGTCGATCCGGGCGACGCCTACCGGTGGTTGCGCGACAACGCGCCTGCGTACTGGGATCCGGTACAACGCCTCTGGGGCATCAGCCGCTATCAGGATGTCGTCGACGTCGAAAAGAACGGCGCGCGTTACTCCTCGTGGTACGGCTCGAGGCCGCGCATCGATCAACGCAGCGACACGTCGATGATCAACAAGGACGACCCCGATCATCAGAACCAGCGTTCGCTGGTGTTGCGGCAATTCACGCCCCGCGCGGTGCGCCAGCGCGAGGACTACGTGCGCAGCTTGGTCGACGAGTTGATCGACGAGGTCGTTCCTCACGGTACGTGTGAGGCGATCGACGCGCTCGCGTCGCGGTTGCCGGCGATGGTCATCGGGGACAAGCTCGGTTATCCGCGCGAGCTCTGGACCAAGGTCCGCGAGTGGTCCGAGGTCACGATGTTCGAGGCCGGACAGACACCCAAAGATGGTGTGTATCCCGATCGCACGACGATGCAGGCGGGCGGCGGCGTCATCGCCGATTTCGCCGGTGAGACGATGAAGCTCATCGCTCAGCGCCGGGCCGAACCGCGCGACGACCTCATCTCGATGTGGTGCAAGAGCGAAGTCGATGGCAGACCGTGGACCGATGCCGAGGTGATGTCAGAAACACTGCTCGTGCTCGACGGTGGTGCCGAGACGACCCGCACGGTGATCGGGTCGATCATCTACGAATTGGCCCTGCGTCCCGACCAAAAGAAGATCCTCGTCGACAACCCTTCTGTGCTCGGTGAGACCGGTGTCGAGGAATTCATCCGTTGGGTCACGCCCATACTCAACATGCGCCGTACTGCAACCGAGGATCACGAACTGCACGGGCAGACCGTGCGCGAGGGTGACGAGCTGTTGCTCATGTACTCGTCGGCGAATCGCGACGAGCGGGTCTTCCCCGACCCCGATCGCCTCGATGTGAAGCGGCAACACAACCATCACGTCGCCTTCGGCTTCGGTACGCATTTCTGCCTGGGCGCGGCCCTCGCGCGGCTCGAGATCCGCGTGATGTTCGAGCAACTGATCGCTCGCATCCCCAACTGGCGTCTGGTGCCCGGCACGCAGCCGAAGATCCTGCCCGCGACGTTCGCCCGCTCGTACGACGCCGTGCACATCGAGTTCTGAGCGATCGTCGTCGTGGGTCTGCTCCGCGGCCGGCAACTGCAGACCGAGTTGACGTGTCCGCAACCGGGAACGACGCGCCAGCCTGCCGTCGAGGGCAAAGAGACACCGCGCGCCTATACCGAGGCGCTCTTGATGTTCAATTTCCCCACCGTGGCCGATTCAGAGATCACGAGCCGCGTGTACGAATTGTTTGCACCCTCGCTCGCACAATGGCTCGATGAGCACCATTTGCCGGAAGCGGCGCTCTTCGCACTGGACACGGGCGACGGGGGCATCGATGAGTGGCGCCAGTCGGCCCTCGGCGCATTCCGAGCGGGCGTGAACGAGGGCCTGGAGGTCGCCGCCCACGAGGGGACCGGCCGCCTGCGCGGCAGCGGGCGCAAGGGCCGAGAGCGAGCCTTCGTCAGCGAGATCTTGTGGTGCATGACGCGCCTGAACAGCAGTGACTATGCCGGGATCGACGCCGCCCACCGCTTCGGCCTCGACGTCGGCTACTGGACCGGCCGCGGCGAGGACCCGGCACTTCCGCTGGGCCGATTGCGCGAATCGCGGGCTTGAAGAAGTGGGCGATCGAAGTGCCCGCGGACGCCTCGTTGCCACCCACCGTCGCAATCACGGTCGCGCTGGCGCGCGATCGCCACGCACCGTGGGCAAGTCGTGCGTCAGTGACAACCGCAGGAGGTTCCGCAGCCGCCGCCCGCGCGCGGCGTGGACATGGCCGCCGCGAGGTCGCTGCCCGACACGCTCGAGCCTGGCTTGCCGCCGACCGAAGCGAAGACCGAGAGCAACTTGACGGTGTCATCGTGGCCGTCGGGGCACTGGGCCGGCAGGTTCGACGCGCTCATCGAACGACGCTCTTCGAATACGGTGTCACAGGTGCGGCAGCGGAACTCGTAGGTCGGCATGGATCCAAGTATGCACGAACTGTCTGCGGTCCGCTCACTGCGCCAGGCCGCGACCGTGTTCGCCGGCCGGCCCTCGCCCAAGCTCTTCGTCGGCGCCGTGGCCGCGACCTTGTCGGCTCGCTTGCTGCTCGGGCGCTGGGGCCGGCGCGACGCGCTGGCGGCGACCGCGGTGCTCGCCAGTCGCCCGTTCGCCGAATGGTTGGTCCACCGCAACGTGTTGCACTTGCGGCCAGTAGTGGTGCGTGAACGCACGATCGACTTGGGGGCCGCCCACCGTCGCCATCACCGCGACCCGGCCGATGTCGATTTCGTGCTCGTCGATGGCCGCTACGGGCGCTACTACGTCGCGGGGTGGGCCGTGACGGCCGCGGCGATTGCCGCCGCGCTACCCGGTCGCCGCTGGCGACGGTTGCGCCCGACGCTTACGGGCTTGGGGGCGGCCTACGGCTCGCTCGTCATCTACGAGTGGACGCACCTGGTGATCCACACGGCGTATCGACCGCGGCACCGTTGGCTGGCGCGGCGCCGCGCCCAGCACCGGCGTCATCATTTCCGTAACGAGCACTACTGGTACGGCGTGACCACCGACGTCGCCGACCGCGTGTTGCGCACCGGGCCGCCGGCTCGGTCGGTCGCGTTGTCGGGCACCGCCCGAACTTTGGGCGTCGAGCCCTGACCCGCCGGGGTCGGACTCTTGCGTCAGAACTCTTCGTCGAAGGCGACGTCGCCCTCGATGCCGATCTGATAGGCGGAGACGCTGCGCTCGAAGAAGTTGGTGAGCTCTTGCACGTCTTGGAGTTCCATGAACGAGAACGGGTTCTTGGACCCGTAGCGCTTGCCCAGGCCGAGCTGCAGCAGTCGTTGGTCGGCGACGAACTGGAGATAGTGGCGGGTGTCGGACGTCGACATGCCCGGCACGCCCTGGCCGAGGATGTCCTGCGCGAACTGGAACTCGCATTCCACGGCTTCTTCGACCATGTCGTTGATGCGCTGGCGCAGGTCGTCGTCGAAGAGCTCGGGCTCTTCGGCGCGGACCTGCTCGATGACCGACAGTGCAAAGTTCATGTGCATCGACTCGTCGCGAAAGACCCAGTTGGTGCCGGCGGCGAGCCCGTTGAGCAGACCCTTGGATCGCAGGAAGTAGACGTAGGCGAAGGCGGCGAAGAAGAACAGGCCCTCGATGCACGTGGCGAAGCAGATGAGATTGAGGAGGAACTGCTTGCGCGACTCGGGATCGTCGAGATGGTCGAGATGGTTGATCGAATCGATCCACTTGAAGCAGAAGTCGGCCTTCATGCGGATCGACGGGATGTTCTCGATGGCGGAAAACGCCTCGGCCCGCTGCTCGAGATCGGGGATATAGCTGTCGAGCAGCGTTAGGTAGAACTGTACGTGCAACGCTTCTTCGAAGAGTTGCCGGCTGAGATACAAGCGTGCTTCGGGCGCGTTGATGTGCTTGTAGAGATTGAGCACCAAGTTGTTGGAGACGATCGAGTCGCCGGTCGCGAAGAAGGCGACGAGCCGGTTGATGAGATGCTTTTCGGCCGGCAAGAGCTTGCGGTCGAGATCGACGAGATCATCGGAGAAGTCGATCTCTTCGACGGTCCACGTGTTGCGGATGGCATTGCGGAACATCTCGTAGAACGCCGGGTAGCGCATCGGGCGCAGCGTGAGATTGAAGCCGGGGTCGAGCAACTTGCCCCGCGCCGCGGCCGGCGCGAGTGCAACGGTCTGTGCGGCGAGCGGGTCGAGTTGGGGGAAGGCATTCTCGATAAGGGCCATGAAACGGCTTACTCCTAGGGAAGATGGAAACCAGTGGGCGCGAGCGCGCGGATCAGTCGCACGCCTCGCACGACTCAGGGTTTTCGAGCGAGCAGGCAATGGCCTCGGAGTCGCTGTAGACCTTGGTCGGCGCGGTTGGCGTTGTGGTCGGCGCGGCACTCGTCGTCTGGTTGATACGAGTCGCCGGTCGGGAGCGTAGGTAGTAGGTGGTCTTGAGCCCGGCTTTCCAGGCGTAGAGGTACATCGACGACAACTTGCCGATCGTCGGTGACTCCATGAAGAGATTGAGCGACTGGCTCTGGTCGATGAACACGCCGCGCTCGGCGGCCATGTCGACGAGCGAACGCATCGGGATCTCCCACGCAGTGCGGTAGATCGCCTTGAGTTCGTCAGGAATGCCCTCGATGTTGAGGATCGAGCCCTCGGCTCGCTTGACCTGTGACTGCATGTCTTCGTCCCACAGGCCGAGGCGTTGCAGATCGCGCACGAGGTAGCGGTTGATCTGGAGGAACTCTCCCGAAAGCGTCTCGCGCTTGAACAGGTTGGACACCTGCGGCTCGATGCACTCGTGACAACCGGCGATCGACGCGATCGTCGCGGTCGGGGCAATGGCGATGAGCAGCGAGTTGCGCAAGCCGTGGGTGGCGATGCGCGTGCGCAACTCGCTCCAGGCCAACTCGGTGCCGGTGGCGGCGCCCGCCAGATCGAACTGCAACTTGCCGCCCGCGGCGCGGGTATCGGCGTAGGTCGGGTGCGGGCCGAACTGCTGGGCGAGTTCGGTGGATGCCCACAGCGCATGGAAGTAGATGTGTTCGCTGATCTCGCGCGAGAGGTGGCGCGCCTCGGGCGAGTCGAAGGCCAGGCGCATCTTGAAGAACACGTCTTGCAGGCCCATCAGACCGAGCCCGACCGGACGCCATGCCGCGTTGGACTGCGCCGCGGCATCGGTGGGGTAGTAGTTGATGTCGATCACGCGATCGAGGAAGGGCACGGCAACGCGCACGACCTCGCCGAGGCGATCGAAATCGAATGAGCGCACGGTGATGCCGTCATTGGTGTCTTCGTCGACGAGCGCACCGAGGTTGATCGAACCGAGGTTGCACACTGCGGTCTCGGCCTGGCTCGTGACCTCGATGATCTCGGTGCACAGGTTGGAGAGGTGCACGACGCGGCCCTTGGTGCCGGTCTGGTTGCACCGTTCGTTGGATGGATCTTTGAACGTCATCCAGCCGTTGCCGGTCTGTGCGAGCGAGCGCATCATGCGGCTGTAGAGCTGGCGGGCAGGGATCTGCCGCTCGTAGAGACCGGCCGACTCGGCTTCGAGGTAGGCCCGCTCGAACTCTTTGCCGTAGAGGTCGGTGAGGTGCGGGACCGCGTGCGGGTCGAACAGCGACCACATCCAGTCCTTTTCGACGCGCTCCATGAACAGGTCGGGGACCCAGTTGGCGAGGTTGAGGTTGTGCGCCCGGCGCGCTTCGTCACCGGTGTTGTCGCGCAACTCGAGGAAGTCTTCGATGTCGGCGTGCCACGTCTCGAGGTAGACGCACGCCGCGCCCTTGCGCTTGCCGCCCTGGTTGACCGCGCCGACCGAGCAGTCGAGCGTCTTGAGCCACGGGATGATGCCGTTGGACAACCCGTTGGTGCCGCGGATGAGCGAGCCCTTCGACCGCACGCGGTGGTAGGCGAGGCCGATGCCGCCGGCGAACTTGGACAAGAGGGCGACGTCCTTGTAACGGTCGTAGATGGCCGAGAGATCGTCCTCGGGCGAGTCGAGCAGGTAGCAGCTCGACATCTGCGAGTGCGCGGTGCCCGAGTTGAACAGCGTCGGCGACGACGGCAGGTACGCGAGCGAAGAGATCAAGCGGTAGAAGCGAATCGCTTCTTCGGCGTTTTGGGAAAGGCCGCACGCCACGCGCATGAAGAAGTATTGCGGCGTCTCGATGACGGCTCGCTCGGTCGGATGGCGCAACAGGTAGCGGTCGTAAACCGTGCGCAGGCCGAAGAACTCGAAGCGTTGATCGTTGGTCGCTTCGATGGCGTCGTTGAGTTTGCGGAAGTTGTTGTTGACGAGCTCGAGCACGTAGTCGGCGACGAGACCCAAGCGGTGGCCGAGCGCGATCGACTGGCTGAACGAGTAGATGTCTTGGTTCTTGACTTCTTTTTCGATGTAGGTCGAGAGGAGCCGAGCCGCGAGCTTGGAGTAGTTGGGCTCTTCGACGATGAGCGACGCCGCAGTCCGGATCGACAACTCGTCGAGCTCTTCGGTGGTCGCGCCATCGCACAGACCGCTGATGGTGCGGGTGGCGACGCGCATCACGTCGACACCGGAGAGGTTGACCGCGCAGCGGTGGACCGCCCGCACGATCTTGTTGACGTCGACCGGTTCCAGGTCACCGTTGCGCTTGCGGACACGCATCGTGACACCGTCGCTGGCGCCTGCTTCTTCGCCTGCACCCTGCACGAGCCGATCGTGGGTGATCGTCATGGTTTTAGCCCTCCATCCAGCCATTACAAGCGGCGCCGCGGCGCTGCATGCCCCGAGCCCGAACTCCACCCAAGTCGGACTAGGGGTTCACTATTACATGGCTGTAATTACACTGCTGTCAAGAGGAAGTTGGGGCCGTCGTAACGGCTCCGTAATTTCGGCGTCATCTGCCGGTAATGGGCTCATCGTGGACGGCGTCGCGGGAACAGATGTTCTATCACGGGCCGAAACGATGCGCCGGCTCACCCGAGTTGGCTCAGCACCGCGTCGAGCCAATCCTTCCAGCCGGGGCAGGCCGACAGGTTGCCGCACCACGGCGTCCGCGGTGGGATGACCGTCGAACCGATCTGCAGTTGAGGGTTCGCCGCAAGTAGTTCGGTGTAGGTCTTTTCCGCTTCGGGGCTGCGCTTGACGAACGGTGCCGTCGGCACCCACACGACGCGCAAACCGTTGCCGGCGCGGGCGACTTCACCGAGCACGCGCAACTGGTCGTCGACGCTCCACGCCGGATCGGCGATCGCGAGCACCATTCCGGACAAGATGATCGGGGTCTTCGGAGTCTTCGGTTGCAACGCGGCCGTGATGGCGTTGGGATCGCCCGTCGAGAGCACCTTTGGTTGCCACCCTGCGTCGGTGAGTTGCCGCAAAATCTCGTTCGCGCTCGACGCGGGTATGCCGCCGGCGATGAGCGAGATTGCGCGCGACGGTGTGAGTTGGGCTTTCTGATACTTGACCGCGATGTCGGTCACCTTGCGCACGTAGTCCTTGGATGGGTTGTAAGCGAAGATCGCGTTGCCGAAGCCGGTGACCGTCGACATGCGTTGATCACCGCGGTTCGCGCAGAGCAATCGTGCAGTCGCCAACGCGGCGTCATAGAAGTTGTACGGATCCTTGTACCCGTCGTTGTTGCCGTCGGCACCCCGGTTCTTCCATGTTTCCGGTATGAATTGCATCGGCCCGACGCCGTGGTCATAGACGGGATCGCCGTCGAGCGCGCCTTTGTCGGTGTCGACGACGAGTTGGTTGCCTTCGGTTCCGTCGAGAGTCGGTCCGATGATCTCGTCGATGACGGTGCCATCGGCCATCATCGCCCGACCGCGCGCGTGGCCTGTCTCGACGTACCCGACCGCGGCGATTGCCCACCATTCCAACCCACAGGCTTGGTCGGCGATATCCACACGACGCGCCGCGCGTAGGTAGGCATCGAGCACGATCACGTTTATGTCGATCTCCGGGTACCGGGCGAAGGACCCTGTGGCGAGCTTGCGAATCAAGGCTTCGGTGTCTTCGCGCGTTGCCTTTGCGGTCTCGTATGTCGCGAGCGTGTTGCCAACCTTTTCTTCCGCTTCGTCGATGGCGATCTCGCTGACACCAACTTGCACGCGCGTTTCCGCCAGCGACGCATCGAGCGTTTTGATGCGCGCCTCTTCTTCGTGCAAGACGCGCTTCAGATATGCGGCAGCGGCTTCGTACAACCCTTCGTGGTACTGCTGACTCGATGCTTCGAGCGGATCGATCATCAGTAGCTGCGTGCCGGTGGCGACGGAGAACAGTGAACCTTGCAGTAGATCCACCATGTTGACGACGTGGCGTTGATGGTCGCGCTTCGTCCCGATCAGATCCGACGTGTCGACCGCGATCTTCTCGAGCAACGACTGGCGCACGCGCCGGCGCCAATCGAGGTTCTCGATCTGTGCGTCGAGCTCGGCTCGCTTCGCGTCCTCCTCGACGTGTTGCGCGGTGAGACGATCACCGAGCACGGCGAGGAGGTCACGACCGAGTGAGAGACGCCGGGCCGCTTCGCTGACGACCGGGTCGGGCGGGGCGTCGATCGGGGCCGGGGCCGCCAGTGCGGGCGGGGCCTGCGCCGCGACCGGTGCGAGAGGGCAGGCCATCGCAGTGAGCGCCAGGAGAGCGGCGAGCACGATCACGGCCCGACGCGGGCGTGACCCTGGGCGCGTTCGAAGCTCCCGCGAGACGGTCATGCTGTTGCATCGGCGCGTAGCGACCGTCTTTCAATGGGCGATTGGCTCGATACCGGGTGGTTCGGGCCCGAGCGGCCCGCGCCAGAGCGGGAAATGCTGTCAGAATCCGGCCATGGCCCAGTTCCCGCGCGATGAGATCGACGACCAGTTCGCCCGCTTGTATTTCACCGGTTGCGTCAAAGAAGACTGGACGGGCTGGGCCGACATGTTCACCGACGACTGCAACTACGTCGAGCACTTCTGGGGCACGCTGCACGGGTGCGCCCAGGTGAGAGCGTGGATCGACCCGGTGATGCTCGGTGTGCCCGAGATCTACACCGTGCTCGATTGGTACACGATCGACGAGCATCCGGCCGACGGCGGGCTGCCGCGGGTGATCTGGGCGCTGCAGAATCGCCGTGACAATCCTGATCCCGACGGGCCCGCGTACTTCGACTTCCCCGGCGTCTCGATCGCGTGGTACGCCGGCAACGGCCGCTGGGCCGGCGAGGAGGACTACTGGGACGTCAAGGGCGCCCGCTCGACCGCCGAGGCCTACGCCGCCGCTTGCCGCAACATGGGCGTCACCGAGCCGCTCCAGAAGATGACGCGCAAGTACTGGCCCGAGCAGGGGCCCGACTGGGCCCGGTTCGACGGTCCTCCCGAGCCGTCGTGGCTCGGCCGTGACGACATCTATCCGATCACCAAACCGCGGGAGTTGCGCGAGATCATCGCCCGGCTCTGACGAAGCGCCGGCCCGCGCCCGTCTCACCGCACCGACGGTAGCGGGTCAGGTGCGTACGGCGGCGATGCCACCCATGCGACCGGACTGATAGTCCTCGAACGCATCGATCAGTTGCTGGCGGGTATTCATCACGAATGGGCCGTAGCGGGCCACGGGTTCATTCAGCGGACGGCCGGCGAGCAACAAGAGTTCGACGCGTTCGTTGGCGGTGATGCTGATCGATCCGGACTCACGCTCATAGATGACGAACTCGCGCTCATTGACGAGACGTTCGTCGGGACCGACGGTGCCGGTTCCGGCAAAGAGGTAGAGACCGACGTTCGAGTCAGCGGGTAGCTCGGTCGCGAACGTTGCGCCCGGCTCGATCGTCACATGCGCATAGACGATCGGTGAATGCGTGTCGGCCACGCCGCGGAGCCCGGAAAGTTCACCGGCGACCACCCGCAAGGTGACGCCGTCGACGGTGCGCGACGGGATATCGCCCGGCTCGAACCCTTGATACGCCGGCGCAGTCATCTTCTCTGCGGCCGGCAGGTTGACCCACAGTTGGAAGCCGTGGGTGCGGCCGCCGTCACGCTTGATCGACTCGGCGGGTTGCTCGCGATGCACGATGCCGGCACCGGCGGTCATCCACTGCACACCGCCCGCGCTGATGATGCCGTGGTTGCCTTGCGAATCAGCGTGCTCGAACGCTCCCTCCAACATGTAGGTGACGGTCTCGAACCCGCGATGCGGGTGATCGGAAGTGCCGATGGCCTTGCTCGGCGCGTGGTCTTGCGGCTCCATCTCGTCGAGCAGCAGAAACGGGTCGAACAAGTCGAGGTGGGCGGTGGGGAAGGGACGGAAGACGCCGAACCCTTCACCTTCGTAGGTGTGTTCGGCGGGGATGATCTGGGCGATGCGACGTGTGGCCATGTGCGCGTCAACAACGCGACCCCACTTTTTCATCCACGTGACTAGTTGACCACCACCGCGAAGCGGGCGTCTTGGTTCTCGAGTCGGCCCTCGTGCGCCGGCACGCGCTCAGGGAGGTCGCCATAGGCGATTTCGAGCGCCAGCACCTCACCCTTGATCATCGACTCGTGCGCCCGGATCGCGCCTTCGAGCGCCTCCGGCAAATCGACGAACAGCTTGATGCGATCGGTGACCACTAGGTCTTG
The DNA here is from genome assembly GCA_039934635.1 of Acidimicrobiales bacterium. GTDB lineage: Bacteria > Actinomycetota > Acidimicrobiia > Acidimicrobiales > WLNW01 > DATLFA01. The sequence continues at coordinate 24,906 of JBDTLT010000012.1, forward strand.
CTTCTTGCGGGCTTCCTGCACCTGACGCACGAGATCGCGCGCCGTTCCCTCGTCCCGTAGTTCGTCGGTGACGATCGTGTCGAGGTTGACGACTGCGTCGTTGCCCCGCAGCGGTGCCGTGGCATCACCGTCTTTGGCTTGCAGCGCGAGCTCGAAGTCGTCGCCGCTCAGCGTGACCCCGGCCACGGCGACGGTGCCGTCGGCGTTGCTCGTCCATTCACCAGCACGCGCCGCTTTGATGACCTGTTGCACGGCACCGCCGAGGCGAGGGCCGAGCACCTTGCCATTGGGGCGCAACACGAACGTGCCGAACGCGGCGACGTCGTCGCTGAAGTCGACCGACTTCACGTTGACCTCGTCGCTGATCAGATCGGCGAACGGGCGCAGCGACTCGATATCGCCGCCGGCAACCGTGAGCCGGCTCAGCGGCAGGCGCGTGCGCAGGCCGCGCGACTCGCGCAACGACAGCGCGGCCGAGCAGACATCGCGCACACGATCCATCGCGGTGACCAGCGCGTCGTCGGCCGGCAGCGACGCAGGGTCGGGCCAGTCGGTGAGATGCACGGACTCATCGCCCGACAGGTTCGTGTACACCTCTTCGCAGAGGAAAGGCAGCAGCGGCGCGGCGAGACGCGTCACGGTGTGCAGCACCGTGTAGAGCGTGTCATACGCATCGTGCTTGTCTTGTTCGTGGATGCCGCCGGCCGGAGCCCAAAACCGTTCGCGTGAGCGGCGGATGTACCAGTTGTTGAGCGCATCGAGGAACGCCTGGATGTCGGTGCACGCACCCGCGATGTCGTATTCGTCGAGACGCTGCGTGACGCCCTCGACCAACGAGCGCGTCTTGGCGAGGATGTAGCGATCGAGCAGTTGCGTCGAGTCGGCGCGCAGGTTCGCGCGATAGCGATCGACGTTCGCGTAGAGCGTGAAGAATGTGTACGAATTCCAGATGGGGTTGAGCACCAGGCGCACGATCTCGCCGATGGCCCGACCCTCGCGGTCGATGCGCAGATCGAGGCCGCGCAAGATGGGCGACGACATCAGAAACCACCGCAGCGCGTCGGAGCCGATGGTCTCGAAGATCTCTTCGGGATCGGGGTAGTTGCGCAGCCGCTTGGATAGTTTGCGGCCATCTTCGTCGAGGACGACGCCGTGGCAGATGCAGTTCTTGAACGCGGGGCGATCGAACAGCGCCACGGACAGCACGTGCATCGTGTAGAACCAACCGCGCGTCTGTGCGATGTACTCGACGATGAAGTCGGCGTTGTGATCGTCGACCCACGCCTTGTTCTCGAACGGGTAATGCGCCTGCGCGAACGGCATCGACCCGGACTCGAACCAACAGTCGAGCACCTCGGGCACGCGTCGCATCATCGACTGGCCGGTCGGGTCGTCGGGGTTCGGCCGCACGAGCTCGTCGATGTAGGGACGGTGCAGGTTGGTCACCTCGACGCCGAAGTCGCGCTGCAACTCTTCGATCGACCCGTAGACGTCGGTGCGGGGATAGTCGTTGTTGTCGCTGCGCCACACCGGGATGGGCGCGCCCCAGAACCGGTTGCGCGAGATCGACCAGTCGCGCGCACCTTCGAGCCACTTGCCGAAGGCGCCGTCGCGCACGTGGCCGGGGATCCAGTTGATCTGTTGATTGAGCTCGACGATGCGGTCGCGAAACGCAGTGACCTCGACGTACCACGACGACATGGCGCGATAGATGATCGGCGTGTCGGTGCGCCAGCAGTGCGGGTAGTTGTGCGTGTAGCTGTCGTGGCGCACGAGCCGGCCGGCGTCGCGTAGGTCGCGGATGATCTGCGGGTTGGCCTCGAACACGTTGAGGCCGGCGTAGTCGGGCACCTCTTCGGTGAATCGCCCTTCGTCGTTGACGGGCACGACGGTTTCGATACCCGCGGCGTCGGCCGCTTCTTTGTCGACCTCGCCGAAGCCCGGCGCGATGTGCACGACGCCCACACCTTCGTCGGTTTCGACGAAGTCGGCGCCCAACACCTGATGCGCATTGGGGCGGCCCGCGAAGTAGGGGAAGAGTGGTGTGTACGTGCGGCCGACGAGCTCCGAGCCCTTGACCGTCTTGACCAACGTCGCGTTGGCGAGCTCTTTCTCGTATTTGCCGACCGTCACCGCGCCGAGGATGTAACGGACCGTGTCCTCCTCGTAGACGGCGTAGTCGAGATCGGCTGACACCGCGAGCGCGAGGTTGGACGGCAGCGTCCAGGGTGTCGTCGTCCACGCGAGCAGCCGTGTCTCGCGCCCGTCGTCTTCGGGCCGCGGCGTCAAGGTGAACGCGACCGTCAGGGCAGGGTCTTGGCGGGGGCGAGTGGCGTCGTCGAGACGGATCTCGAAGTTGGACAGGGGAGTCTCGGCGCCCCACGAGTAGGGCATGACCCGATATGCCTCGTAGACAAGGCCCTTGTCCCACAGCTGCTTGAACGCCCACATGACGGACTCCATGTAGCCGAGGTCCATCGTCTTGTAGTCGTTCTCGAAATCGACCCAACGCGCTTGGCGCGTGACGTAGGTTTCCCATTCTTTCGTGTAGCGCAACACCGAGGTGCGGCAGTAGTCGTTGAACTTGTCGATGCCGTACTCGTTGATGGCGCGCCGGCCCGAGACGTGCAGCTCTTTCTCGGCTTCCATCTCGGCCGGTAGGCCATGGGTGTCCCAGCCGAAGCGCCGTTCGACGCGCCGGCCCTGCATCGTCTGATAGCGGGGGATCACGTCTTTGACATAGCCGGTGAGCAAATGGCCGTAGTGGGGAAGCCCGTTGGCGAACGGCGGGCCGTCGAAGAAGATGTACTCGTTGTCACCGCCGGGGCGCTGTTCGATCGAACGGGCAAAGGTCGAACGCTCTTTCCAGCGGTCGAGGATGCGCCGTTCGATCGCCGGGTAATCTGCGCGGTCGACCTTCGGGTACGGCGTGTCCTCTTGAGAGCCCATCCACGAGAGGCTACCGGCCTCTTCCGTGAGCCCCAGTACAGTTACTCGGTGGATCTCCCCGATGGCTTCGACGACGGACTGACGCAGTACTTCGAGCTCGCGGCGCGACGTGCGAGCGACGAGACCATGAGCACGTGGATCGAGTTGCGCCCCGATCTGGTCGATGCCTCGGGCGCCGCGCTCGTCGGAGTGCTCGCCTACCTGGTCGACTCGGCGGTGGGAATGGCCGCCGGCTTCGCCTCGTTGCCGCAATGGGTCGTCACCGCCGACATCGATTTGCACCTCGTCGCCCGGGCGGCCGTCGGCCCGCTGCGCGCCGACAGCCGGGTCGTGAGGGCGGGCCGACGGCAGGTGCTTGCGGACTGCGCGGTCTACGACGAGGGTCAAGGGGTGGTCGTGGCCACGGCCACCGCGAACCACAGCGTGCTGTCACCCGAACGCGCCGCGCCGATGAGCATCCCGCCGCCGGACGAGATCTTCGGCCATGGCCCGAGCGGCCCTTTGAGCGGGGAGCACCGCGCCCGGCCACCGCTGCTCGAGCGCTACGGGGTGCGCCTTGTGCCCGGCGTCGACGGGGCGGCCGAGCTCGACATCACGGGACCGGCGCGTAACCCCTGGGGCATCCTGCACGGCTCGCTCTTCGCGCTGTTGGTCGAGTCGGCCATGGCGTCCGCGCGGCCCGATGCGCGCATCGATGATCTCATCGTGCGGTTCGTGGCACCGGCTCGCGTCGGCCCCGCCCGCGCCGAGGCGACGTTCGTCGCCGGCAACCTGTGGCGTGTCGACGTGCGCGACGTGGGCAACGACGACCGCATATGCGCTACGTCGTTCGCCCGCGTCTCGTGACCGTCAGTCCTTGACCCCGAGCAGCTTGGCCGCGTTGCCGCGCGCCAGCTTGTGGATGGTCTCGGCGTCGAGGTGCCCGAACAGGTGGTCGGCCACCTCTTTGCTCTTGGGCCACGTGCCGTCTTGGTGCGGATAGTCGGTCTCGAAGCAAACCTGGTCGACACCGATACGGTCGAGCATCAACACGCCGACCTCGTCCTTGAAGAAGCACGAGTAGATGCGGTCCTTGTAGTACGTCGACGGCAGCTCGGGATGGGCCGTCTTGTGCGACCACAAATGGGTACGCCAGATGTCGTCGGCCCGCTCGAGTACGTAGGGGATCCAACCGATCTGGCACTCGGCGTAGAGCAGTTTGAGGTTGGGGAATGTCTTCAACACGTCGGACATCAAGTAGTCGAGCATCGACGCCGCGCTGTTGGTGAAGATCATCGTCGCGCCGATGCTCGCCGGTGCATCGGCCGACGTCTGCAAGGTCTTGGTGCCCGAGCCGATGTGCATGCTGATGACCGTGCCGGTCTCGTCGCACGCTTTGAAGAAGGGGTCCCAGTAGCCGGAGTGGATCGACGGCAGCCCGAGCCACGGCGGCAACTCGCTGAACGCCACCGCGCGCACACCGCGTGCCGCGTTGCGCCGGATCTCGTCGGCGGCGAGGTTGGCGTCCCACAGCGGCACGATGATGAGCGGGATCAACCGGCCGGCGGAATCGCCGCACCACTCTTCGACCATCCAGTCGTTGTACGCCTTGATGCACGCGAGCGCGAGCTCTTTGTCGGGCGCTTCGGAGAAGATCTGCCCACAAAACCGTGGGTAGTTGGGGAAGCACAGCGATGCTTCGACGCCGTTCATCTCCATGTCCTTGATGCGCTCTTTGGGCTGCCAGCATCCGGGACGCATCTCGTCGTAGGTGATCGGAAACATGTCGACTTCTTCGGGCGGGAAGCCGACCGCTGCGATGTAACGCTTGAGCGAGAAGTAGCTGCCGTCGTAGTTCCACCAAGCAACCAACTTGCCCGACGTGCCGGGGTGCTCGATGTAACGACCATCGACCATCTTGACATCACCGGTAGGCAGCAGCTCGATCTTGGGGCCGCGCTCGCGCCACTTGGCCGGCAGCCACGTCTGCCACAGATGCGGCGGCTCGACGACGTGATCGTCGACGCTGATGATCTTGGGGATGGACATGTCGGTGACCGCCATGGTCAGTGGCCTTTCTTCTCGTCGCGGCCGTAGCCGAACGTGCCGGTGAGCTTGCCGCCTTCGACGGGATGTGTGAGTGCAAGACGACGGACTCGACCGTCGTCGAAGTGCAAGAGGTATTCGGCGAACACATACCACTCGGTCGCGATGCGCGAGACGAGAGTGAGATCGCCGAGGCCAGCGAACATCGTGACGAAGTGATTCGCCGCCGCGTCGCTCGATTCCGCGGTGAGCACGCGTTGCGCGCCGGTCACGTCGTCGAGGCGTACCGCCATGGTGTGCGTGGCCGCGAGGTGCGACTCGATCTGCGAAGCGTCGACTGCCCGCAGCGCGTCGAGGAAGCGGTCGATCAGCGCGGTGTGCTCCATCTCGCGCAGCGGAAGGTAGGTGCGAGGGTCTGATGGCGGGGGAGGGGTGACGACGGTGTCGGCGACGATGTCGATGAAGGGATAGCGGGTCACGCAGATCTCGCCGCGGATGCCGTCGGGCGCCGTCGGGAAGATGACCGCACTGTTGACGACCCACTCGCGGTCGGTGGTGTCGATGTCGCCGATCATCCCGGTGCCCCGCAGCGTCGCCGCGCTCTCGTTGAAGAGGTACCAGTCAGTCGCGATGCTCTTGAGCTGTGCGGACGCCAGCACCACGTAGGACCCGGCCCGTCCCTCGTAGTAGCCGCGGACTTGGTCGTAGTTGACCAGCACCGCGCCGTCGGGGATGACGTTGCCTTCGCGCGTGCGGGTGGGTACGCCGAAATAGACGTCGTGAGAGATCGTCGAGCAGATGTAGTCGGTGTCGGTGCTCGTCTCCGCGAACACGTGGGTGCGGGCGCAGTGGATCGCCGCCTCTCGCGGCCCCACCTCGAGCAGCCAGTCCTGCGTGGCCTTGATCGATCCGCGATCGGCGTCAGGTTCGCGTGTGACGGTCATGGTGTACCCCCTGGGTTTGCCGGATGTCAGCCCGGCGTCGAAGCTTAGGACCATGGACCGTGACAAGCTCTCTCGCCTCTTCGATCTCACCGATCGGGTCGCCATCGTCACCGGTGGCACGAGGGGTATCGGCCGAGCCATCGCCGAAGGCTTCGTGTGCGCGAACGCCAAGGTCGTGGTGGCCAGCCGCAAGGCCGATGCGTGCGCCGAGACGCAGGCGCATCTCGAGTCGCTCGGCGGCGACGTGTTGGCGGTGCCGGCCCACATGGGCGACATCGCGGCGTTGCAGGATCTCGTCGATCAGACCATCGCCCGCTTCGGGCGGCTCGACATCGTGGTCAACAACGCCGCCAATGCACTCGCGTTGCCGATCGGACAATTCAACGAAGACGCGTGGGAAAAGTCGCTCGGGGTCAATCTGCGCGGTCCGGTCTTTCTCGTCGAGGCGGCGCTACCCCACCTCAAGCAGAGCGGCAACGCGTCGATCATCAACGTCATCTCCGCGGGAGCGTTCCTCTTCAGCGCGGGCACTGCGATGTACAGCGCGGCCAAGGCCGGCCTCATGGCGATGACGCGTGCGCAGGCCGCAAGTTTGGCGCAGTTCGGCATCCGCTCGAACGCACTCGCTCCCGGCACGGTCGATACCGATATGGTGCGCAACAACGGCCCGGAGGCCGCCCAACGCATGGCCAACGCCTCGTTCATGCGCCGCGCCGCGCACGTAGACGAAATGGTCGGCCCCGCGCTGTTCCTCGCGAGCGACGCGTCGAGCTTCATGACCGGGCAGGTCATCCTCGCCGATGGTGGCCTCACGCCGCACTGAGCCCGTACTGGCAGTCAAACGTGGGCTGACAGCCCACGTTTGACTGCCAGAACGGTATTTCATTTAGTGTGCGGCGCATGAAGCTCTCTGTCGCCATGCCGCCCGGTCCAGATTCTGTCGAGCTGGCAAAGCTCGCCTACGACCTCGGGTACGACCGTCTGTGGCTGTACGACTCGGCCGCGCTGTACGAAGACATCTGGATCACGCTGGCGCGGGTGGCCGAGCACACGTCGATCAACATCGGCACGGCCGTGCTCGTACCCAACCTGCGCCATGTGATGACGTCGGCGTCCGCAATCGCGACGATCGAACGACTGGCGCCCGGCCGCCTCGCGTGCGGATGGGGCACCGGTGCGACGGCGCGCTGGGTGCTCAACCAAAACGCGGTCTCGTGGGGCAAGTTGACCCGCTATCTGACACAGCTCGATGCGCTGCTGCGCGGTGAGGTGGTCGAGATCGACGGCAAGCAGTGCCAGATGATCCACCATCCGCGCTGGGCGATCGATCGACCGATCCGCACGCCGCAGTTGGTCTCCGCGCTCGGCCCAAAGGGCACGGAGACAACGCGAGAGTTGATCGCGTCGGGCGTTGCCGACGGGCTGATCTCGATGGGTCCGGCGGCGGGCTTCGACTGGCATGTACGCATGCACGCGGGCACCGTGCTCGAGCCGGGCGAATCGATCGACGATGAGCGGGTCAAGCTGGCGCTCGGGCCGTGGTACGTGGTGCGCTACCACGGCATCTGGCAGGCGTATCCCGACGCGGTGGGCAATCTCCCCCTCGGCGCCGAGTGGGTGGCGGGCATCAACGCCGAGCGGCCCGAGGGCCAACGCCACCTCGCGGTGCACGAAGGTCATGTCACCGATGTGATGCCCCGCGATCGCGCGCAACTCGACGCGGCAGGTGCCGCGCTGGCGACCACCGGTTGGGTGGGCACCCGCGACGAGATCAGGGCCAAGGCCGAAGCCGCGGTCGCCGAAGGTGCAAGCGAGATTCTCTACACACCGGCGGGGCCCGATGCGGCGCGGGAGATCCGCACGTTCGCCGCGGCCGTGCTCGGGTAGCGAGGGGGGAATCGCTACCCGGCACGGCCCAGGCGGGTTGCAATGGCGGGCACCGCGTGCCACTGCCGCAACACCGTGGTGAGCTCCTCGATCGGCGACGGCTCGCCGAAGAGAAACCCTTGTACTTGCGTACAGCCCATCGCCGTCAACCGGTCGACGAGCTCGATCGTCTCGACACCCTGCGCGACCGCGACGATGCCGCGCCGGTTTGCGAGGGCGATGATCGTCTCGAGGATGTCGGCGTCGGCCTCTGATTCGACCACTCGGCTGATGAAGTCGCGATGGATCTTGAGCACGGCGATCGGCAGATCGCGCAACACGTCGAAACGCGTGTGGCCGGCGCCGAAGTCGTCGAGCGCCATGCGCACGCCGGTTGTCGCAACGTCGTTGATCGTCTGGATCGCGCCCGGCACCTGGGCGAGACCCTCGGTTTCCGTGAGTTCGAGGATCAGCGCTTCAGGCCCGAGGCCTGTGAACGCCAGTGCGTCACTCACCGAGGCGGCAAAGCGAGGGCTGGCCAGCTGGCACGGCGAAACGTTCACCGACATCGTCAAGTCGTCGCTCACGCGGTTGCGCAAGTTGCAGAGGTCCGTCAGCGCGCGTCGCAACACCAACTCACCGAGTCGATCGACAAGACCGGCACGCGCAGAGTCGGCGAGAAACTCGCTCGATGTGATGGTCTGGCCGTCGGCCTTACGGATGCGGGCGAGCGCCTCGACGTTCACAACGTGGCCGGCCGCCACTTCGATGATGGGCTGGTAGCGCAACGTGACCGAGCAATCGTTGATGCGGTCGCGTAGGTCGATCTCTTCAGCTGTCGGCCGCGTTCTCTCCGGCTGTGCGAAGAATCGGTAGCAGTCTCGGCCGTCGCGCTTCGCTTGGTACAACGCAGCGTCGGCGTGGCGCAGCAATTCGTTGGGCTGTTCCCCCGGCCGCGAGACGAGCCGTATCCCGATGCTGGCGGTAGGGGTCAACTCCGGCGGTAAGCCGTCGTACGGCTTGCGCAGGCGGTCGAGCACACGCTCGGCCGCGGCAACCGCCGCGTAACGATCTGCCGCCGGCGCCAGGATGATCGCGAATTCGTCACCGCCGAGTCGGGCCACGGTGCCCGAGCGCATCACCTCGCGTAGGCGCGCGGCGGTTTCACGCAGCACCTTGTCACCCACCGCGTGTCCACAATTGTCGTTGATCTCCTTGAAATGATCGAGGTCGAGCAGAAGCACCGCAATTGAGCCCGGCTGTCTCTTCAGGCGCTCGAGTTCGTGGCTCAGCCGATCGTGGAACAGCGCCCGATTCGGAAGATCGGTCAGTGAATCGTGCGTCGCCTGATGCTCGAGTGATTCCTCGAACTGCTTGCGGTCGCTCTCGTCCTGGACCGTCGCGGCGTAACCGATACGTCCTCCGATTTCGACGCGAGACAGTGCGACGCGCAACGGAAATGTCGACCCGTCGGCCCGGCGGCCGATCCAGTAGCGCTCGCCACTGGCTCCGCCCGCCGGCGGACTGTCGAGCAGATGGGCGAGTGCGTCAATTGGTGTGGTGTCGTCCGCCGGAGGGATGAGATCGACGATGTTCGCGGACTCGACATAGGCCCGTGCGAAGCCGAAGAGCCGCTCGATCGCGGCGTTGGCGATCTCGATCTCACCGTGTTGATCCGTCAGAAGGAACCCATCCGCCGCGTGCTCGACGACGCTGCGGTAACGGGCTTCGCTCGCTTGGAGTTCGTGATTCAGGTGACTGAACATCGTGCCGGCGCTGCGGCGATCGTCCACCTGCGCGCCGACGGCGAGCGTCAACAAGGCGGTGCTGGCGATCTGCAGTCTCACCGAGGTCATTCCCGCGACCGGACCGCCGCCGATATCGCTGATCACGAGGCCGATGCTCAACAACATGACACCGAAGGCGGCGAAGCGATAGCCGCGGCTGGCCGCCAACCACAACAGCGCCGGCACCGCAATGAACAGTGGGTGTTGTTCGCTGTCGCCGATGGTGAAGGCGGCGAGGATCGATGCCATGAGGAAGATGATCTGCACACACGCGAGGGCTCGATCGACGCCAGGGTGACGCAGCACCGTGACGTGTCGCAGTGGGCGGCCGTCCTGCAAGGTCTGGTGCAACGCAAAGGGGAACGCGGCGACGGCAATGATCGCGACGCTGTCGCGGGTGGCCCATGCGAAGGCGGATCGTGCGAACGGATCGACGTCGAGATACAAGAAGCGCGCCGCGAATGTGTGCACCAAAGCAGTCGCGCACGGCGCAGCGATCGCCACGGGGCCGACGAGGCCCAACAGGTCCGTCATGCTCGGGTCGCGCAAGTCGACCTTGCGCCGATGCAACCAGACGCCGGCCGATACGTACGCGCCGGCGTTCGCCGCGGCCATGATCAACTCGAGCGCCGTTGTCGACGCGTCGAGTTGGTGGCGGCGAATCACTACATCGGCGACGGTCGCGGCGAGTGGTACGACGAGGGCGTCCCAACCGATGGTGATGCCCAGTACGACTGCCAGGGCGGCGGGAGCAAAGATCGCCGATGACGTGGGGTCGGTCACATTGCCGCCACTCAGGTGAGCCAGAACCATCCAGAGAAGGCTGGCCGAAACGACGACGGTGATGCGGCAGAGCAGTCGGGGAGCCGGAGGTTTGGTCCGATCCATAACGGTCTCCTGGGATTAGATCGCGCTGAATCGCGTTACCAGGGACCGGAGTACCGCTCGCTACCCATCGGTAGGACTTGCGACCTATTTAGGATTTGTGCTGGCGAGGACTTGTTTCCCGCGTTCGCGCAGTTCGTATTTGAGCACTTTGCCGCTCGGATTGAGCGGAAATGCATCGACGACTTGTACATAACGAGGAACCTTGTAGTTGGCCATCTCTTCGCGACACCACGCAATTATTTCGGCGGGATCGGGCTTTGTGTGGGGTCTCGGGATGACAAAAGCCATGCCGACCTCGCCCATGCGGGCGTCGGGAACGCCGACGACCGCGACGCCACCGATGTGTGGGTGCGCCAGCATGAGGTTCTCGATCTCGGCGGGGTACGCGTTGAACCCACCGACGATGTACATGTCCTTTTTGCGGTCGGTGATCTGTAGGTAGCCACGGTCGTCCATCACTGCGATGTCGCCGGTGTGCAACCAGCCGTCGGGGTCGATGGTCTCGGCGGTCTGCTCAGGGTCGTCGAGGTAGCCGTTCATCACCACGTAGCCGCGCACGACGACTTCGCCTGGCTCACCGCGCGGCACTTCGTCGTTGTCGTCGTCGACGACCTTCACTTCGATATCGGGAATCGCGCGACCAGATGTGCGGGCAATCGTCTCGGGGTCGTCGTCGTGGCGACACATCGTCACGATGCCCGATGTCTCGGTGAGGCCGTAGCCGGTGACGATCGTCTCGAAGCCGAGTCGCTCGCGCATCTGGTAGATCATCTCGACGGGGATCGCGGCAGCACCCGTGACGCACAGGCGCAGTGTCGACATGTCGAACTTGTCGAGATCGGGATGATTGAGGATCGTCTGGTAGATAGCCGGCGGGCCGGGCAGCATCGTGATGCGGTCGATCGGTACTCGGCGCATCACCGCGGGGACGTCGAAAACCGCGTGAGGCAGGTTGGTGGCGCCGCGCATGAGGCAAGCAAGGATGCCCGAGTTGAATCCGAACGAATGGAAGTACGGGTTGATGATCAGATAGCGGTCGCCCGGCCGCATCCCGATCACTTCGCACCACGCGTCGTAGCCCTTGCAGATCGCTTTGTGGATGAGCATGGCGCCTTTGGGCAGCCCGGTGGTGCCCGACGTGAACATGATGTGGCAGAGGTCATCGCCGGTCACGGAGTCGGAGCGTTGCCGCAACTCTGCGGCGCTGATGGACGAAGCCGGCGCCAAGAACTCGTCGAACGAGATCGTGCCGTCGGGCCGAGGCCCGCGGAACACCACGATCTGTTCGAGATCGGGCAAGTCGAGATGCGCGTCGTGCAGCATCGAGACATAGTCGGTGTCGAGGAAGTCGGTCACCGTGAACAGCACCTTGGCTTTGGACTTTTGCAAGACGTAGCCGGCTTCTCGGCCCTTGAAGCGGGTGTTGATGGGGACGACGATCGCGCCGGCTCGGTGCGTTGCCAGGGCCGCAATCGGCCACTCCCAGATGTTGGGCGCCCAGATCGCGACACGATCGCCCTTGGCCACGCCGCGCGCCATGAGTGCGCGGGCAGCCTCGTCGATGTGGTCACGGAACTCTGCGTAGTTGAGGCAGACATCTCCCTCGACGAGCGCGTCGATCGTCGGATAGCGCTCGGCGGCGTCGTCGATGAGTTGCGGGATGGTCTGCCAGGGGGCCTCCGTCATCCGCCCGACGTTATACGAACAAGGCGGCCAGGTCGCCTTTGCGGATCTTGCCCATGGGCGTCCTGGCGAACGCATCGACGATGACCCAACGGTCGGGCACCTTGTAGCGCGCCAGGCGTTCGCGGCAATAGCCGGTGATGTCTTCGTTCGACACCGAGTATTCCGGCCGCAGCTGTAGGACCGCGCCCACTCGCTGCCCGAGGCGTTCGTCCTCGATGCCGAGTACCGCGCACGCCGCGACTGCGGGATGGTCGGCGAGTATCCGCTCGACTTCTGCGGGGTAGACGTTGGCGCCGCCGCGCACGATCAAGTCGTTGCGGCGGTCCTTGACGAACAGTCGACCATCGCCGTCGAGTTCGCCGATGTCGTCGGTGTGCAAGAGCCCGCCGCGCAACGCCCGTTGCGTCGCTTCGGGCCGGCGCCAATAGCCGAGGAAGGGTGTATAGACACCGGCCCATTCACCGTCACGAACCGCTCGAGCGCAGATCTCGCCGGCAGTGCCCGACGGTATCGGCTGATCGTTCTCATCGACGATCACGATCTCGATCGCGGTGAGCGCTTTGCCGCTACAACCCGCGAGCAGCGGGTCGTGCGGCATCTCCCGCGTCAGCGCGCCGGGTGCCTCGGTGAGGCCATATCCCGTCAACACCGCGGTGCCGAAGCGTTCGATGAAAAGTGTCCGCAGCGAGTGCGGTGTGGCCGCGCCGCCGCATTCGGGCCGGCGGAGCGGGGCGATGTCGGCGGCCGTGACGTCGGGGTGGTTGAGCAGGTCGTAAACGATCGGCGGTGCGAATGTGACACGGCTGACGCGCTCTTCGCGCAACCAGTCGCGCAGCCCCAGCGCGTCGACCCGATCGATGCAGATACAGGTGGTGTCCTTGAGCCAGGCAAAGAGCGGGCCGAGCACCATCAAATTGAGCAGCGTCAACGGCAGCAGCACACCATGGCGTTCGTCGCTCGGCCCCGGGTCGGTCTCGCGCGCGACGGCGCCGTGCCACAACATGTTGTGCTGACTGTGCACCGCACCCTTGGGGAACCCGGTCGTCCCTGACGTGTACGAGATGGCCGCCGGCGCGTGCGGATCGATCGTGGCCCGTGGCGGGTCAGACGCGCGTAGCGAAGCGACCAGGTCGGTCCAGTCGCCGGTGCCGTCAGCGGGATCGACGGTGAGCACACGGCACGGCGCGTCGGGCAGCGTGTCTCGAATTGAGGGAGTCGTGATGAACAGCCGCGCTTGGCTGTCATCGAGCATGTAGCGCTTTTCGGGTGGTGCCAGCGCCATGTTGATGCCGACCCACACCGCGCCGAGGCGCATCGACGCGAGGAAGGCGATGACGATCTCACACTGATTGGGCAGCGACGCGGCCACACGATCGCCGGGCGCGATGCCGCAATGGTGCAGTGCCGCTGCCGCGGCGTCGGCCGCCCGGTCGAGCTGACGAAAGGTGTATCGATTGTGGCGACCGACGAGTGCTTCGTGATCCGGTCGCTCGAGCAGTGCGTGCTCGAGTACGTCGGCTACCGCAGAAGGTCCGTTGGGGATGGGCATAGGCGTCGGTCGTACGACCAGGCCGTTGTCATCGAGCAACAAGCGACTTCGCGTTCTCGCGCATCACCTTGCGCACGTCGTCGTAGGAGAGCGAGGGCAGGCCGGCGGCGAACGATCGCGGGTCGGCCAACCCTTCGGCGTGCGGGAAGTCGGACCCGAACAGCACCTGCGAAGAACCGATCAGCGCGACGAGGTCTTCGATCGGCTCTTCGTGATACGGCGACACGAAGACGTGGCGCTTGAAGATCTCGCTCGGCTTTTCGGTGATTCGTCCGCCCGGCCAAGGACCGTTGCGGCCCATGCCGTTCATCTTGTCCATCACGCGCATGAGGTAGGGCACCCACAGGGACCCGTTTTCGATCGACATTGCGCGCACGTTGGGGAACCGGCCGAAGAGGTTGTGGTAGATGAGCGCGGCCATCGTGTCCATGATCGGGCGGTCGCCGTAGAAGCATGTCCACTGGAACGCCGACTGGCGATGCGAGGGCGGGGTTGGCTCTTCGCCCCAGTGGATCGAGAACAATTCGTTGTAGCTCGACTCGCCGATATGGAACGCGATCGTGATGCCGGCCTCGTTGACGCGGGCCCAGAACGGATCGAAGTAGGGATCGGCGGGCGATCGACCGTAGGCGGGTCCGGCGCGCAGGCAGATCGCACGCGCGCCGCGGGAGAGCACCCATTCGAGCTCGGCGACCGCTCGATCGAGATCGCGCAACGACAACAGCGGCGGCGCGTAGACGCGACCGGCATAGTCGAAGCCCCACTCTTCGTCGAGCCACGTGTTGAACGAATGGAAATTGGCGTAGAGCTGGTCAGGGTCGTCCATCATGAACGCTTCGACGCACACGGCCAACGTGGGGAACATCAGGATCGACTCGATGCCCTGCGTCTGCATCATGGCCAGCCGCGCATCGCGTTGGATGTACTCGAGTTGCATCGGCTCCTCGATGTCGGTGCCCCGGATGTCGGCCGAACCCGATTTGAGCGAGCGCAGCATGGCTCGAAGCGCGCCGGGCGGGACGACCGTGTCGAAGTTGCGATGTTCGAGAAACGTGAACCGCTTGTCGCCGACGTAGACCCGCTCGACGCCGTCATCGTCGATGCGGGTGTGAATCGCCTTGTCGCGTTGCGACGAGGGGATATGACGACTGAATGCGTCGCGGGTTTCGTAATAGTGGTTGTCGGCGTCGAAGACGGGATAGTCGATGGTTGCCATGGTGGTCGGACCCTCCGGACCGTGGTCAGTCTGCAGTCGGGAATTGATAGGTGAATGCCTCGGCGGGCGCGCCCTGCCGAGAGTATCGCTCGGCCGTGAACTGCCGCTGATACCAGTGGGGGTAAGGGATGGGCACGGCGCTCACCTCGTCGAGTAGGTGCTGCTCGTCGGCGGTCATCGTCCACTGCGTGGCCGCCAAATTGTCGGCGAGCTGCTCGTCAGACCGGGCGCCGATGATGATCGACGACACGAGATCGCGTGTGCGCAGCCAGTTGAGGGCGACCTGCGCGCAGGTAACGCCACCACCTCGTTGCTGCGCAACTTCGCGCATGACGTCGACGATGGCAAAGCCTCGCTCTTCGTCGATGGGGCCGATGCCGAGGTTGCCGATCATCGCGCGCCGCGTGCCGGCGGGTGGGGCAGCGGCGCGGGTGAACTTGCCCGACAAGAAGCCGCCGGCGAGCGGGCTCCACACGAGCACGCCGAGGCCTTGGTCGCGCGCCAACGGCATGATCTCCCACTCGAGTTCGCGGGCGACCAGCGTGTAGTAGCTCTGGGTTGCGACGTAGCGCGACAAGCCCCGCCGATCGGAGACCGACAGCGCCTTCATGATCTGCCACGCCGCATGATTGGAACACGCGATGTAGCGCACCTTGCCGGATTGCACGAGCGTGTCGAGCGCACCCAACGACTCTTCCAGCGGCGTGCACGCATCGAAACCGTGTACGTGGTAGATGTCGATACGGTCGGTGCCGAGACGGCGCAGGCTCTCTTCGCACGAGCGCAAGATGTGCCACCGCGATTGGCCGACGTCGTTGATGCCGTCACCCATGCGCGAGTTGACCTTGGTCGAGACGAGCACGCGGTCACGATTGGCGCCGAGTGCTTTGCCCAGCAACTCCTCGGCGGTGCCTCGCTGGTAACTGTTCGCCGAGTCGAAGAGGATCACGCCCGCATCGAGTGCCATGCCGACGTGGCGCCGCACATCGTCGAGTTCGTGATTGCCGACCCATCCTCCCGTCGTCGCGCCACCGAAGCCCATGGCGCCGAGCGCGAGCGACGACACCTTGATACCGGACGATCCGAGCCAGCGATACTCCATCACGCGGTGGGCAGCACGTAGTCGGCGTAGCGGTCTCGCAGTGTCTTCTTGGAGAACTTGCCCACCGACGTCTTGGGAATCTCGTCGATGAACACCACGTCGTCCGGCAGCCACCACTTGCTGACACGCGTCTCGAGAAATGTCGCGAGCTCTACTTTGGTCAAGGTCGCGCCGTCTTTGACGGCGACGCACGCCAGCGGCCGCTCGCCCCATCTCGGATGATGCACGCCGATTACGGCCGCTTCCTTGACCGAGGGGTGCGCCATGATCTCGTTTTCGAGCTCGACCGAACTGACCCATTCACCGCCCGACTTGATGACATCCTTCGTGCGATCGACGAGCGAGATGTAGCCCGCTTCGTTGACGACGGCGACATCGCCGGTGCGCAACCACCCGTCCTCGGTGAACGAGTCCCGGGTGCGCTCGTCGTTGTAGTAGCTGCGGGCGATCCACGGCCCGCGCACCTGTAGCTCGCCGCGACTCGTCGAATCCCACGGCAGCCGGTCGAGGGTCTCTTGTTCGACGATGCGGAACTCGATCGGGAACGTAGCGAGACCGACCGAGGTACGCAGGTCGGCGAGCTCCTCGTCGGAACGATCACGAAGCTCGCTCTTGATGGTGCACACCGCAACCAACGGGCTGGTCTCGGTCATGCCCCACGCTTGCAGGATCGGCAGACCGACCTTGGTGCGGAATCCTTCGGACAATGCCTTGGGCACGGCCGAGCCGCCGCACGGGATGACCCGCAACGACGACACATCGCGACCGTCGAGCTCGGGCAGCACCGCCATCCAGATCGTCGGTACGCCGGCCGCCAGCGTGACCCGCTCGCTCTCGATCAGGTCGGCGATCGCCTTCGGCGAAAGATCGCGTCCGGGCATGATCAGCGTGGCACCGGTGGCGACGCCGGCATGCGCGAGGCCCCACGCATTGGCGTGGAACATCGGAACGACCGGCAGGATGACGTCGGACTCGCGCACGCCCAGAGAGTCGGCGAACATCGTCGCCATGGTGTGCAACACGATCGACCGGTGGGAGTAGATGACGCCCTTGGGGTTGCCGGTGGTGCCGCTCGTGTACATCATCGAGGCGGCTTGGTTTTCGTCGCGCGGCCCTGTGAACTCGATGGGAGTAGCTGCACTCAACAACTCGTCGTAGTCGTGAACGGCCGGACTGACCGGCGTATCGGGTACTTCGCCGGCGCCGTCGTCCATCACGACGATGTGCTTGACGGTGCGAAACGTCGGGATCAGCGGCCACAGCAGCGCGGCAACCGATCGGTCGACGAAGATCACCTCGTCTTCGGCGTGGTCGACGATGTAGGAGAGCTGCTCGGGAAACAGACGCACGTTCAGCGTGTGCGCGACGCGGCCGCTGCACGGTGGCGCGAAGTAGAGCTCGAGGTGGCGGGCGGTGTTCCAGGCGAAGGTGGCGACGCGCCCGGTGGCGCTGATCCCGAGCATGTCGAGTGCGTTGCCGAGACGGCGCGTACGTTCGGCCCATTGACCGTATGTCGTACGCTGCTTACCGCTGGGCGTGGCCGTGACGATCTGCTTGTTCGGAAACAGCTGCTCCGCCCGATCGAACATCGTCGTCATCGACAATGGCGTCGTCATCATCAAGCCGTCCATGAAATCCCCCTGGCGTTGGTTCCGTAGAATTCGACGCCACGCGTCCAACGGATCAGTTGGGCCGGAGCGGCCCTCAGAGCGGAAGGTTGGTTGGGCGTGTGTTGACCCGTAATCCAATCAGGAATGCCAAGCTCGCGCCGACGATCGTGACGATGAAGCACCGGTGGAGGCCATCGAGGCCGCCCGGGTTGGTGAGGAAGGTGATGGCGAGGGCGACGCCGACCGTGGTGCCGATGCGTTGCGTCATGAAGTTGACACCGCTTCCGACCGAATGCTGCGCGACCGGTACGTCGACCATCGACGCTGCGATGAACGAGGGGAAAACGCAGCCTGAGGCCGTGCCGATGAGCGCCGAGGCGATCAGGATCTTGACATCGGAGGGCGTCGTATCGATCACTTGCCACAAGCCGATCGGTATGAGAGCGAATGCCAACGACCCGGGAAGGATGAACCGGCGATGGCCGGTGCTCACCGCGATGCGCCCGACCACGATGCCGACGATGCCCGCCATCAACGACACGGGTGCGGTCGAGCCGCCGATGTGCAGAGCACTCCAATGCCAGGTATTCGACGCGTAGCTGATCATGCCCCAGTAAATGCAGAACCACGTGATGGCCATCACGAACGTGCCCTGGTTCGCAGTACGCAGTGACGGCAGTCGGAACAGCTGGAGGTCGACGAGAGGGTTCGGGTGGCGCGAGCAGCGCAACACGAACAATCCCAGGAGTGCGATGCCGACCAGCACGAAACCGATGGTGCGCGTGTCGATCCATCCCCACTTCGTGCTCTGCACCAGTGCATAAACGATCGGCGACACCGCGACGGTGACGAGCACCGCCCCCAACGGGTCGGGTATGGCGCGCGTTCGATCGCGTTCGGTCTCGACCAGATGGCGCGCGCCGAGCGCGAGCACGATGAGGCCCGCCGGCACGTTGAACCAGAATGTCCAGCGCCAATCGCCGAGCTTGATCAGCACGCCAGCGATCGGAGGACCAGCCGCCGCGGTGATGCCGCCCGCGACCGACCACACGCCGATAGCTGCCGCGAGACGCTCTGGGGGGAACGCACTCATCAACAGCGCGGCAGTGGCTGGTGTGTATGCGGCCGACCCGAGGGCCTGCACGGTGCGCCCGACGATGATCCAGGATGGGTTCGGTGCGATGGCGCCGATGAACGAGCCGAAGACGAAGAGCGAGACCCCGATGAGCACCATGCGTTTCTTGCCGGTGCGATCGGCGAGTGCTCCCGCGGGTATCAACGTCGCCGCGCTGACGATCGTGAACGCGTTGGCGATCCACGACAAGGTGGCCGGGGAAGAGTCGGGAAACGCCTTGCGCAACTCGGGGTAAACGACCGAGATGCTCGAGAGACCGATGCCGGTAAGGGCCACCGCTCCGACGGTGATGGCCATCACGATTCCCGGATGCATCGCGGCGCGTCGGGAAGTGCTCGATACGGCCATCGAGGGCACGCTAGTACGCTGCTGCCATGAGTGAGAATGGGCCGGTCGTGATCGAGGCGGCCATCAACGGCGTCGTGCGCAAGAGTGACAACCCGCACGTGCCGCGGTCACGCGACGAGATCAGGGCCGACATTCGCGCGGTGATCGCGGCGGGCGCGTCGATGGTGCATCCGCACCACAGCGACGAGGGGCGCGGCCCGACCGACACCGATGACTACGCGGCGACTTGGCAGCCGGTCATCGACGACGAGCCGGCGCTGATCCTCTATCCGACCGTCGGCACCTCCGGCACCTACGACGAGCGGTTCGGCCACATGGGCGAACTCGCGCAGCGCGGTCTGTTGCGGGTCGGTGCCATCGACGCCGGGTCGACCAACCTGGGCGTGCTTGGCCTCGATGGCGTGCCGCTGCCCAGCGAGTCGGTCTATGCGAACAGCTACGCGTACATCGCGCACATGGTCGCGTTGTGCGAACAGCATCGGTTGGCGCCGACCTTCGCCATCTTCGAACCGACCTTCTTGCACACCGTGCTCGCCTACTACAACGCCGGCCGGTTGCCGAGTGGCGCGTGGCTGAAGTTCTACTTCGCCGGCTACGGCGGCTATCCCGGCACCGGCGGGGCCGACCGCCGCCCCGCGCCGTTCGGATTGCCGCCCACCGCGAAGGCCCTCGAGGCTTATCTCGAGATCATCGGCGACTGTCCGATCCCGTGGGGTGTGAGCGCAATGGGAGGCGACGTGGTGGGTTGTGGCATCGCCGAGCTCGCGCTGCGCCGAGGGGGCCACATTCATATCGGCCTCGAGGCGTACTCGGGTCCGCGTCAGCCGACCAACGCCGAGCTCATCGACGAAGTCGTGGCACTGGCTCGTTCGGTGGGGCGGTCGCCGGTGCACCATCGCGAGTGCGCCGACTTCCTCGGCTTCGGCCGACCCGGCAAAGGATGAGCGACCGCGGCGAGAGGTAATGTCGCCGCCATGACCCTTGGCCTATCTTGCGATGAGTTGCTGACGACGACCCGCAGCGTCCGCAAACGACTCGACTTCACCCGCCCGGTCGAACGCGATCTGGTCGAAACGAGCGCGCGGCTCGCGTTCCAGGCGCCCAATGGTTCGAATCAGCAGGGCTGGGCGTGGGTGTTCGTCGATGACCCCGACACTCGCGCCGCGATGGCTGATATCTATCGGCAAGGGTTGCGCGATCACCTTGCCCGCGATCGCAGCGAAGAGCGAGAACCCGATCGTTCGACAGCGACGCAGCAACGCATCAGCACGTCGGTCGCGTACCTGCTCGATCACATGCAGGACGTACCCGTACTCCTCGTGCCGGCCGTGGCCCGTCGCTACGGCGACGCCTCGACGTTCCAACAGGCAAGCAAATGGGGTTCGATCCTGCCGTCCGTGTGGAGCTTCATGCTCGCGCTGCGAAGTCGCGGCCTCGGCAGCGCGTGGACCACGTTGTCGCTCTACCGCGAAAACGAAATGGGCGAGCTGCTGGGTATGCCGGCGGGCAAGTGGACGCAAGCCGGCTTGTTCCCGATCGCCTACACGCTCGGTACCGATTTCAAGGCGGCCGATCGCGCTGCGAGCGAGTCGTTGATCCATTGGAATCGTTGGTCGCCGTCATGACGCGCGCCTTGCCGCTTGCCATGGGCCCGTTCGGGCTGTGGACGTTTTCGCTCGATCGTCAACCGTGGGCTCGCAGCAAAGAGCTGGCGGCCGAGATCGAAGAGATGGGCTGGAGTGCCATCTGGATACCCGAGGCCACCAACCGCAATGTCTTCGTCAACGCGACGTTGTTGTTGACGGCAACCCAACGACTCTCAGTCGTCACCGGCATCGCGCCGATTCATAATCGTGATGCGATGGCAACGGCCAATGGCCAACGCACGCTCGACGAGGCCTTCCCCGACCGGTTCGTGTTGGGCCTTGGCGTGAGCCATGCGTGGTTGGTCGAAGACCTTCGTGGCGGCACATATTCCAAGCCGCTGCCGACGATGCGCGCCTATCTCGACCGCATGGACGCCGCACCCTTCAGCGCCCATCCGCCGACAGCGAAGGACCGCCGTCTGCTCGCGGCGCTCGGCCCCAAGATGTTGGCGCTCGCCGCCGAAAAGGCCGACGGCGCGCATCCGTATCTCGTCACGCCCGATCACACGGCGAGCGCGCGGCCGATCCTCGGCCCCGGCAAGATCCTCGCGCCCGACCAGAAGGTGCTCCTCGAGACCGACCCGAGCGAAGCCCGGCGCATCGCCCGCATGCACCTCAGTGGCTACCTCGCACAGCCGAACTACCGCAACAGTTTCGTGCGCCAAGGTTTCGCCGAGGACGAGCTCGACAACGGGGGCAGCGATCGGTTGGTCGATGCCATCGTGGCGTGGGGCTCTCTAGAGACGGTCGTCGCCCGTGTGCTCGCTCACCGCGACGCGGGGGCCGACCATGTCGCGGTCCAGGTGCTTCCGCGCGATATGGGTGATCTGCCGCTCGAGCAATGGCGCGCGGTTGCAAGCGCGCTGATGGGCTGAACCATGGGCGCGCGCTATCCCACGGCCAAGATTCTGGGACGCCTGCGCGGCATCTGTCTCGCGTTCCCCGAAACCGAAGAGATCGAGACGTGGGGACATCCGACGTATCGCATCCGCAAGAAGATCTTCGTGGGCTGTGGCGCCGCCGAGGACGGCCGCCCGCAGATGTCGTGCAAGGCGCCACCGGGCGAGCAGCAAGCGCTGATCGCCAGCAACCCCGATCGCTTCTTCGTGCCGGCCTACGTCGGCAGCAAGGGCTGGGTCGGTGTCTATCTGGACGGGGCGGTCGACTGGGCGGAGATCGCGGAGTTGGTAGAGGAGAGTTACCGAATGACCGCGCCCAAGCGGCTTCTCAGTGCGGCTCCGCCGCAACGGATCGGCGATAGACGACCGGGCACTGGTCGTGATCGACCGGCGCGCCCTCGCTGACGTCCGCGTGGTGCGGCTTGCGTGGCGCGCCGCGCTTGAACTTATAGACGACGTCGTCACCGCAGTAGCGCACCGAGATCGCCCGCCGTCGTTGTGTCAGCGACGCATTGCCATCGGCGCCGTGGATGGTGCGGGCGTGGTGAACCGTGATATCGCCGGGTTCGGTGTCCCAGTGCGCGATATCCCAGCGGTCGCGTTCGCGGAAATAGTCGGGCACATCTTCGCCGTCGGTGTCAGGCAGTGACGTCGTCGTCACGAACATGTTGGGCCTGAACGTGCGCACCCATCGGTGGCTGCCCTTGATGAATTGCACCGCCCCGGTCTCGCGCGTAACCGCGTCGAGCGGTACCCACGACGTGCACACTTGATCGCCCTCCAAGTGGAAGTACGCCATGTCTTGATGGAACGCGGTCTTCTCTCGAGTGCCGGGCTCTTTGACCAGCACGCTGTCTTCGTAGAGATTGACCTTTTTCGATCGCAACAAGTCGGCGACGATGATCGGCAATGGCGAGTCGAAAGCAAAGTCACGGAACTCGCGCTGGCGGGTCCAGTGATCGGTGCCCGCGTGAAAGTGACCGAGCGGTACCCGTTTGTTCACCACGGAGTGGTCGAAGAGGATCTCGAGTCCGGCCGACGCGAGGTCGCCGCCGAATGCGGACATGTCGGTCACGAGCGGGTCGTGCAGGGACTCGTCGACGGGCCCCGCCATGCGCTCGAGCCAGTCGAGCGGCATCATCCCCCGCAGGCACACCACACCATCGCGCCAGAACGTCTCGACCTCGGCGGCGGTGACGGGGCGCCGCGGCGCTTGGGGACTCAGGACTCGTCGCCCGCTTCGGGTGCGTCGGTGGCCGCAACGGGCTCGTCCTCGGCCGGCTCGGGTTCGGAGGCCTCGGGTTCGGCGGCCTCGGGCATTGCCGTCGCGGCGGCTTCGGCGGTCTCGGGTTCGGCGGCTTCGGGTTCGGCGGCCTCGGGTTCGGCGGCCTCGGGTTCGGCGGCCTCGGGTTCGGCGGCCTCGGGCATTGCCGTCGCGGCGGCTTCCGTCTCTGGCTCGGCAGATTCGGCCGTGTCGTCGTCGGCTGCGGGGGTGTCTGCGGCGGCCGGCTCACCCGCCTTGGCCCGGTTCAAGGCGTCGAGTGATGCGAGGTACGCGGCCTGGGCCTCACTCTTTTGTGGGGCAGTGGCCTTGGGGTTTGCTTCGAGTTCGCGCACCTTGGCGGCGGCGTCGTCCTTGGCTTTGGCGGCTTTGTCGACTCGTCGCTTTTCGCGCTCGAGCTCGTCTTGGGCCACCAGGCGCGCGTTGAAAAGGATCAGCGCATTGCGGGTTTCGTCATCGAGTTGGACGGGACCGGTCAATTGCGGTGATGGCTTCGGCTTTGCCGGCACTCGTGGACGGCGACGATCGTTCACCGTGCCATCATTGCGCCTCGCGGCGGTTGGCACCAACGCAGCACGATCAAGGGGGCACCTGTGGAACTTTGGGAACTCGAAGCTCGGGAGAGCATTCGCGTACTCGTGACGCGATACAACAGCAACGGTGACAGCGCTCGCTTCGACGAGGTACTCGCGCTTTTTGCACCCGATGCCGTCATGGAACTGCCCGACGGCGTATACGAAGGTATCGATGGGATCAAGACCATCTTCACCGGGACCAAGGGCAGGCTCGCCGACTTCGGCTTGGGTACGGGTAAGCCCTTCTACATGCGTCATTCGACGGCGACGCATCAAGTCGACCTGATCGACAAGACCCACGCCAAGGGGCGCTGCTACTACACCGTGATGATGGCGCACGGTGTCGACCACTGGGGTCGCTACATCGACGAGTACGAGTGCCGAGACGGCAAGTGGTTGTTCACGCATCGCAAAGTCACGATGGACGGATACGTTGCTGACGGATTTGGTGCCGCGAACGACGTGTGAGCAACGAGGATGAGATCGTGCGAGAGCTGACGGTTCCCGAGCGAGTTCTGGTGGTGGTCGCCCATCCCGACGACATCGACTTCGGGATGGCCGGCACGATCGCCACACTTACCAAGGCGGGCGCCGAGGTGTCGTATTGCCTCGCGACGTCGGGCGAGGCAGGGCCACCCGACGATGCGGACCGCGACGAGTTGCGCACACGACGCGAAGCCGAACAGCGATCAGCGGCGTCGGTGGTCGGTGTGCATGACGTACGGTTCCTCGGTTATCCCGATGGCCGGGTCGAGGCGGGTTTGGCTTTGCGTCGCGATATCAGCCGAGTCATTCGCGACGTGCGGCCCGATCTCGTCATCGCGCAGAGCTCCGATCGCGTGTGGGACCGCGTGTACTTCAGCCATCCCGACCATCTTGCCGTCGGCGAAGCGGCGGCCAGTGCCGTGTATCCCGACTCGCGCAATCGGTGGTCGCACGTCGAGTTGCTCGACGAAGGCTTCGCACCACACTCCGTTGCGCGCATGTGGTTGACGGGCCTCGAGCCCAACCTCTTCGTCGACATCACGGACGTGATCGAACTCAAGCTACAAGCGTTGCTCTCGCATCAGAGTCAAGTCGGTGAACGTGACGGCTTGTCCGACTTGATCCGCAACTGGGCCGCCGACAACGCGAAACTCGCCGGATGGCAACCCGGACGCTTGGCCGAAGCGTTTCGCGAAGTAGATACTCGCTGAGTCAGTCGGCCTTCCACGCGGTTTCGAGGTCCGCGGTCGTCGTGATGGTGGCGATGTAGCCGAGCGTGTGCTGCAACACCTGCTCGGTGTACTCGACGGGTATGCCGGCGATCGCATCGCGGGGGATGACCACTTGATAGCTGCGATTCACGGCGTCGAACGCGGTATTGGGGATGGCCACGTTGGCCGAGACACCGGCGAGCACGATCGTCGTGACTCCCGCGTTGCGCATCAACGAATCGAGCTCGGTGCCTTGCATCGGAGAGAGCCCGTGCTGGCGGAAGAACAAGATGTCGTCGCCCTCGACACCGATCTCGTCGAGCACCTCTACGGCTTCGACACCGAGCACGAGCCTCACCGGCGACTTGAGCACGCCGTGAAAGACGCGGGCGTTGTGGTTGGCGCCCCACATGTCGGGCTGGTGCGCGGCCGTCGCATGAATGACACGCACACCGGCGCGGCGGGCCGCGGCGACCAGGCGCACGACGTTGGGAACCATCTCTTTTTGCGCCACCTCGGCCATCTCGGGCAGCGCCGACAGTGAGCCGACGACGCCCTTTTGGCACTCCTGTAACAGCAACACGGTGTGCGCGGGATCGACGAGCGGGGCAATATCGCGAGGCATGGCCGGACCCTAGCCCTTGCTACGGTTTCGAACATGGGTGATGTCAAGTTCGAACAGGTCGTCAACTTCCGCGATTTCGGCGGCTGCCCAACGGTCGACGGTGGTCGTGTGCGCCGTGGTGTGCTCTACCGCAGCGCTCATTTCGGCGAGGCCACCGACGCCGACCTCGCGTTGCTCGAGCAGTTGGGCGTGAGCCTCGTGATCGACTTTCGCGGACCGAGCGACAAGGAACAAGAGGGGCACAACCGACTGCCGGCGGGGGTGCGCGAGTTGTTGATCCCGATGTTCGACCCGGCGCGGGGCAATGACCCCCGAGTGGTGCTCTACTCCGCCCCGCCCGAAGAAGTGGCGCGGGTCTATCCGCCGGGCCGAGCCTTCGAGGCGATGCTGGGTGCGTCGGAGTCTTTCGTCGCCAACCCCGAGCGAGTGCGCCAATACGGCGAAATGTTGCGGGCCATCATCGATGCCGACGGGTCACCGATCCTGATTCATTGTTCGGCGGGCAAAGACCGCACCGGGTGGGGCGCGGCAGTGGTGCATCTTGCGCTCGGCGTACCGCGTGATCACATCGTTGCCGACTACATGTTGTCCAACAGCTATCGTCGCAACCGCGCCGCACGACTCGACGAACTCGAGCGCGCCGGCCTCGATCCAGAGCTGCTGGCGCCGTTCTTCGGCGTACACGAGAACTACATCAACTCGAGCTTCGACGCGGTCGACCGCCTCTATGGCAGCGTCGAGCAGTACCTCCGCGACGGCCTCGGCATCGATGACGGTTCGTTGGATCGGTTCCGTGACGTGATGATCGAGCGATGAGAGCGCGCGGCGTCGGCATCGTCTCGTCGTTGGTGGTCGGTACGGGTGCCGTTCTCGGCGCGCAGGCGATCTATACCGCGCGCCGTCGTGATCTGCCGACGGTGATCGGCGCCGACGCCTCCGGTCACGAGGGCGATCCGGCGCACCGCGTCGTTCGCGTCGCGGCTGCGGGCGACAGCACGCTCACCGGGCCGGGTCTCGACGACCCGGGCGACGTGTGGTTGCGCCAGGCCCTGCGCATGCTCGCCGACGCGCATCAACACCGCTTCGAGTTGCAGTCCTTCGCCGCCGGGGGCGCTCGCATGGCCGACGTCGTCCGCGAGCAACTCGAACCCCTGATCTCCTCGCGTCCCGATATCGCCGTCGTCGTGGTCGGCACCAACGATGCGATTCGCTTCACGCCCCTCGGCGACGTGAGTGCGTCGTGCGCTCGTCTGGTCGAGCGACTCGCGAGCGAGGTTCCCAATGTGTTGATCGGTGGCGTCGGTGACCTGGCCAACATCGCCCGCTTGCGCTGGCCGCTGGCCGGGGCGCTGCGACTGCGAGGGCGGGCCGTCGACAGCATCATCCGTCACACCGTGGCTCGTCACGACAACGTGCACTACGTCGACGTGTCGCTCGCCGATCCCGATTTTCGCCGTGGTGGTGCGTCGTTGTTCGCGGCCGACCTGTTCCACCCCAACCGTGACGGCCATGCCTTGTGGGCGGCGATCTCACAGGTCGCGTTCGAACAGGCCCTGAGGGAACGGATCCGCGCGAATCGCCGGTAGTCTCGACCGCCGTGTTGTCGGCATCAGGTCTTCGCAAAGCTCACGGCACGCGCGTGCTGTTTCGCGACGTCACGATCACGTTGCCATTGGGCCGCCGAGCGGCACTCGTCGGCAGCAACGGCACCGGTAAGACGACCTTGTTGGAGATCCTGGCCGGTATCCACCCGCCTGACGCGGGCGACGTCCACCGGCCGCGAGACCTGCAGATCGGCTACCTGCCGCAAGATCTCGCGGAGGCACCCGACGGCACGGTCCTCGAGACGACGATGGCGGGCGCCGAGCATCTCAACGCGCTCGCGCACCGCATCCACGAGCTCGAGCATCAGATGGCGTCCGACGATCCTGCGATTCGCGATCGTGCCCTCGCTCTCTACGGGGACGAACACAGCCGCTACGAACAGCTCGGCGGGTACGCCCTCGAAGCAAAGGCACACCGCGTCCTCGCGGGCCTCGGCTTCGCGCCCGGTGACGGCGAGCGGCCGATGCGTGAGTTGTCCGGTGGATGGCGCATGCGGGTGGCATTGGCGCGCTTGTTGCTCGCCGAGCCCGACGTGTTGTTGCTCGACGAGCCCACCAACCATCTCGACGTAGACAGCGTGGCGTGGCTCGAGGGCCACCTCCAAGAGTGGCCCGGCGCGATTTTGTTCGTCAGCCACGATCGTGACTTCATCGATGCGATCGCGCAGCGAGTCTTCGAGCTGTCCAACGAAACCATCAGCGAATACGTCGGTGGCTTCGCCGAGTTCGTCGCACTGCGCGAAGAGCGGCTCGAGCAACAACGCTCCGCCGCGGCCAACCAGGCGCGCAAGGTGCAACACGTCGAAAAGTTCATCGAGCGGTTCCGCTACAAGGCGACCAAAGCGCGGCAAGTGCAGAGTCGGGTCAAAGCACTCGAGCGGCTCGACCGCATCGAGGTGCCCGAGCGCAGGGAGTTGATCGCGCGTTTCGCGTTCCCGGCTCCCGGACGTTGCTCACGCGTCGTGGCCGAGCTCGAAAACGTCGACGCCGGCTATGACGGCGAGGTCGTGCTGAGCGACGTGAGCTTCGTGCTCGAACGGGGGCGCAAGGTCGCGCTGGTCGGTCCCAACGGCGCGGGCAAGACCACTCTGTTACGCATGTTGCTGGGCGAGATCCAACCGATGGCGGGCACGATCACCCTCGGCGCCAACGTCGACCCTGCGTTCTTCGCGCAGCATCAGGCCGAGGTGCTCGACCCGATGGCCACCGTGTACCAAGAGTTCGCCAAGTCGGCCAGCGACAAAGGGCGCAACCTCCGCACGACGCTCGGCGCGTTCGGCTTCAGCGGCGACGCGGCCGAGCGCAAGGTGCTCGAGCTGTCGGGCGGCGAGCGCACCCGACTGGCCTTGGCCAAGGTCATGGCCAATCCCGTCAACCTGCTCGTGCTCGACGAGCCCACCAACCACCTCGATCTCCAGAGCTGCGACGTGTTGGAAGATGCGCTCGGTGCGTACCCCGGAACGGTGTTGCTCGTGACGCACGATCGCTACCTCATCCGCACGGTCGCCGACGCCGTCATCGAGGTACGCAACGGGTACGCGCGATGGCACGAAGGCGTTGACGAAGAGCTGTTGTTCGGACCGACGGCAGCCCCTCCGACTGCCCTCGCCGCAGCCGCGCCGCGCCGCGCGTCCAATGCGCCCAAACCGACGGCCGCTTCGCCCAAGCCTGCCGCGGCCACCGCGCCCCGTGGCGCCAAGTCCGAACGCAAGCGCAACGAAGCCGACGCCCGCAACAAGAAGCATCGCGATACGCGCGAGCTCAAGAAGAACGTCGAGCGGGTAGAGAAACAGTGGGAGGCCGCGGAAGCCCGTGTCGCGCAGTTGATGCGGCAACTCTCCGAACCCGAGACCTATGGCGACGGCGACCGTGTGCGCGAGCTCGCCGCCGAGTACGAGACAGCCAAAGACCAGGCCGCGAAATTGATGGCCGAGTGGGAGCGTGCCGCGCTCGAGGTCGAACGCGGCGCGGTTGCCGCCCGCCCCACCCCCTGACGCGCCCGCGCGCGACCCGACTACTTCCGTTCTCGCTGTCAAACGTAGGCCGTGAGCCCACGTTTGACAGCGAGAACGGGCAATTAGCCGACGATGAGGGCGTGGACGGTGCCGGGGCCGTGCACACCGATCGTCAAGGTCATCTCGATGTCGGCGCTGCGCGATGGACCGGTGATCAACACGATCTGGCTCGGCGGGCCGCCCGGCCACCAACGGTCGCGGTTGCGGAGAACGTCGGCGGGCGTGTCGACGATGTTGGCCGCGTCGATCAGGAAGAGCGCGCGGGGCGCGAGCAGGCTGAGCGCGCGCCCGCCGTTGGCGGTGCTGTCGACGACGACGCTGCCGGTCTGCGCGACTGCCGCGGTTGCGTGGACGACCGCGACGTCGGCACGAGCGGCGGCATCGACGCCGCAAGCGGGCCACCGAAGTGCACCGTCGAGACCGTCGAAGCGCGCCTGAGGCCCCGCGACCATCGCGGCATCGCCGCACCACGAACGGATCGCGTCGAGCAACGTGTCGTTATGGACTTCGGCGAGGGTGCCGCCCAACCCCGTCCACGCATCGGCGAACCCGCGGGCGCCACGCCGGCTGTCGCGGTAGCGCACGGTCATCGTCGTCATCGATCGCCGCCACGCGGAAGGTTGCGATCCCGGGCCCACACTTTGGCCCAGCCGACCTTGGGCAGGATGCGGCCGAATCGCAACCCGAGGCGGGAAACCCGTACGGATACTAGATAGCCGGTTGAGCTGCTCCATACGCGCGACCAGAGATCGAAGCCGCGCGTCGACCGTTGAGGGCGTTGCCGCAATCGCAGCAACAGATCGTGCAGAGGGATGCGCACCGGGCACACGTCGGTGCAGGCGCCGCACAGCGTGGACGCACGCGGCAATTCGGCGGCAGCCTCGTCGTCGGGCGCGAGCAATGGTGTGAGCACGGCGCCGATCGGGCCGGAGTAGACGGACCGGTACGCGTGCCCGCCGACATGTCGGTAGACCGGGCACACGTTGAGGCACGCGCCGCAGCGGATACACGCGAGCGTGTCTTCGTATTCGGTGCCGATCAGGTTGCTACGCCCGTTGTCGAGCACGACGACGTGCAGCTCTTCCGGTCCATCGATCTCGTTGTCGCGGCGCGGTCCGCTGATGATGTTCGTGTAGACCGACAACGCCTGCCCGGTGGCCGACCGCGCCAGCAGTGCCAGCATCACATCGAGCTCTTCCCAATCGCGCACGACGCGCTCCATCCCCATCACGGCGATATGGATACGGGGGAGCGACGAACACATCCGCCCGTTGCCCTCGTTTTCGACGAGACAGATCGAACCGGTCTCGGCGACCGCGAAATTGACGCCGGTGATACCCACATCAGCCGCGAGAAAGGCATCGCGTAGACGTTGCCGCGCGTACGCCGCCTCCTCTGCGACGATTGGAGCGATCGGGCGGCCGGCTTCGACAGAAAACAACTCGGCGACGTCGAATCGATTGCGATGGATCGCCGGCACGATGATGTGCGACGGCGTTTCGTGGGCGAGCTGGATGATGAATTCACCGAGATCGGTTTCGACGACGTCAATGCCCTGAGCCTCGAGTGCTTCGTTGAGATGAATCTCTTCGCTGGCCATCGACTTGCCTTTGACCACGAGGCGCGCCGCTGACTGGTCGACGATGCCCGTGATCAATCGCACGGCGTCTTTCGCGTCGCGGGCGCGATGGACGACGACGCCTCGCGCCTCGCTTGCTCGCTGCCATTGCGCGAGAACGTCGTCGAGATCTCGCAAGGTGCGACGGCGCAGGAATGCGGCCTCGTCGCGTAGGGCGTCGCTGTCGGACAATCCGTCGAGCGCCTCTCGACGGTTGGTGGCCAACAGGTCGGTGGCGTGGCGCACCGCGGCCCGCACCGGTTCGCTGGCCACGGTGATCGACGAAGTGCGGGTCACGTCAACAGCTCGGCGACATGGGGGAAGCGCAAGGCCAACCCTCGCTTGTTCGCGCGGCCCTCGAGGTGGATGAGACACGAGAGGTCACAGCTCGTGATGCTGGTCGCTCCGCCGGCAATGGCGGCGTCGAGCTTGTCGTCGGCCATCGCCACCGAGACGTCGGGAAAGCTCACCGAGAAGGTGCCGCCAAAGCCGCAACAACGGTCTTGGTCGCCAATTGCATCGACGGTGTATCCCGCGACGCGCAACGCGGTGCGAGGTGGTTCCACGACATCGAGCTCTCGGGTCAAATGGCACGAAGGGTGATACGTCACCGACCCCTTGGTCGTGGCGGCGCCCGGCACGATCGGCGCTTGCGTGGCGAGGAACTCGGTCAGCTCGTAGGTACGCGCGCCGACCGCGCGCGCGGTGGCCTCGTCGCGCGTGCCCGAGAAGAGTTGCGGCCAGTGGTGCCTGATCATCGTGGTGCACGAACCCGACGGAATGACGATCGGCATGTCGAGCTTGGCGAGTCGCCGGAGCGTGTGGCGAGCCACGCGTCGCGCGGCGGTGGTGGCACCCGCATTTGCCGCCGGTTGCCCACAACATGTGGCGCCGGTGGCGGATGTCGGCTCATAGCCCGCGGCCCGCAGCGCGCGCGATGTCGCGTCGATGATTCGCGGCCGCACCATTTCGACCACGCATGTCGCGAAGATCGCGACGCGGCGATCAGGCATTCGACGCGGCGACCTTGCGCAGCCGGCCGACGACGTCGGAGAAATCGGAGTAGCCCCATTGCTCTGCGATCTTGCCGTCGCGGACTCGAACGATTTCGATCATGCCCCACTGGCAGCGTTCACCGGTCGCCTCGATGTCGAGCAGCCGCCCGAGGTGGGTACCGGAAGCACGCAGGCGGGCAACGACGAGGTCATTTTCGGCAACCACGTCGAGGATCTCGTCGCTCCAGTCGGGGAACGCGCGGCGCCACGCCTGGGTCAGTCGCTGCAGGCCGTCGAGCGGTGTCGGTTTGGGCCCGGCACCGTGTGCCACGAAGTCCTCGGTGAAGTACTGCGAGGCCGAGGCCCAGTCGTCATTGCCAACGACGCGGTCGACCATCTCGAGGAACAGCTTCTTGTTGGCCTCGATGTCGGACATGGCCCGTGAGGCTAGTGCCCAAGCGATCTGAGTGGCCCGAGCGGCACTCGAGAGCGGGAGCTAATGTCGCCCACATGGCAGTCAAAACTCAAGATCACACCCTCTCCACCTCTGACGGTCCGATGCGGCTCTACGAGGCGACTCCCGATGGCCCGGCGAAGGGCGCGGTGATCGTCGTGATGGAAGCATTCGGCGTCAATGATCACATCGAAGACGTGACCCGTCGTGCGGCAGCCGCCGGTTATCACGCGGTATCGCCCGACTTCTTCCATCGTTCCGGCGGAGGTGTCGCCGGCTACGACGAGTTTCCCAAGGTCATGGAGTTCTTCAAATCGGTCACCGACGACGGCATCCTCGTAGACGTCGATGCCACGCTCGATCATCTGCACAAGGCGGGCTTCACCGACGACAAGATCGCCATCTTCGGTTTCTGCTTCGGCGGGCGCGTGACGTTCCTCACTGCGGCACGGCGCAAGCTCGGCGCGGCGATCACGTATTACGGCGGCGGCATCGTGTCGACAGGACCATTGCCGTTCGCATCGCTGTTGGGCGAAGCGGGCTCGTTGCAGACGCCGTGGATGGGTCACTTCGGCGATCTCGACAAAGGCATCCCGGTCGAAGATGTCGAAAAGCTGCGCGCAGCAGTCGACGGTGCCAAGGTCGACCACGTCATCTATCGCTATGCCGATGCCGATCACGGATTCCACTGCAACGACCGCGCGGTCTTCAACAAAGACGCGGCCGAACTGGCGTGGGGTCGCACGAGTGAGTGGCTGACCGCGCACGTCGGTTGATCGAGCGGCGCCGCCGATAACGCTTGTATGTACAACACTATCGCGGCTGGTGAGGGCAAATTCGTGAGGTGTCGCTAATGCGCGCTCGTGCTGCGTTCGATAAGTGACGGGGGCGCAAACACACGGAGAGTGCAATGCATCCACGGGTCACGCGAAGAATGCCCACGTCACCGAGTCGGCGCTCGACAGCCTGGTTCTGTTTCGTGGCGTCGATGGCGTCGATGGCGTTGTTCGGCGTGGGCGCAGGTCCCGCCGACGCGCAGTTGGACTTGGTGGATCCGGGCCTCGACTCCATCATGCAGACAGCCCCGGATGGGTTCGAACGGTCAACAGACGACCGCATCCCCGCCGGGTCGATGACCGGTGCGGAGTTCAGCAAGATCGGTGATACCGATATACCCGAACTCGACGACGACGCGGTCTTCTATGGCGCAACCTACGAGAAGGCGGACGGATCGATAATGGTCGCGTTCGGGATGTCGACTTCCAAGCAAAGAGATGGGCAACAATTCGCAAACGGCGTGATCGATGGAACGCCGACGAAAGGCGCATTGTCCACGGGTATCGACGGGATCAAAGGCGTTGAAGGCGACGTGGACGGGGCACACACGGTTGTGGTCTCGTTCGCCCGTAATGGCCGAGGCTTTGCGGTGATCGCATTCGGTCCCTCCGTGCGCGACGACGCGCTGCGATTTGCCGGTTCTCTGGCGGGCGCGGCGCAATCGACCCCCACCCGATCGGACTCGGCCACGACCGATGCCTCGGTGGCCGCGCTCATCGGTTCATTGTTCTTCTTCGCAATGTTGGCCATCGCGATCGTCGGTCTGACGCGGTTCGTACGGCGCAAGAAGTCGCGTGCACGCGGCGCGATGTCGATGGCCGCAGGGCCGAGTTATGGCATGCCGATGAATCCGTGGGGACAGAACACCGCCCCCGGCTCGCCTCCGCACCCGGTGCACGCCGGATTCCCGCCGCCGCCCCCGTCGTCATCGCCGCCGCCACCCCCGCCCCCGCCGCCGTCTCCCTGGTAAGGAAACGCGCCGGTTCGCTAGCGCTTTGAGGACACGCGGCGCAGGTACCACGCCGGCACCAACGCTGCCAGCGCGAGCGCCGCGCCGACTGCGTGCGCCCAGCCATAACCCGAGCGGATCGCGTTGGCGGCGCGGTCGTCGAGTGACACCTCGTCCCCGGCGAGCAGTTGTCGTACGGCTTCGACGTTGCCCACCCGTTGGCGGACGACGAACAACACCACGCCGCCCGACAGAGCGATACCGGCGCTGATGCCGACGGTGCGCATGTATTGATGCCCGGCGTTGATGCGTCCGAGTTCGTCCGACGAGCCGTAGCCCTGCAACGAGGTGAGCGCGGCAGTGGTGATCGAGCCGATGCACACGCCCGCAAGGAAGTAGCCGGCGCCGATGGTGACGAGGCTGTTGGTGTGCACGACCGCCAGCCCGGTGAGCCCGACCGATGGAACCAACCCCACGGTTGCCCAGAACACCACATCGATGGCGTCGATGTGGTCGAGGGCGCGGCTCACGCTGACCGAACCGACCGTCCACCCCACAGTGAGGAACACGACGACGAACGCGGCGACGGCTTCACTGCGTCCCTGCGCGCCGCGCGCGTAGACGGGTAGGAAGCTCTCTACGCCGAGGCCTCCTGCGAGAGAGAGCAACACCGTGAGATTGAGCGCGCCGAGCGGCAGTGCCCACAGGTGGCGGCCCTCTACGACGACGGTCGTGCGACTGCGGATATGGAACCGGTATACGAGCAGTGCGACAGCGGCACCCGCGAGGTATGCGACGGTGACCCAGCCGAGGTGCGATAAGCCGACGAGCAATGCCGACGTGAAGATCGCGACGATGGCGATGCCGCGGCGGTCGAGCGCAATGTGCCGATCGGCGGAGTCGGCGATCGTCGGCACGCGATTCCAACCGAACACCCCGGCGATCGCGGCGAGCGGCAAGTTGACCAGGAACACGCCGCGCCATCCGATGGTCGCGACCAACAACGCCACGATCGGAGGGCCACCGAAGCCGACGAGCGACCACACCAAGGACTCTGCGGCGAAGCCACGAGCGTGGAGTCGCTCGGGGTAGGTGAGGCCGATCGAGGCCAAACCGACCGCGACTGAGATGCCGCCGCCCATCCCTTGCACGAACCGGGCGACGATCAATGCCCACATGCCCGGGCTCACCGCGCAGACCGCGCTCGACACGAAGAAGATCACGACGGCGCCGCGAAATGTGGCGCGCGCGCCGAGGCCATCGATCAACGGGCCTGATGCCAGAATCGCGATCGCCGACGCGAGCAAGAACGACGTCATGACCCACGGCAACAGCGAGACGTGACCCAAGTCGCCGCCGATCGCCGGCAACGCGGCATAGACGGACAATGCGTCGAACGCGGCCAGCGACACGATCAGCAAGATTGCGATCGTGACGAGGCGGTATGCGGGCGAGAGCAGCCCTTGTGACGGCGTCACCGCGAGTTCGTCGGACACATCCGCAGTCTTGCCGACACCCCGTGGTCGTGCGCCCTCGTGGTTTGTTACGGTGCCGCTACGCGCTCTACAAGCTGCGCTCTACAGGGGGTTTCGATGGCTGGCGAGATCTTGCTCGATTTCGATGGTGCAGTTGCGATCGTCACCAACAACCGCCCCGAAAAGCACAACGCGTTCACCGACTCGTCCGACCTCGAATTGTTCGACATCTTTCGTGAGCTCGAAGGTCGGGCCGACGTGCGGGCCATCGTGTGGCGTGGCAACGGCAAGTCGTTCTCGTCGGGTCGTGACGTCGAGGCAATCGGTGGGGCAACGCGCACCGAGGACATCAGCCAACTCGAGTTGATGGAGCGCGGCCACCGTTTCGCGAAGACGGTGATCAACATGCCGGCACCCGTCATCGTCGAGATGAAGGGATGGTCGATCGGCGGCTCGTTCGAGCGCGCGCTGTTGTGCGACATGCGCGTTGCCGGCGAATCGGCCCGCATGATGCTGCCCGAGGTCAAGCACGGCGTGATCCCCGATACCGGAGGCATTGCGCGCCTGTTCCACATGGCCGGTCATGGTGTGGCCACCGATCTCGCGCTGACCGGTCGTGCGATGGGCGCCGCCGAGGCCCTGCAACACGGCATCGTTTCGCGGGTGGTTCCCGACGATCAGCTCG
>JBDTLT010000013.1:0-57497 GCA_039934635.1 Acidimicrobiales bacterium
TCGAGCGGTGTCGCCCACAAGAAGCCGACGCCGATGATGAGCGCGTTCTTGTCGGCCCCCGCGGCGAGGTTGATACGTGGCGTGCGGTCGGACTCGCCGGTCGACGGTGGATATTCCTTCGGGGCGAGTTTGAACTCCTTGACTGCTTTGTCGAGGCCGCACGCCGCGGAATCATTGAACGACTGGTCACCGCGGCCGGTGACGTCGTACAACAGGCCGACCTTCTTGCCTGCAGGATCGCCCTTTTCGGGCGTCGCCGCGCACGCTGACGCGTCGGCGCCCGGCGTGGTCGTGCTGGACGATGAGCTGTCGTCTCCGCAAGCCGCGGCGACGATGGCAAACATTGCCAGCAACGCGACGAACAGAGATAGGCGCCTCTTGCGCATGTGGTCCCTCCACTGTTGTGCGGGTGAAAACCCGCCTGTGAGCCGAGAACCTACCGCGCGGTCACCGCCGAATGCGTGAAGCGCAACGAATACGTCACAACAATGCAGCAGTGGGTGAGCGCAACAGGGCGCCAAGTTCACGGCGGGTGGTCGGCCCATGCACTATCGAGGTCAGGCGCCGCTCCCGGCGCAGCGAGACCTTGCGGGGTCGATGTTGAACAAGTGGGCCGCGTTCAACCCGAGCACCATGCGTTTCACTTCGGGGTTGAGGGTGGGGTAGCCGGTCGAGTCGGTGCCCCACACGATGCGGTCGGGCCCGACCGCGTTCGGCATCGAGAGGTGCCGACAGCCCGATCGCGGACGTATCACTCTGCCGGAAGACTGCGTCGAGGGTCAGCCGCGCGAGCATGGCCCATAGCTGATGCCCACCGATGGGGAAGAAGTGCCTCAGCCCCTGCCCGCGTTGGGCTTGGTGCCGTGATTGGCTTTGGACTTGCGGGCCTTGTTCTTGCGCTTCTGCGTGTGTTTCGACATGGTGACCAATCCTACGGCCTGGCGCCGCTCATCGCGAACTGGCCCAGCTGACGAGCTCGTCGGCGGACCAGGTGTTGATGACGGACTCGGGCCCGATCTCGAGTTGGGCCAGCTTGTCGCACCCGTAGGGCTGCCATTCGAGCTGGCCCGGCGCATGGGCGTCGGTGTTGATACAGAATTTGAGATCCCACTGGCGGGCGAGGGTCACGAGGTCCTCGGGAGGATCTTGGCGCTCGGGCCGGCAGTTGATCTCGATCGCGGTGTCGAATCGGGCGCACGCGGCGAACACGATCTCGGCGTCGAAGACCGACCCGTCGCGGCCGCCGCCGGCGACCTTGCGGTTGGTGATGTGGCCGATCATGTCGACGTGCGGGCTGGCAATGGCCATCACCAGGCGGCGCGTCATCTCTTCGCGAGGCATGCGGAACTTGCTGTGCACGCTGCCGACCACGATGTCGAGCTCGGCCAACAGATCGTCGCGGAGATCGAGCGTCCCATCCTCGAGGATGTCGACCTCGAGACCGCTCAACACCCGGAACGGAGCCATCTGGGCGTTGACCGCGGCGACCTCGTCGAGTTGCTTGCGCACCCGTGCCTCGTCGAGACCGTGGGCGATGGTCAATCGCGCGGAGTGGTCGGTGAGCACCATGTAGTCATGGCCCAGCGCTCGCGCTGCCTCGGCCATCGCGGCGACCGGCGCCGCGCCATCGCTCCACACCGAGTGGAGGTGGCAGTCGCCCCGGATCGCATCGCGAATCTCTTCGCCCGCGCCGATCGGTATGCGAGTGCGAGCCTCGAGCTTGGCCAGATATGACGACGGGTGATCGAGCACCGCATCGGCAATCACTTCGCCGGTGCTCGGACCGATGCCTTCGAGCTCGGTCAGTCTCTGGCTGTTGGTGCGCTCGACCAGCTCGTCGTCGGACAGCGTGTCGACTGTGCCCAACGCGCGGATGAACGCGCGGACTTTGGTCGACGGAGCGAGTTCACGATCGAGGTAGTAGACGGCCTGCAGCAGCGCAGCATTGGCTCGCGCACGTGGAGTTTGCACGGAGTTCAGCGTAGCTCCCGGTAGCCTCGCTCCTTCGTGGAACGCTTCGGATTCGTCGGCCTGCCCAATGCAGGCAAGTCGTCGCTGTACAACGCGCTGTCAGGCGGCAGCGCTCTGGCGGCGCCTTACGCATTCGCCACCGTCGATCCCAACGTGGGCGTCGCGAGAGTGCCCGACCACCGCCTCGACGAGCTCGCCGTGATGTCCAAGTCGCGCAATGTCGTGCCCGCCACGGTTCAGTTCACCGACATCGGCGGCTTGGTCGAGGGCGCCCACAAAGGTGAGGGTTTGGGCAACCGATTTCTCGCCGGCATTCGAGAAGTCGATGCGATCGTCTATGTGCTGCGGGCGCACACCGACCCCGATGTGCCCGGGCCCACCGATCCGCTCGATGCGCTCGCGGTGCTCGAGGTCGAGCTCTCGCTCGCCGATCTCGATTCGGCCGAGCGGCAAGTCGACAAGCGGCGCAAGGCGGCCAAGGGGGACAAGTCGATTGCCGACGAAGTCGTCGCGCTCGAGGGTGCGGTCAAACTGCTCGCTGCAGGTACGCCGATCTATCGCGGCGATCTCACCGACGATCAGCGCGTGTTGCTCAAGCCCTACTTCTTCCTCACCAACAAACCGGTCATGGCCGTGGTCAACATCGGCGAAGATCAACTCGCCGACGTCGAGTCGGTGATCGGGCCAGTGCGACGCGAGCTCATGGGTGCCATTGGTGCGAGCGACGACGAAGAAATCGTGGTCGGCATGTGCGTGCAACTCGAAGCGGAGTCGTCGCAACTCGACGAAGCCGATCGGGCCGAGATGCTCGACGCGCTCGGGTTGGGCGAAGGCGCACTGCCGCGCTTCGTCCGCGCCGCGTATCGAGCTCTTGGTTTGCGCACGTATCTCACGACCGGTGAAAAGGAGTCGCGGGCATGGACGTTCCGCGCCGGCATGCGCGCACCTGAATGTGCCGGCGTGATCCACACCGACTTCCAGCGCGGTTTCATCCGCGCCGAGACGATTCAGTGGGACGAACTACTTGCCATCGGTTCGTGGAATCTCGCACGCGAGCAGGGCAAAGTACGCAGCGAAGGCAAGGACTACGTTGTCGCTGACGGCGACGTGATGGAGTTCCGCTTCAACGTCTAGCCGGCGGGTTGTGTGGCCCCGGCACAGTAGCTGCTGCCCGGGGCCCGGTCGGCACCTATAGCGAGAGGTACCGGCACGGTGACGTTAGCTGGTCGACTCGAGTACGCAGCGTTGAAAATCGATGTGCTGATCGAACGATCTCAGAGCGGCAGCAGCAGTTCGAGTAAGCCGTGCGCCTGTTCGACGGCTCGTGTTGTCGCACCGAGCGCTGCGTGGAGCAAGTCGGCCACCACGCTCGAGGGCGTCATCGCGACTTGTGGCAGCACGGGTACCAGTGCGCCGTATCGGGTTCGGCTCGCTTGCTCGTCTGGTGCCACGATCAGTTTGTCGATGGCAGCGAAGAGGTCACGCGCTTCGAACGGCTTGATGACATACGCCAGCGCGCCGGACTCGAGGAGCTGCTGTATGTGCCCGTCCGCTGGTTCGCTGCTGACCACGATCACCGAAGCCATGCGCGTCAGCGGGTCGATACGGAGAAAATCGAGCACCACGGCGCCGTTGATGTCCGGCAGCCCCATGTCCAAGATCACGATCGTGGGTTGGTGCAATCGGGCCAGTGCGAGCCCCAACTTTCCACGCGAGGCCGATACGAGTCTGATATCGGCTCGCGAATCGAGCGCGCCTTCCACTAGGCGCCGTATGGCATCGTCGTGTTCGATGTGCAGCACGACGCATTCGTTCGGCCCGTTGGTTTCGTGATGGTGCACGTAATCGCTTTTCGCCTCGCGCCGCTCGGCGGCGGCTGCTCCATCGTAGGAAACGCCGACGCATCTGCGCCATCGGCCCAATGCGCGAGGTCGAGCCGGCTAGTTCAACGACATCTCGTCGAGGCGGTAGAGGTTGGCCATACACGACTCGACATCGACGTCGTTTCGGTGCGCCGCCACACGGCGCAGCAGGAGCGTGGCCGTCGTTCCGACGAGTCCTACGCCTATTTCGAGCGCGACGATTCTCATCGAGCGCGGTGCGTGCTGTGACATGTCATCCACCTGACGTCGTCGATGAATTGGAAGCGGCACGGATGGTCACGAGTGCGAGAGCGACGCGATGCAACGGTGTTCCGTTGCTGTCGCTCTGCACAAGGTCGATTGCTCTTCGTGCGGTGCATCCGCTGAGGCTCATGACGAGTTCGACGAGTCGCAGGTCGCTATCTTGCCGTGATTTGTCTTGAAGGGCTGGCACTTCGCGAAGAAGAGTGGTTGTCATCGGGAGTCCTTTCGTGCGCCGGCTGCGCAGGGATTACCCGCTGGCACGCCCCGCACACTGGGCCGAATGACCCAATTCCCCGACGAGTCGCCGGGACTGCCCACCCGATCGGGTCACGCATCAGTGTTGTCGACGTCAGTCACGTTCGACTACCTGCGATTCGGTTGTTGCGACGGTTGTCAGGGGATGAGTGCTTCCCAGGTGTCCTTGCCCACGACGCCATCGCTGGTGATCCCGCGCGAGCTCTGCAGGGTCTTCACGGCGCCTTCGGTGATGGGGCCGAAGTCGCCGTCGATCTTGCCCGGGTCGATGTTGTGGAACTTCAGCAACTCCTGCAGGTAGCGGATCTCACTCGCTTCCTCGCTGTCGCGGCGCAGGATCTGCCGGCCCGCGGCGCGACCTCCATCCACATACTCTTTGACGGCGCGCTTCACGCTGCCGCCCGCTGCCCCTGCGTCGGCTTCGCGGGGAGGGTCGGCGCCAGCCGGCAACGGTGATCCGCCGTAGGTCTGCTCGTACCATCGCAACGCCGCGTCGGTCTGCGCGTTGGATTGCAAGATGGGCTGTTGCGCGGCGGCGTTCGCGATCTCGAGTTTCAAGCTCGTCTGCGTGTTGATTGCCGCGCCGTCCATGCTGTAAAGCCCGGCGAGAAGACGGCCGATGTTCCACCACTGCTCGCCGTGACGCGACTCGTGATAGATGGTGTCCATGTTCTCCGCGGCGTTGCCCGCTTCTTGCGCTTGCACGTACTTGTCGCGGTTGACCTTGACATCCCAATCCCACCAAGAGAACACAGCGAAATTGGTGCCGGCGTCACCGAAAGAGATCGGCACGTAGGGGACACCGGCAGCGGCGAGTTGTGCATTGGACGCCTCCGCCAGCTTCGCCAATTGCTCCTCGGGATCCATCGAAGAATGAGCGGTGCCGTACACGTCTTTCACATAGGCCTTGACGCTGTCCTCCGATCGCAGCCCGTCGAGGTCGCCGAATTGCGCTTCGAGCGCCGCCCATGTGTTCGCGCCGCATACCCCCGGCATGTCGCCGATGGCATGATCGGACTGATAGCTCGTCAGCGCGGCTCTGGTGATCGGACCGAAATCACCGTCGATGTTGCCGACGGGATAGTTGAGGTCGCGCAACATCTGCTGAAGAAGGCGCACATCCCGGTTGTCCTTGTCGCCTTCGTGAACCTCGGGTCTGCTCATCGGACGTCCTCCGGGCGCGATACGAAGTCACAAGTATGGCAGCCCCCAAAACGTTAAGAAGCCCTGCTGGGGTGGGGACCGCTGCAGGGCTTCTCAGTTCGCCCCATCGCGGGGCACCTCTTTGATAACCCCGATTGCTGCCGACGAAACCTTCGGGCGGCGAGAGAGAGGCCGGCTTCGAGGAACTTCAGCGCACCCCGCGCTCGCGCCGGAGTGACTCGGCCTCATGCCACAGTCGATCACGGGTCTCGTAGTCGCCCTCTTCGTGCGCCGCGCCGATGCGCCGGAACAGGGGGTCGCGCAGCTCGTGGAGTTGCCGCAGTCGCTCGGGCCAGGTCGGTTCGGCCGTCTCGTTCTGGCGTTGCATCATCGAGTCCTCCTCGCGAGGCCGTCTCTGTAGCACCAGTCGGCAAACGGGGCGCCACTCTTAGCGGTCGCTACTCGACGATTACCGTTCCTCTCATCGATCCGCCGTGAAAACCGCACACGTACTCGTAAGTGCCGGCGGAGGCGAACTGATGGGTCGCGGTGACGCCGTCGGCCCGAGTGTGGTCGCCCGAGTTGTAGTCCTGCCCGTCGAAAGTACCGACGACGGAGTGCGTATTTTCACCCACCCACGTCCACGAGACGGTGGTGCCCGCCTTGACGCGCAGCGTGCCGGGGGAGAAGGCGTTGTCGACGATCTGGACGGCGGCCGGTGAAACCGAGGTGCCGCCGTCGTCGCCACACGCGGAGGCCAAGACGAGCGCCGGGACGATCAAGAGCGAGCATCCGAATCTACGACCGCGCATTCAGCCACCTCCCGGGCGTGCGCCGCGAAGCCTAAGGCCCGCCGCCAACTACTGTGGCGCGGTGATCTACATCCACGAACAACTCGAGTTGTTGCCGGGTAAGACCGACGATTTCCTCGCCCGTTTCGAGAACGACTACGAACCGTTGATGGTCGACCTCGGCGCACGGCTCGTGCACGTTTGGGAGACCGTCGCCATCTCGCTGCCCTGGCCCATGGCGATCTGGCTGTGGGAGGTCGACGACATCGGGCACTACGCCAAGGTCGCCAACGCGCAGTATCGCGATCGCGTCCGCACCCCCAAGTTCCGTGAGTGGCGCAATGCGACTGCCGGCTTTGCGGCGAAGGGAGAAGGGCGCATCCTGACGCCGTCGAAGAAGACCCCGACCCTCGCCGATATCCAGGCCGACGGCTTTTCGCTCGACGTGTGCGTCCACGAGTGGATCACGGCGCAGCCCGACAAAGAGCACGACTATGCCGAGAACATCGGTCGGCTCTGGGCGCCCTATGCCATCAACCACGGTCGTCGGTGGATCGGCACCTATACGACCAACTGG
The DNA here is from genome assembly GCA_039934635.1 of Acidimicrobiales bacterium. Taxonomy (GTDB): domain Bacteria; phylum Actinomycetota; class Acidimicrobiia; order Acidimicrobiales; family WLNW01; genus DATLFA01. The sequence continues at coordinate 6,864 of JBDTLT010000013.1, forward strand.
AAGAACCACGAGTGCATCAGCATCTGGGCGCTCGAAAAGGGCTATGACACGATGCCCGAGAACTACGAGGCTCCGTGGTTCTCGCTCATGGAGCAAGAAGGCATCGCGTCGTGGATGTCCGTGGCGATCGCGTTGCGTGAACGCTACGACGATGGGCTGATGCATTCTCTACGACCGACGGAATGGCAATGAACGACACGAACGCACGCGGCGCCATCGAGAACGTCATGGTTCTCTACACAGAGGCACTCGACGGCGGCGCATTCGAGACCCTCGGTGAGCTGTTCACTCACGGCAACGTGACGATCGAAGGTGGTCCCCACAGCGGTCGCCACGCGAGCGGCGCCCGCGATGTCGCGGGCCTCTATCGCTCGATCGTGGCGCTCGATCCTCGAGGCGGGGTGACCGGCACCCGGCACTTCATCTCCAACATATTCGTCGAGGTCGACTCCGCGGGGCACACGGCGATCGCCCGGTCGTATTTCGCGGTCACGCAGCAGACGACTGCGTTGCCGCTGCAGTTGGTCGCGTGCGGCGGCTATCACGATCGCTACGAGGTCATCGACGCGCAGTGGCGTTTCCGGGCGCGCCGCATCGTTTGCGATCAGGTCGGCGATCTCAGTCAACACATGCGGTCGTGACCGCGGCGCGGATCGTCGGCCGCGGTACCATCCCGCCATGCCCTGGTTGGTGGCCGACGGAAGGGTGCTCGCCAGCGTCGAGATCGCCGAGGCGTATCGCACGCGGGCCAAGGGTCTATTGGGCCGTAACGGCATCGATGGCGCCTTGTTATTGCGTCCGGCGCGTTCGGTGCACTCGTTCGGGATGCGGTTCCCGATCGACGTCGCGTTCTGCGACGCGGACCTCTATGTGCTCGACATCATCGACCTGCGCCCGCATCGCATGACACTGCCGCGGTGGCGTGCTCGCGCGGTGATCGAGGCCGAGGCCGGGGCGTTCGACCGGTGGGGCGTCCGCGTCGGTGACCAGGTCGAGGTGCGGTCGTGACCGGCCGTCCTGCGCTCGTCCTCATCGCCACGCCGATCGGCAATCTGGGCGACCTCTCGGCGCGCGCCGTGGCTGAGCTCAACGCGGCCGACGCCATTGCCTGCGAAGACACCCGGCGCACTCGGGCGCTGCTGTCGCACTCCGGCGTGCGCTGCCCTCCGCTCATCGTCGTGAACGACCACACCGAGGCCGCGTCGGTCCGTGACGTGCTGCGCCGACTCGACGAAGGTCAGCGCGTCGCCGTCGTGAGCGATGCCGGCACCCCCGGCATCTCCGACCCGGGCGAACGCCTCGTGCGGGCAGCTGCGAACGAAGGCCACCGCGTCGAGATCGCACCGGGTCCGTCCGCCGCGATTGCGGCCCTCGTGTTGAGCGGTCTCCCCACCGCTCGTTTCGTCTTCGAGGGGTTCCTCCCGCGCAAGGGCGCCGCACGGGCGGCGCGTCTCGATGCCCTGTTGCGGGAGGAGCGCACGGCGATCGTCTACGAGGCGCCGCATCGAGTCCTTGCGACCCTGCGCGATCTCGCGGCCGCGCTCGGGTCGACCCGCCGCGTCGCGGTCGCGCGCGAGCTGACCAAGCTGCACGAAGAGGTGTGGCGGGGCACGTTGCCCGACGCCGCGCAGTGGGCCGAGGCCGAACCACCCGGCGAGTTCGTCATCGTCATCGAAGGCGCGTCGCGCGTCGACGGTCCGTCCGATGACGATCTCGTGGCGGCACTGCGCGGGCACATCGAGAGCGGCTCCACCAAGCGTGACGCGGTGATGGCGGTGGTCGATGAGCTCGCGGTGGGCAAGCGACGCGCCTACGACCTCGCGAACAGGCTCGGTTGATTCGGTGGATCGCCACGACGTCGAGCAGCTGCGAGCGCGATCACTCGACGATGCCCGCCCCGACGCAGTAGCCAAGCAGCGCCGGCGCGGCCATCTCACCGCGCGCGAGCGCGTCGCCGACCTGTTCGATGACGGCACGTTCGTAGAGCACGGCCAGCTGGCGCGGCCCGCCGCCGCCGAGCTCGACGCGCCCGCTGACGGCATCGTGACAGGGGCGGGCACGATCGACGGGCGACCGACCGCCGTCGTTTCGTATGACTACACGTTGCTCGGCGGTAGCCAAGGGGTCGTGAGCCACGCCAAGCTCGACCACATCCTCGAGTTGTGCGACAAGCATGCGTGGCCGTTGGTGATCATCGCGGAAGGCGCGGGGGCGCGTCCGCAAGAGATGTCGATCGGCAACTATGGGCGGCGCGTGATGTCCTTCGCCGCGGTCGCGAAGTTGTCGGGCCGTGTGCCACTCGTGGCGATCGTGCCCGGACGAAGCTTCGCCGGGCACGCCGCGCTTGCCGGGCTGTGCGATGTCATCATCGCGACTCGCGACGCCGCGATGGGTATCGCCGGGCCGCCGTTCGTCAAAGCGTCGACCGGCGAGGACGTCACGGCCGACGACATCGGTCCCGCCGCGTTGCACGAAGAGGTCGGCGCGGTCGACGTCGTCGTCGACCGCGACGAAGACGCCATCGAGCTGACGCGCCTGTATCTCGATCTCGTCAGCGTGCCGATCACCGAGACGATCGCGCCGTCGCGCGATCCGGCGACACTGCGAGATGTCGTGCCCGAGAGCTCGCGCGTCGCGTACGACATGCACGACGTGCTCGCCGGCGTGGTCGATGCCGACGTCGCGCTCGAATTGCGTCCGGCCTTCGCGCCGAATGTCCTCACCGTGCTGGCGCGCATCGGCGGTCGTTCCGTCGGCATCGTCGCCAGCCAACCCCGTTGGCTCGCGGGCGCGCTCGACGCTGCGGCATCGGACAAGATGGCGCGCTTCGTGCAGCTGTGCGACTCGCATCGGTTGCCCGTCGTCTTCTTCGTCGATACGCCCGGATTCCTCGTGGGCCGCGACGCCGAACGAAGTGGTCTGGTGCGCCATGCCAGCCGGCCGATCCTCGCGCTCGCCCATGCGACAGTTCCGATCATGACGATCGTGGTCCGCAAAGCGGTCGGTCTCGGCTACTTCGCGATGGGGACGCGGCCGTTCGATCCCGTCGTCTTCGCCGCGTGGCCCTCGGCCGAGTTCGGATCGATGGGTCATCAAGGGGCGGCGACGATCATGCAGCAACAACAAGGCGAAGGCGCGTCGTCGCTCGACGATCATCTTGCGCAGATCAAGGACGACCATTCGCCGCTGGCATTCGCGGGCAAGTTCGCGATCGACGATGTCATCGACCCGGCCGACACGCGCGGGCTCTTGATCCGTTCGCTCGAACTGGTGCCGCCGCAGTCGATCGACCGCGTCCGCCCGACGCGCCCGATCGACGCCTGGTAGGCGAGCAACCTCGGGGGCGTAAGCTGGCACGCGAGATGGCTCTCGAGGACGTGTACGACCAACCCACGCTGTGGGCGATCGACCGAGAGCAGACGCGCCGCTCGGTGGGCGCGGTGGGCGGTTGGCGCGGCGCGCTGGTGGCGGGCGCGTTGCACGCGGCCATCTCGGGGGTACGCGAGGTGCTCGATCCGCCGGTGCTCACACCGCAGATCGTCGAGGTCAGCCCCGACCCGTCGCCGCGCCCCGACGCTCGTGTGCGGCTGTTGTTCGTACCCCACGCACCTAAGGCGACCAGGGCTTACGTGCGTTTCTAAGGCTCCCGACAGGGCGAGCATCCCTGCCGTTGTCACACCCCCGTCTCATACTGGGGCCCATGTCGACGAACACCCTTTCGCTCCTCCTCCTCCTTCTCGTTGCCCTCTGCGCCGCCGCGGCCGGCGTCGCCGTCGGGTGGTGGCTCGGTCGTGGCGCACAAGGCGATGCCGACGAGATGCTCGAGGCCGCGGTGTCTTCGGCGGTTACTGCGGTCTTGGCCGAGCGCGGCGCGACTGCCGCCGCCGTGACGGCCGATCGCGACCTCACGGTCCGTGCCGCTGTCGACACCGCGGTCAAGGTCGCCGGGGCCCGCCTCGACGATCGCATGAAGCTCGGCTCCAAAGAGATCGAGCTACGCAGCCAGTCCTTCGAGGAGCGGGCGAGCGGCATCAATGCCGAGCTGGTGCAGCTGCGCACGCTCGTCACCGAGCTCCAGAGCGAGCGGTCCCGCCAGCACGGCGAGGTCGTGAGCAAACTAGAGCAGGCGACCAAGGTGACGAGCGAGTTGTCGCGCACGACCAGCGGCTTGCGCGAAGCGCTCGCCAACTCCCGCGCCCGCGGCCAATGGGGCGAGCGCATGGCCGCCGATGTCTTGCGGGCCGCCGGCATGGTCGAGGGCGTCAACTACCGGCGCCAGGTGGCCATGGTCGGAGGGCGCGTTCCCGACTTCACGTTCTTGTTGCCCAAAGGCCTCGAGATGAACATGGACGTCAAGTTCCCGATCGACAACTATCTGCGCTATCTCGACGCCGCCAGCGACAGCGACCGCTCGAGCGCGCTGAGCGCGTTCCAACGAGACGTGCGTAGCCGCGTCAAAGAGATCACGACGCGCGACTACATCGATCCCGAGCGCACCGTCGACCACGTGTTGTTGTTCATCCCTAACGAGAGCGTCTACTCGTTCATCCACGAAAACGACTCCGAGTTGCTCGACCGCGCCATGGCCGAAAAGGTCGTCATGTGTTCGCCGACGACACTGTTCGCGGTGCTCGCCGTGGTTCGTCAGGCCGTCGACAACTTCCAACTCGAGCGTACGAGCGGCGAGATCCTCACCTGCCTCACTCGGTTCCGCAAGCAGTGGGACAAGTTCTCCGAACAGGTCGACAGGGTCGGCAAGTCGCTCACCGCGTCACAGCGGGCCTTCGACGATCTCGACGGCACCCGGCGGCGCCAGTTCGAGCGCGAGCTCGATCGCATCGACGCCCTCCAGTCCGCGGTCGGTCTCGAGCGCGACGAGGACGACCGCGGCGACGGCGGCGGGTCGGTGCGCACCCTCAGGGCGATGTAGACGCGTGCCTGGCGGGTCGGTCGGTCGCGAATAGCGTCGGGAGCAGGTTGCGGCGCTCGGTAGGCTGGCTCCCGTGTCTCGCTATTACGTGACCACCCCGATCTACTACGTCAACGACGCGCCCCACATCGGTCATGCCTACACGACCGTTGCGGCTGACGCGCTCGCGCGGTGGCACCGCTTACTCGGCGACGAGACCTTCTTTCTCACCGGCACCGACGAGCACGGGCTCAAGATCCAGCGGGCGGCCGAAGCCCACGGGCTCACCCCCCTCGAGCAGGCCGACAACACCAGCGAGCGTTTCCGCGACGCATGGCGCCAGCTCGACATCTCCAACGACGACTTCATCCGAACGACCGAGCCCCGTCACTACGCCGCCGTGCAGGCGTTGCTGCAGCGCTGCTACGACAACGGCTACGTGTACAAGAGCACCTATTCAGGCCTCTACTGCGTTGCCTGCGAGGCCTATTACACCGAGAGCGACCTCGTCGACGGCAAGTGCCCGGTACACGGCACGCTGGTCGAGCAATTCGAAGAGGACAACTACTTCTTCCGCCTGTCGGCCTTCGCCGATCGGCTTCTCGAGTGGTACGAGAACGACCCCGACGGCATCCAACCCGATGGCAAGCGCCGCGAGGCGATCGGCATCGTCAAGCAAGGTCTCGAAGACGTGTCGATCACGCGCAGCTCCCTCAAGTGGGGCGTACCCGTGCCCTGGGACGACGCTCACGTCTTTTACGTCTGGTACGACGCCTTGATCAACTACGCCACCGCCGTCGGCTATGCGTCCGACGACGAACGCTTCGCCAAGTGGTGGCCGGCCACGACGCATCTGCTGGCCAAGGACATCTTGCGCTTTCACGGCGTCTACTGGCCGGCGATGCTCATGGCGGCCGGCATCGAGCCGTTGCCCCGACTGCGCGTCCACGGCTACCTGTTAGTCGGCGGTGAAAAGATGTCAAAGACGCGCCTCAACCAGATTGCGCCCGGCGATCTCATCGAGACGTTCGGCGTCGACGGCGTGCGCTACCACTTCTTGCGTGACACGCCATTCGGCCCTGACGGTGACTTCTCGTTCGAAGGCATGATTGCCCGCTACAACGCGGACCTCGCCAATCAACTCGGCAACTTGTTGCAGCGAGTCAGCACGGTCGTCGGTACGAAATGCGGCGGCATCGGCCCGGCACCGCGCGCCGATTCGCCGCTCGGCCCGATCGTGGCCGAGGTCTACGGCGATGTCGTCGAGGCCTGGCGTGACACCCAACCCTCCGTTGCCCTCGAGGCCACGTGGCGCATCATCCGCGCCACCAACGACTACCTGCAGACGAACGAGCCCTGGAAGATGGAGCCCGGCGCGGCGGTCGATGCAGTGATGGGCGACGCGCTCGAGGCCCTTCGGATCGTCGCCATACTGGCCAGCCCTGCCATGCCCACCGCGTGCGACGCCATCTGGCGGCGCATCGGCCTGGCCGGTTCGGTGCTCGACCAGCGGTTGCCCTTGGCGGCCCAGTGGGGCGGCTACCCGGGCGCGCTCGAGGTGGCGGCGGCGCAGCCGCTGTTTCCGCGGCTCAAGGGCTGAGCACTGCGTGGCGTGGATCGACAACCACTGCCATCTGCGCGTTGACGATGACGACGCGATCGCAGAGGCGCGCGCGGCAGGCGTGGCCGCACTGATCACCGTCGGCACCGACCTCGAGCACTCGCTGATCGCGACGCGAGTGGCCGAGGCCAACGACAACGTGTGGGCAACCGCAGGCGTGCATCCGCACGACGCGTCGCAGGGTCTCGACGGCATTGCCGCGCTGCTCGACCATCCCAAGGTCGTCGCGGTCGGTGAAGCAGGGCTCGACTACCACTACGACCATTCGCCGCGCGACGTACAGCAATCGGTCTTCGCGGCGCAGATCGCACTCGCCCACGAGCGCGATCTGCCACTCGTGATTCACACACGCGACGCGTGGGACGACACGTTTCGCATCCTCGATCGCGAAGGTATGCCGCGCCGCACGGTGTTCCATTGCTTCACCGGTGGACCCGAACAAGCCGCGGCCGCGACTGAGCGCGGTGCCTTTCTTTCGATCAGTGGCATCGTTACGTTCAAGACCGCCGACGACGTGCGCGCCGCCGTCACGCAGACCCATCTCGAGCGCCTCCTGGTCGAGACCGATTCGCCCTACCTGGCCCCCGTACCGCACCGGGGCCGGCCCAATCGCCCCGCCTGGGTGCCGTTGGTCGGTGCGGCAATTGCCACTCTCAAGGACCGACCAGTTGCCGATATCGAGGCCATGACCTGGGCAAATGCTTGCGCGTTCTACGCTCTCGACCCGGCCGCGGGCTAGCCTCGACCAACGTTGCGGTTGCGTTACGGCGCAGCCACCACCTAGGGTTACGCCTCGACCGGGCGGTTCATTCCCTGAGCTGTCCGGCGTGGCTGACTAGGGCGAGTCAGTGCACTTGAACCGGAGGGGCGACTCTGGAGGGACAGTCTGAGTTCGCTGCATATGCGCAGCCGAACGAAGCACCACCACGGATGAGTCGGTGGCGGCTTGGTCTTGCGATCACATTGACGATCGCGGCGATCCCGCTGTGGATTCAAGCCGGTGAGCCGGACGCATCAGCCGGCACCGAGCGCGTCGACGCGCCCGGTGACCCCGGCGCGACCGGATATGCATTGCTCGCCGACCGCGCCACTGCGTGGAACGACTTGCGCACCGCGGTCGCAGACGAGCAGCTACAGGCCGAGTTGGCCGCCGCCGCGGCCGCGACCACCACGACGACGACGACGCTCGCACCGACGACGACGAAGGCGCCGACGACGACCAAGGCGCCCACGACGACCGTCGCGACGACCAAGCCACCGACCACCAAGGCGCCGACGACGACAGTTCCGACGACCAAGGCACCGACGACGACGAAGGCGCCGACGACGACCGCCAAGCCGACGACCACGGTCGCCACGACCAAGGCACCGACGACCACCGCCGTCCCGGCCCCACCCGCCGGCGCGGCCCGGGCGATGCCGGGGGGCACCACCGGCGAGATGTGGCTCCAACTGCGAATGTGCGAGTCGGGCAACAATTACCACGCGGTCAGTTCGGGCGGCGCCTATCGAGGGGCCTACCAGTTCGTGCAGGGCACCTGGAACACGATCGCCGGTTCGGCACCATCGCTGACCCGACTCATCGGAGTCGATCCGGCGACTGCGGCGTCGGTCGACCAAGACGCGATGGCGTACACGCTCTACGAGATGCGAGGGAAGTCGCCCTGGCCCATCTGCGGCGCGCAACTGCCGTGATGGCGGGCACCCGCTGCAGATGACGTACTCGCGTCGCGAGATCCAGAGCATGCTCGCGGAGATCGGTGTCCGACCGCGCAAGTCGCTCGGCCAGAATTTCGTCGCCGACCCAAATCTGGTGCGGCGCATCGCGCGTCTCGCCGAGATCGCGCCCGGCGACCGAGTGATCGAGATCGGTGCCGGTTTGGGCTCGCTGACATTGGCGCTCGCCGAAGCCGGTGCATTCGTGACGGCCATCGAGGTCGATTCGCTGTTGGCGAACAAGCTCCGCGACAACGTTGACCGCGAGCGCGTCGAAGTGATCGAGGCCGACGCGATGCGCGTCGATTGGTCATCGGTGGTTGCGCCGAATGATCACGTTGCGTTGGTCGCGAACCTTCCTTACAACATTGCGACGCCACTCATCGCGGATCTACTCGATCAGGTGCCGGGTATCGATCGTATGATCGTCATGGTGCAACGAGAAGTGGCCAAACGACTGGTCGCTCATGTCGGCGATGACGAGTACGGCATCCCATCGGTCAAGGTTGCGTTCTGGGCCGACGCCAAGATCGTTGCGACTGTTCCGCCCGATGTGTTCGTACCGCGTCCGAATGTCGACTCGGCGATCGTTCGCATCACGCGCCGCGCCGCGCCTGCGTGCGACGTCGACGTCGCGCAGGTGTTCTCCTTGGTGCGGGCCGGTTTCGGCCAGCGGCGCAAGATGCTGCGACGATCCCTGGCCGGTGTGGTGACCGTCGACGACCTCGTTGCCGCCGGAATCCGCCCAGAACAGCGGGCCGAGGAGATCGACGTTGCCGGTTGGTGCCGTCTGGCGCGTATCGTCGCCGCACCGGATCCGGTGAAGGGGGAGAGCTGATGGCCACTGATGCGCTCGAGGGCAAGGTCATGATCGAGGTGCGCTGCAACGAGTACACGATGCGGGATCGCAATCCCCACGTGCCGTGGTCAGCGGTCGAGATCGCCGAGGACGCTGCTCGTTGCCGCGAGGCCGGCGCGTCGGTGGTGCACTACCACGCACGCAATGCCGACACGGGCGCGGCGTCATGGGATGTCGTCGACTACGCCGCCGTGATCAAAGAGATTCGCGCCGCGTGCGACGTGTTGATCAACCCGACATTGGGCGCGTCGACGATCCCTGATCCCGAAGTCCGCGTCGCGCACATTCCCGAGCTCGCATCCGATCCGACGACGCGTCCCGACATCGCACCCGTCGACCTCGGCAGCTTCAACATCGATCCGTACGACCGGGCGTCCAAGACGTTCCGCAACGAAGAGCTCGTATACCGCACGACCGTCAAAGGCCTGCGCCACGAGATCGATCGCATTCGCGGTGCGGGTGTTGCGGTGCAGGCGGTGTTGTGGACGGTCGGCAGCGCGCGGTTGCTCGGCGCGTTCATGGACATGGGCGTGCTGCCCGAACCCGCGCTCGCGGAGATCACGTTGTCCGACGGTTGGTTGTCGACGCACCCCGGCACATTGCGGGGGCTGCAGGCGATGGTCGAATTCCTGCCCGAGCGCTCGATGGCGTGGTCGGTGGGGCTCTTCGGCGGCAACTTGTTGAAGCTGGTGACACCGACCGTCGAGATGGGCGGCCATATCTCCATCGGCCTCGGCGACTATCCCTATCTCGAGCTCGGTTCACCCACGAATGCAGAGGTCGTGGCCGAGGTCGTCCGCATGTGCCGCGCTGCGGGTCGTGAGCCGGCAACACCCGACGACGTGCGTTCCGCGCTGCGATTGCCGTGACGGTCTTCGTCGCTCCCGCGAAACTGACGGTGTCGCTGCGCATGGTCGGCGTGCGCGCCGACGGCTTTCACCTCATCGACGCGGAGATGGTGACGCTCGACGTCGTCGACACGTTGTTCGTCAGCGAGGGCGACGCCCTGGAGATCGTCGACGAAGCCAGTGGCGAGGGCATGCCGGTCGACGACGGCGACGACAACCTCGTGCGCCGCGCGCTGCGGCTTTGCAACCGGCGGGCGAACGTGCGCGTGCACAAACGAATTCGCGCCGGCGCCGGGCTCGGCGGTGGCTCGGCCGATGCCGCGGCGATCTTGCGCTGGGCCGGCTATGACGACGTGATCGAGGCGGCATCGATCGGCGCCGACGTCGCGTTCTGTCTCGTCGGTGGCCGCGCCCGGGTTCGCGGCATCGGTGAGATCGTCGAACCGTTGCCGTTCGCGGTGCGCACCTACACGCTGCTCACGCCGCCGTTCGGTTGTTCGACGCCGGCGGTGTACGCCAAGTGGGATGCGCTCGGTGGTCCGCATGGCGCGCACGGCAACGATCTCGAACCGGCGGCGCTCGCGGTCGAGCCGCGCCTAGAGGAGTATCGCGACGCGCTGGCCAAGGCGAGCGGACGGCGTCCGCAATTGGCGGGCAGTGGCAGCACGTGGTTCGTCGAAGGCGCGCATCCCGGTGAAGGACGTGTGGTGGCGCGCACCGTTGCCGCGCCGAAGCGCGCCGAAGTCAGCTAAGAAAGAAGTAACGGAAGCAGGCTTACTTGCCGGCTCGACGGCGTTGGAAGCGCGTCTTACGAAGCATCTTCTTGTGCTTCTTCTTGCGCATTCGTTTGCGCCGTTTTTTGACCAGAGAACCCATCGCGGGCGACACGGTAGCGGGTCATCAGGTCGGTTCCAAACTTCTAGCGCGTATGAATTGAGTCGTTCGACTCAGTCGGGAGGTGAAATCGGCCCTTGCGGCCGGCGTTGTCACTGTCGGGCAAATCAACATCCGACACGAAAGGAACCGCTCGATGAAGCGTTCTCTGCTTTCCGGCGGCATCGGTATCGCCGTGCTCGCCGTCACCATCCCCGCCGGCGCAGTGATCCAGAACCAGGTCAGCCGCCCTCACATCGAGCCCGCGGCCGATGTGGTGGTCGTGGATCTGCCGACGACCACCATCGAGGCGACGACCACCCGGTCCGAACCGACCGAGCCCCCCAAGACCGAGCCGGTGCGCCCGCCGACCACCGAAGCGGCCCCTGAGCCCACGGTTACCCGCCCGGTCGAACCGAAGCCGGTGAATTTCGAGCTTCGCCTGGAATGTGGCACCCGATCGGTCGAAAACGCAGTCATGAACGTGTGCCATTGGGGAGAGCCCAATGTCGACGGAGTCAAGGGGTACAAGGTCTGGCGCGCCATCGGCGACAACGCCCGTGAGGTCATCGGCCGCACCGAGACCCACGAATGGTCAGAGCGCAACGCCAAGGCCGGTCTCCGTTATGCCTACGCGGTCGAGGCCGTCGGTGAGGGTGGCGTGTCGTTGGGCTACAGCAACACCATGGTGGTCGCCCTGCCGGTACCACCGGTGGCGCTCAAGCTGACCTGTGTCCCGCGTGTGATCGAGTCGAAGCTCGGCGTGGTGTGTGAGTGGTCCGCGGTAGAACGCGACAACGTGCGGGCGTATCAACTCTGGCGCAAGGTGGGAGACGGTGCTCGCGAACTGGTAACGACGGTGCCCGCCGGTGCGCAGCGGCGCTACTTCGACATCAACGTGCAGCGCGGTCAGAACATCGTCTACACGGTCGTGGCCGTCGACGGTGACGGTGCGGTGATCATCGGCAGTGACGGCGTAAGGGTCACGATCCCGAACGAGACGCCGACGACCACGGTCAAGCCAGTCGAGACGACGACTCGGCCGGCGGGATCCGAACCGACCACCACAGTCGGGAAGTGATGCTCGAGGCGTCTGCTGGATCGTTGCCGATCACGGAGTCGGATGATGCGGTGGTCTTCCCAGCGAAGACTGCCGCATCAACCGCGTCCGAAGCAGACGAACGGGCTTTGGTCGAACGGGCACGTCACGACAGCCGCGCCTTCGCCGAGCTCTATCGAAGGTACGTGAACCGCGTGTACGCCTTCGCCTACAAACGCAGCGGATCGACGCAAGTGGCAGAGGACGTCACATCGACGACATTCGAACGGGCGTTGCGCGGCATGCCGACCTTCGAATGGCGCAGCGGCGGGTTCGCGGCGTGGCTGTTTCGCATCGCCGCGAATGAGCTGACCAATCACTACCGACAGCAGGGGCGCTCGTCGTCGCACAAGGCACAGCGGGCCTTTCGCATGTACGTGTCAGACGCGGTCAGCGGCGGCGAATTCGACCGCATCGAGCGCATGGGTTCGACCGACGTGATCCGTGAAGCGATGACTGATCTCAATGACCGGTATCAACAGGTCATCGCGCTGCGATTCCTGTCGGGGTTGAGCCACGACGACGCCGCTAGAGCAATGGGGATGTCGAAACCGGTGATGGCCGTGACGTTGCACAGGGCCGTGGCGGCGCTGCGCAAGGCCATCGACGAGAGGGGAGGGCGAGATGGTCACCAAGTATGAAGTGAACCGCCAGCTGGTCGAGATGGGGGAGGTCGACGTGGTCGGCCCGCCACGCGACTTCGTCGATTCGTTGGCGCAGCGCCTCGATGCGATTGCGTCGACCCGAGCCGAGTATGCGCCGCATCTCAACCCTCAGCGTCGCCCGCGTGCCAAGCGGATGGTGTTCGCTCCGGCGTTTGCCGCGCTGGTTCTCGTGGTCGGCGCGATCATCGTCACTGTCGACAACGGCTCGCCTGCCTACGCGCTCGACGATCCCTTCAACGTGCAAGTTCAACTGGCCGACGGTCGATTCGTCGACGGCACCGATGGGCTCAAGATCTCGAAAGGATCGACTGTGGTCGTCGGCGCCGGAGGGTCCGTGCGCATTCGTGATCACGTCTACCGCGAGGGAGACGTGGTCGTGATTGGCGAACGCGGCCCTGAGGTCGCAGATCATCTCGACGTCGTCGTGTCGACGACACGGACAGAGCCGACGGTCTCGACGACCGAACGGGTGGCGACCACGCAACCCACGACGACGCAAGCGCCGACCGCCGTTCGTGAACCCGAGCCGACAGTGGCACCGCGACCGGTCGAGCCGGTTCCCACCACGCGCGTCGAAGCGCCCGCGACGACACGCGCCCCCGAGACCACGCGTGCCGCGACTACCACCACTCGTCCGCTCGTCTCGATGGAACTCGGCGCGCAACGCGTCGAGCTGTCGAGTCAGGTGGCACTGTCATGGAGCGCGGTCGCCGGCGCGGCGAAATATGTGGTCGTGCGCACGGTAGCGGTGAGCGGTGCGACACCGGCCGAGCCCGTGTATCCACCGGTCGCGCCGACAACGCTGGTCGCGCAGAAGACGACGCTCACGCACACCGATGTCGCCGAGGCGGTAGAGGGAACGCCCATCACTGCGGCCCGCTACCGCGTCGTCGCGCTCGACTCGACGGGCAAGGTCATCGGGTCCAGCCGGTTCGTGCAGGTCAACCTGCCCCGATAAGGGTGCCGGTATCGTCGCCGGTCGCGGTAGGGTTAGCCGGTCTTTGGCGGGTAGTTCAGTTGGCAGAACGCCTGACTTTGGATCAGGAGGTCGCAGGTTCGAAACCTGCCCCGCCAGCCAAGACCCTTCGCCGCGGTGCCCTGCGGACGACCTCTGTGGGGATCCGCCCACCAGACGCCTGTCAACAGGTGATCAGATCACACGTATGACGCAGCGGGTGCCGGGAGATTTGGCGAGTCGATTGTCGGCTGTCAATAGCTCGCATTGCAGGGCTTCCGCGAGCGCGATGTAGGTAGCGTCGTATGCGGTCACGTTTGCTCGCAGTTCGTAGGCGCGCCGCATCAGCGGCAGCGTTGGGTACCGCTCCAGCGCCATTGCTTCGAGATCGCCGATTGCGGTGGAGAACCGGCGCGCGGTGATCGTCCCGGCGATCCAGCGTTTGCGTAACACGGCAACGGTTTCGACATCAACAAGATCGGGCGCGGATAGATCGCCCGCCGCGCGTAGCGCACGCCGTGAGCGTTGCCCATCAGCCCCGTCATCGCCGACGACGTTGGCCAGCACTGACGCATCGACCACGATCAACGGCGACCCCGCTCTTCCACGAGATCCTCAACCGCCTGCGCGAGGCCGACCCGGCCACCGTGTCGGCGTTCGATCCGATCGAGTACCTCATCGAGACTGGGTCGCTGAGCGAGCCGGCTGAGCTCTCCGACGAGGTACTGCTGCAGCGACTGTCCACGACGTTCGGCTCGACGCTGCAGTGCGGCGTGGACGTCGTCGGGCAAACCTCGAACCAACACATTGGGCATGCTTGCATTATGCTATCACTCCGAGAAAATTGCAACACGAATGCGTACATGTCGCCGAACGTCGCGTCGGCGGCAGTCGGCGTTGCGGCCCCGCAGATCCAACGGTGTGGTCTTTTCAACGCGGGCGCTCGCGCTTGCCCGCCGGGTGCAGCGATCGCAGCGCGCCAGTCTCCCTGCGCTTAGCCGATACTTGGACTGACGGTACCCAGCGCTGCGCGGCTCCCATGGGTGACCGGTGAGTGCGAGCTCGCGTACCGCTGGCGCCAACTAGGTAACCCGCTCAAGACTTTGTGAACTCGGAGATTTTGTACGGCAGATCGTCGATGCCGACCAACGTGACGGCAACGGTGGACACCGACGCGCCGCGTGCGACGTCGACTGTGCAGGCGACGATGGCTTGTCCGAGTACCGATCGACAGTCGAAGACGCCACCTTCGGTGCGGGCGACAGGGCGGCCTATGACCGTGACCGTGACCGGTCCGGCGGTGGCGAGGAGTTTTGCCTTTTCGTTCAGCTCAGTGGGTCGGTTGGGGACGGCAGTTCTTGTGGCCAACGAATCACCGAATAGCTGCGTCGTCACGAGGTCTTCCACTGAGTCACCGCGGATCGCTCGCTCGACGAACACGATTGCCATTTGCAAGGGAGAGAAGAAGAAGCCGTCGACGAGGTAACGCTGATGCTGCGGATCCCCTTGATCAGGAATCATAAAGACAGACACCGTCAGCGGTGACGCGGTTCCGCGGAGGATTCTGATGTCGCACGCGAAGTGAACGTCGCCGGCGAAGTAGCAACCAGGCGTTGAAGAGTCTGCGCCGGCGACGCTCGGCGCGAGTTCAATCGAGGCGACGGCGGGCAGTCCGCGTAGGACAGCGGTGTTGACGAAGAGCTTTGCTGCTGTGTCCGGCGCCGGCTCGGTTCCCCCTTCTGGGCCGGTAAAGCGATAGTCGGCGGCGATGGATTCGAGTCGACACCCGGAGGTGGCCAGCCGTGCGAACCTCAGGGCGACGGAAGCCGCGTCGCCCAATTCGTTCATGTCGCAGGCCGTCGTCGCCGAGGATGGCGGTGCCCTTGTTGTCGTGGGCACGGATGTCGTAGTGCTCGACGCTGGGGCGGTGGACGACGGTGTCGTGACATTTGAATTCGACTCGCTGATCGTCGTTCCCTCGTTTGACGCGTCGCTACCGCAGGACGCAACGGTCAGCGCGGCAATCACCACGAGGCCAAACAACGCGTTTCCGCCGACACCGGCCTTGCGCACAGCCCGCCTCCAGTCCGCCAAGTATGACGCAGCCGAGACGTGGTTCATTCCATCGGGTCCAACTGACGGCTCACCTTGGTAATGGCCACGGGCCGGCATGGCCTTGAGCAGCCGGGCTCACTGGATCAGGACGGCGGGAGCGGGCACGCCTGTCCTCAGGGTGTCAGCTACACCGATGGTGGGAGGGCTGCACTCTCGACGTATCGGCCCTGGCGCGCTTCGATCACAGAGTGCACATCGCACTTGCGCTCAGGGGGCATAAATGAACAACAAGCGTTGGCTGGTTCCGTTGACGGGACTCCTTTTCCTTCTACTGGCGATCGTCGGCTTCGCCGTAGGCGGTCAACCCAAGGATGCGGGTCATCCGGCGCAGGAGATAGCCGACCACTACATCGACAACAAGGGCTCGATCATCCTGGGCGCGGCGATCCTCGGTGTCGCGGCAGTGGTCCTGGTGTTCTTCGCTGGATACCTGCGGACGGTGATGTACAAAGCGGAAGGTGGCGGCGGCATGTTGTCGTCGCTGGTACTCGCCGGCGCTTCGATCATGGCGGTGGGGGTGGCGGTCGACGTGTCGCTTCTCTTCGCGATCGCGGAGGCGGCGGATGACATCGAGCCGACGTCGGTACAGACCCTCCAAGCTTTCTGGGACAACGACTTCATGCCGATGGCGGTCGGGTTGGTCATATTCCTCCTCTCCGCAGGCATCGCGATTGCCCGATACGGAGTCCTGCCGAAATGGCTCGGGTGGGTTGCCATCGTTCTCGCCGTCGCCGGGATCACGCCCTTAGGGTTCTTCGCGTTCCTAGCCGGCGGACTTTGGATCGGTATCGTCAGCGTGTTGCTCGCACTGCGGGAACGACGCCCCGACGCAACGTCGTTCCCCACGAACATCGCGGTCGGCTAGCGACTGCGACAGTGTCGCCGCGATTCAGCCGGATATGACTCGGCTGAATCGCGGCTTTGCATTCGAGTTGTCGATGACATACAAGGTGCGTCCGTCGACCACTGCAATCTTGCCGGAAATAGACGAGCCGCCGAGCCAATGTTTGGTCCCCGCGTCGAATACAACGAGGGGCGCCGATCCGTAGAGCCCGACAAGCTGGCCGTCTACGAGCGCGAGCCGCGATTCGTTCTGTATCGGCAGCGAAGGGACCTCGATGCGCTGCCGCGTATCGAGATCCAATCCGGCAGCGGCAGTCAACTTGTGGACCCAGTACGCCGTTCGGCCGTCGGTGGCACCGGTCTCGGGCATGCCGCCGTCGAGCGGTGAGGACTCGACACGCCATTTGTCGGTCGCGGGGTCATAGGTGAGGAAGAGCACCGTCGACGGGGTCGTCACGTCATCGCGGCTCGCGAAGACAAGCGCTTCCTTGCCGGTCCAGAGCACCGCTCCCGAAGTGAGCGAACCGTTTACGAGTCGGATCTTCTCAGGTGGCGTGGCAATGGCGCGCCAGCTGTTCGCGATCGGATCGAACGCTTGGCCCACGAATGGTGTTTCCGCCGGTGCCGGTGGCGTCGACCCGCCGATGACGACAGCCTGACTGCCGGTCCAAAACGCAAACGCGGAAGTCGGAAACGGTCGAGGCATCTCCGCCACCTGGTGCCACTTGCCGGTCGACAAGTCGAGCGACAGGTTCTCTCGACCGAGAATGAGCAACTCGGTTCCCGTCGCCACGACCGAGACGTCGAGGCCGCTTTCATTGGGTGGACGCGACATCGTTGGAAAGTCCAGCCTCGTCCATTTGTTGTCCTGCACGGAATAGCGGGCAGCGGTCACTTGCCCGCTGGCCGAATCACGGACGCCCCACAGCACCAACCCGCGCTCGGTCGCGAACAATTTGGAGCCCGGAATGAGACCATTGGGCGGCGTCGCCAACTCAGTGACCGAAGCAACCGCGAGTCGTTGTGCGGCCCCTGCCGACGGTTCGCTGAACGAAGTCGCTATTGCCGGCGGTGCGGAATCGTCACTCGACGAACAACCAGCGATCGCAACGGTGCACACCGCGGCCGCCGTGATCCGTCGCAGAGACAAGTGCTTCGGCATCGAGGCCTCCGCTATCCGCCGGGCAATTGGCCGCGGCCTGTTGAGGAGGGTATGACGTGCGGTCAACGTTCACACACCGACTCGAGGCGCGGGGTCGCGTATCGTCATTGTGGGGTGGGGGATGAACGTTTCGACGTCCTCACGCCTCTATTGGCGTGATGGTGCGTGTGGCCGAGTTCGATGAGTTCTTTGCGCAGCACTACCGGCGCGTGGTGGCGGCACTCGACGTCGCGCTGCTCGACCGGTCGCTGGCCGAAGACGCCACGCAAGAGGCTTTCTTGCGGGCCCTGCGTCGTTGGCGCAGTGTCGCGCATCTCGACCGTCCCGCGACCTGGGTCTACGTCGTCGCGATGCGAGAAGCCCGACGGCAGCTGAATCGACGCAGGCACCAGCCGAGCGAAGCCGAAAAGACTGACGCGATCGACATTGCAGTCGAGGTAGCCGAGGGATTGCCCCTGCGCGAGGCCTTGGCTGCGCTGCCGCCGCGTCAGCGTCAAGCGGTGACCCTGCGCTTCCTCGCGGATCTGCCGGTGGCCGACATCGCCCGCGCCATGGGATGCCGGCCGGGCACCGTGAAGTCCACGCTGCATGCCGCTTTGGCCAACCTGCGCGTGGAGCTCGACGACAACGAAGGGGAACCGTGATGCGCCTCGCCGAACTACATAACGAATTGCGTGAGCTGGCCGACGGTGTGCCAGTTGATAGCGCGAGCGCGCGGCGACGAGTCATGCAGCGCCACCGCGCGCACCAGCGGCGGCTGAGACTGTCGGTCGCGGCAGGCGCGGTCGTGTTGTTGGTCGCCGCACTTACCGTCAATCGCCGCGACGGAGACGGCGCCGACCGCGTCATCGCGGGCCCAGCCACGACGCTCGCGGTCCGACCGTCTGTCGATGGACGAATGATCCCTGCGACTGGTCGGGACGGGACCACCGTGCGGTTGCCGATCACGCTGCCCGACGGACGTCGCTATGAGCTGCGCTACCCGGACAGTATCGATCTCGCCGCGCTCGGCGTACGGATCTACACCACCGTCGATTGGCCGCTGCGGGGAGCAGGCACCGGCCCGTTGCTGTGTTGCAGCCGCGAGTTCACTCTCACGTACGCCACCATCGCAGAGCTCTATCCGGGCGCAATCCCGCTGGCGAGCTACCGCGGCGCTGACGGCGCGCCTGTGTTGCTCTTCCACGCCGCGCAACGAACCTCGACGCCGAGCCCGTATACGACGGCGGACTACCTCGTCTTTCAACTCGGGCCATGGGTTGCGGAGGTGTGGGACAACGTCCCCGCTTCCGCCAACGTCGAGCCGCTCGATGAGCAACAACGAGGCACCTGGGCCTCGCAACTCCGCGCCCACATCGACCCGGACGGCTTCGTAGTGCTGCAGCCGGAAGCGCCGCTGCATCTCGGTGATCCGAAGGCGGTCCAAATCCTCATCGGCGATACCTACAGCGTCGGCCCCTACGTGATGCTCTCGCAATTCTTCTGCGGTCAACCCGAATCCGACAGCGAAGTGCGACGAACGTTTGTCTCGGGCGCCGAGTCCGGCGTCGCGTGGTGCGACCCCGCCTACGGCTTCCACGTATCCGCCGCCGGGTCTACCGCGTTCACGAAGGCAATCGCCGATGCCTTCGAGATCCGCGAGCTACCGGCGCGATAGGACTCCTCGCGACCTAGTCCTGGATGCGGCTCTGCAGGCGGTGGAGGAGTACGCGCGGTCGCCGGCAGCGATGTTGGTCGAGGTACAACATCACGTCTTCGAACTCGTCGTCCGAAAGCGCGGCGAGATGCAGATCGTCCGCCACTCGAATCTCGGTTTCCCGCAAATGTTCGGTTAGCGATCGCCGCGCCGCCGTGTCGATGAAGTGACCGAACGACGCGGCGATGATGCGCTATCCGGGGTCGGTCAGCGACAGCGCCCACATGACCGGTGCAGGGTCCGCATCGACCCCGCCCCACAACACACCATCGGATTCGAACTGGGCCTTCGGCGTCAGCGTGATGCTGTCCACCGAGGGGGTCGTGCGACCGGTCGGGAAAACGCGCGGCGTGCCCGTCCAGTACTCGTGCTGGCCGTGCACGATGCGGCCCTCGTGGTACGCCTTTTCGATCTCGGCGACCGCGTCGTTGAGCCAGGACTCGACCTCGCTGCGCATATGGCGCAGATGACTATCGATTGCCACGAACCAGTTGTTGACCCCGTAACGGATGTAGGAAAGATCGACGAAAGCGAGTTCGTCAGGCGCGTCGGGACTGTTGGACATGATCTGATCACGGATCTCGAGCCACGATTTTTGATAGCGCGCGTGATCGGGATTGTGGGGATCGATCTCGGTCGGGGCATCGGGATTTTCGGCCCAATACACGCGGTTGCATTCGTCGTTGAGGCGGAAGTCGCGGGTCTCGATCCATTTCTTGCGCCACTCGGCGTGAGCCGGATCGGAGGCACTCAGTTGCCCGGGCGCGTCCGGGTACTCCTGGTGAAATTCTTGGTCGATGCGGGTGTACAACTCGTCCCTGCTCGGCACGTTGACCATGGCGTGACTCCTCGCTCGGCCGAGACAATAGCAACGGCGCGACTCCCGTTCACAACGACGATTCGCCCCGAGTGAAATCTTGTTGTCGGTCCCGAATTGCGGCCATAGGCTCCCTCGAAAATTGGCCCGGAGAAGGCGGAGACAGATGGCGGCGACGAGGTCTTCTACTCAACGATTGGCCCGAGCCTGCAGTGCCCGACCGTGGACCACGATCGGGGTTTGGATCGTCGCCGTCGTGGTGTCGGTGGGTCTCGCATCCGCGTTGCTCGGCGACGTCGTGACCACCGACGGCAACTTCACCAACAAGCCCGAAGCGCTGCGGGCCAAAGACCTCATCGAAGAGCGCCTGCGCGGCGGCGAGTTCCTGACCGAGCTCTACATCGTCTCGTCACCGCAAACGACGGTCGATGACCCTGCCTTCCGCAGCGCGGCGAGGGAGCTGCAAACGCGTTCGGTCGCGCTCGGTCCTGGCACTGTCGCCGGAGTGGGCAACTATTTCGAGAACAATGACGCGTCGCTCGTCTCCGGCGATCGGCACACGCTGCTCGTGCCGGTGACGCTCGTCAAGACCAGTGGCGTCGACATCAGCGACAACGGGCCACTACTGCGCGACATCGCCGCCGAAATCAGTAGCAGTTCCGGGCTGAAAGTCGAAGTATTCGGCTCGGCCTCGCTCAGTGAAGACTTCAGCAAGATTTCCGAAGAAGATCTCCGCACCGGCGAATCCGTCGGCATTCTCGTGGCTCTCATCGTTCTCGTGCTCGTATTCGGCGCGCTCGTCGCCGGGGTGATTCCGATACTCACGGGCATCGGGTCGATCGCGCTCGCGTTGGCGACGGTTGCTCTCGTCGGTCAGCAGTACCAATTCTCGTTCTTCGTGACGAACATGATCGCCATGATGGGACTGGCGCTCGGCATCGACTACTCGCTCTTCATCATTTCGCGCTACCGCGAAGAGCGAGCGCACGGCCGTGACGAACTCGCAGCCATCGAGGCTGCCGGTGCAACCGCCAGTCGAGCCGTGCTCTTCAGTGGTCTCACGGTGGTCGTGGCACTGATGGGCATGTTGCTCATTCCCACGACGATCTTCCGCAGCCTTGCGGCCGGAGCGATCTTCGTCGCGGTCTTCGCGGTGCTCGCGTCGCTCACGTTGCTGCCGGCCATCCTCGGGCTACTCGGCGACCGCATCAACGCCGGCCGCATCCGCCGCAAGAAGTCGGTGGTCTCACAAGCGCATCCGCTGTGGGATCGTGTCACTCGCGCGGTCATGGGGCGCCCGGTTGTCGCCATCGTCCTGGGCGCCGGCCTGCTACTGCTCGCGGCGATCCCGTATCTCGGTATCGAGACGGGTTTCGCTGGTGTGACGACGCTGCCCAAGAGCGCCGAATCGCGACAGGCCTTCGACCGGCTCGTCCAAAGCTTTCCCGGTGGTCTCGACGCGCCGGTCGAGATCGTCATCACCGGCCCGAGCACCGATCCCGGTGTGGTGCGCGGCATCGCACAGCTACAACGCGACCTTGCGGGCGACGGGTCTTTCGGCCCGAGTCACGTCGAAGTGAACACGGCGGGTGACCTCACGCTGGTGTCGGCTCCCTTGCTCGGTGATCCCGCGAGCGACGCTGCGGTTTCGGCGATCGAGCGCGTGCGTGACCGTTATGTACCGACGGCGCTGCCCGAGTCGCCGTCGTACGACGCGCTCGTCGGCGGACAGACCGCGTTCAACAAAGACTTCTTCGACCTGACCGATCGCTATATGCCGATTGTCTTCGCATTCGTGTTGGGCATTTCTTTCTTGTTGTTGATGGTGGTCTTCCGTTCGATCGTCGTTCCGCTCAAGGCGATCATCATGAACCTGTTGTCGGTGGGGGCCGCGTACGGGCTCATCGTGCTCGTCACACAAAAAGGCGTGGGCAACGAAGTCTTCGGGTTCCAAAAGGTCGACGTGGTCGAAGCGTGGATTCCGTTGTTCCTGTTCTCGGTGTTGTTCGGCTTGTCGATGGACTATCACGTGTTCCTGCTCAGCCGTATCCGAGAGCACTACGACCAGAGCAAGGACAACACCGAGTCCGTCGCCTATGGCCTCAGCACGACCGGCGCGATCATCACCGGCGCGGCGCTCATCATGGTTGCGGTGTTCGGTGGGTTCGCCTCGGGCAACCTCGTTGCGTTCCAACAGATGGGATTCGGCTTAGCGGTCGCCGTGCTGATCGATGCGACCATCGTGCGATCCGTACTCGTGCCGGCAACGATGAAGTTGCTCGGCTCGCGCAACTGGTATCTGCCCTCGTGGCTGCAGTGGCTGCCGCAAATTCACATCGAGGGCAACGCTGCCGCCATCGACATTCGCGAGCCGCGCGGTCATGCGGTCGAGCCCGAACACCAGCGACAGGACGCATAGCTCCTAAGCTCACCGTCGATGAAGAGCAAAGACCTGACCCAGTCCGCGGCAAAGCACCCGGTGCTGTGGGGCTTCTACGCGGGTGTGGCGGTCCTGTTGATCGGTCGAGGCCTCTTCGGCTCGTTCGTGACCGCCGCCATCGTCGCCGTGCCC
The DNA here is from genome assembly GCA_039934635.1 of Acidimicrobiales bacterium. Taxonomy (GTDB): domain Bacteria; phylum Actinomycetota; class Acidimicrobiia; order Acidimicrobiales; family WLNW01; genus DATLFA01. The sequence continues at coordinate 29,614 of JBDTLT010000013.1, forward strand.
TTTGGCGTCTTGAACTGGTTCCTGTGGCGTGAGAACGGCCCCGGCCATCGCATGCGCGCTCGCCGCATCGCGCGCGCGGAGGCGCGGCGTAAGCGCTAGCTCCCGCGGCGCTCTGTCAGCGGCAGGCCCAGAAAAGGATGCGCTTGAAGGTGTAGAGGTACGGCTGGCGGTCGCCGATCACGGCGATGAGCCGCGCGCGGTAGCGATCGACGAATTCGTCGTAGAGAGCGGGCGACAGCCGCGCTTTGACTCGCGTCAGGCTCGTGCCTTTGACCCATTCCACGACGTCGGCGGTCGAGTCGAGATGGTGCGGGTAGACCTGCAGCCGCACGTGCTGCCGGCTGAACCCGAGGGAGTCGAGGATCTCCGCGTACGCCTCGGGCGCGAGTACCCGGGCGGTTGGGTCGGGCGGCGGATCACCGTCGAAGGCCTCGATGAACGGCGATTCGTGGGCCAGTGCGTCGGCGACGAAGTGAGAGGGATGGTCGGCGTTGGACGGCAGCTGTACTGCGAGTTGACCGTCGGGGCGCAGCGCTCGCGTCCAACGGGCGAGGACCGCAGCGTGATCGGGAAGCCACTGCAGCGCGGCGTTGGACAACACGACGTCGAACGAGCCTTCGTCGGCGAACGAAGTGATGTCGCCGTGTCGAAACGTGACGCCGTCGACGTGTAGATCGTGAGCTCGGGCCAACATGGTGGACGAGTTGTCGATGCCGATTGTCTCGCGGGCGCCGAGTTGGCGGTGGGACTGCACGGTGAGCGCACCGGTGCCGCAGCCCAGATCCACTACGCGCGGGGTGTCGAGCGGCTCGATCAGTCGGAGAAGGTCGAAGAAAGGCGCCGACCGCTCCGCGGCGAAGCGCTCGTATTGTCCGGGATCCCATTGGCTCATGGCCGCCTCCAGAGTCTCCAGTCTCGCCGACGGCGTGGTCGGTAACGTGACAGCATGAGACTCGCATGACCCGTCATTCGCAGACCCCTGCGCACCCGCTGCCGGATGTTGCACCACCCACGGCGGCGGTCAAGCGGAAGGCGGCATTGCAGCGCAAGCAACGGCTCGACCGCGCCGAGAACGCGCTGACCCATTTGAACCGCATCATCAATGGTCGAGCCGCCGATCGCGTGCGTATGGAGCGCTCGGGGATCCCCATCACCAAGCCACTGATGATGATGTTGCGGGCGCTGTACGAAAACGGTCCGATGAGCGTCGGTGAGTTGGGCGAACTCAACCACATGGACAAGGGGTACGTGAGCCGATCCTGGCGGTCCTTGCAGGCGAGCGGGTTCATTTCCGCGTCCGATAGCGGTGATCAGCGCACGACGACGTTGCAGCTCACGCCAGAGGGGCGCGACGTCTATCGACGGTGGCGCCGAGCCAACGCGGCCATCGTCGGTCAAGCGCTGCACGCCTGGGACGACGACGACCTCGCAGACCTGGTCGTTCATCTCGAACGACTATTGGCGTCGTTCGCGCAGACCCCGAAAGACGCCGGGAATTGACGGTCCACGACCCCGAATGATTGACAAAGTCAACGAGTTGACGTAGCTTTCACCCGCTCTTACCGAGGGGGAGAATTCATGCGGATTCGCCAAGGTGTTCGTTTCGTTGCTTTTGTTGTTGTCGTGGCGCTGGCCGTTGCCGCGTGCGGTGACGACGGCGGCAGCAGTGACGCGACTGCTTCGTCGACGACGGCGGGCAGCACAGCCACGACCACTCCGGCAACAACTGCGGCGCCCAAGACCGGCGGGTCGGTCACGATGGGCGTGTATATCGAGCCTTCGGGCCTCGATCCTGTCGTCGCACAAGGTGGCGGCACGGGCGGCAACCATGAGATGGGTGCGATCTACGACACGTTGATGCGCATCGATCCGACGACCAAGACGTTCGTGCCCCAACTCGCGGAGTCGATCGCCGCCAATGCCGATGGCTCCGAGTTCACGTTGAAACTACGGCCGAACGTGAAGTTCAGCGACGGCACCGATTACGACGCGGACGCGGTGATGTTCGGTCTCAAGCGCCATGTGCAATACGGCTCGGCGTTCGCCGGCCAGGTGGCTTCGATCAAGGAATACACCGTCGTCGACAAGCTCACGTTGAAGCTCACACTCACCAGTCCGTGGCCCAACTTTCCCTACGTGCTCTCCAACGCGCCGGGGATGATTCCGTCGCCGACGGCGATCAAGGCGGCGTGTCCCGACCTGACCAAGGCGGCCCGCGACTGTTCGTTCTCGTCCAAGCCGATTGGTGCAGGCCCGTTCGTGGTCGACTCGTACAAGCCCAAAGAGGCGTTGATCCTCAAGCGCAGCCCAACGTATTGGGGCGGCCCGGCGTATTTGGACTCGGTCAAGTTCGTGTTGATCCCGGGCGCGCAGGGCACCTATGACGCGTTGAAGACGGGGACGTTGCAGGTCGGGTTCTTGCGGGAGCCGCAGGTGATCAAGACGGCGGTCGACGAGAAGCAGTTCGACCAATACACGTTGGTGCAGGGCTTTGGTGGCATCGCGTTGTTGAACAACGGCCAGATCACCTGCAAGGGCGGCCTGCCGGCGGCAGTGTGCGCGGGCAAGCCCGACGGCCTCATCGATCTCGGCAAACCGACGGGCGACAAGCGCATCCGACAGGCGATCGCGTATGCGATCGATCCAAAGCAACTCGATCAGCGCATGAACGAGGGCACCGGTCTGCCGGGCTTCGAGTTCTTCGTGAAGGGTTCGCGTTTCGATGTCGGGCCGATGGCCGAGACCAACATCGACAAGGCCAAGGCGTTGGTCGAGGCGGTCAAGAAGGAGAAGAACTGGGATGGTTCGATCTCGGTAACCTGTCAGAATATTGGGACGGGCCCGGCGTTCGTGCTGGCCGTGGGTACTGCCCTGAACGCGGTCGGCTTCAAGGCGTCGCAAGACGTCAAATCTTCGACGGAATATGTGACTGCGGTGCAGACCAGCCGTAGCTACGACGTCGCTTGTTGGGGCTTCAACGTCGCCGACGAAGCGCCTGAGGCGGGCCTGTCACGCCACGTGTTGTCCGTCGCCGGCGGCAACAGCGGGGGCAACGCCATGAACCTCAACAACGCCGCCATCGACACCCAGATTCTGGCCCTGAAAGCGGCCAAGACCGACGCCGAACGCAAGTCGGCATTCGAGAAAATCCTCACCGTGTGGAAGGACGAGGTGCCTTCCATCGTCTATGCCAACACCCCCGAAGTGATCGCGTCCAACAAGAAGGTCAAGGGGCTCAAGTACAACGTCGCCACCACGGTCATGTTCGACAAGGCCTGGATCGACTCCTAGCAACACGCGAGGTACTCGTTGTGCGGATGGACGACTACGACGTCACCAGCTGGCGAGAGACCGGTGTCCGCAATTGGGCCCGCGACTGCGGGTACCTGATGACGCCCGAGGACGGGCTCTACAACCTCTGGTTGTGGAGCCCGCGCAAACAAGTGCTCGCGATGGTCGATCTCCACGAGGTCGAGGGTTTTCTCGGCGGGCTCTGATCGTCGGGGGCGTGCGTCGACGACTTGACGGAGCGAAACGCGAGGCCCGGTTCTGGCCGCGCATGGACGGCGCGAAGAAATGGCCCTGTCGCGCTAAGAACTCGCGAAAGTCGCTAGTTGTCGACATGCGACGTGCAATAACTGCTTCATGCGTCGTTACGAACTTGATCCATGGGCGGGAGCGGCATTGGGCGGCGTCGCCGCCGTAGTGCTTTCCGCCGCTCTCGTTCCTCTGCGCGAAGAGTTCACCGGCTCGACGCTCGCCCTGCTGCTCGTTCTGCCCGTTCTCCTGGGGGCCATGACCGGCGGCCGCCTCGGTGGCGCGGTGAGCGCAGCAGTCGCGGTGATGGGGTTCGACTTCTTCTTGACGCGCCCTTATCTGAGGATGCAGATCGCCTCGTCCGACGATGTCGAGACGGCGGTCGTGCTGCTCATCGTGGCGTTGGTGATCGGGACGGTTGCTGTCGGTGCCCGCCGCGCGTCGGGCCAGGCCGACCAAGGTCGCGCCGAGATCGAGGCCATCCACCGTGTCGCTGAGGCGGCAGTAGGTACAGGCGAACCGGGCGAAGTCGTCGAACTGGCTCGGCGCGAGCTGGTGCGGGTGCTGCAGCTGACCGGTTGCGATTTCGACAATACGGCAACGGTCTCCTCGCTGGCGGTGCTCGAGCACACCGGCACGTACGAATCCACGCGGTTCCAGTTCGTGCACGGAGGCTTTGCGTTGCCGAGCCACTCCGAGCTGACGGTGCTCTCGCGGGGCGAGAGGGTCGGCCGGTTTGTTCTACACGCGACGCCCAACACATCGGTATCACTCGATGCGCGTCTTGCCGCGGTCACGATCGCCGATCAAGTTGGCGCAGTTCTCTCGAACGACGGATGGAAGAGAAAGGAGCGAGCGTAATGCTTGCTGCAATCGAGTTGAAGGGGCTATTCGGGGACGTGGTGTTCACCTTGATCACCGTCGCGTTCTTCGCATTGGCCTGGCTGTTGGTGCGGCTATGCGAACGCATTGCCGGATCGACGGACGTGGTGACGACGGAGCGTGGTGCTTCGTCATTGGCCACCCCAGCACCGATCGAGGTGGCGTCGTGAGCGCCGACAATGTCATCGGCCTGATCGTTGCGCTCGGCCTTCTTGCGTATCTGGTCCTCGCTTTGGTGTACCCGGAGAAGTTCTGATGGAGATTTCAGGAATAGTTTTGTTGCTGGCGATGATCGCCGCGGTGTTCATAACGACGCCGGTGCTCGGTCGCTATTTCGCCAAGGTTTATGGTGGCGGCGTGGCACCGGGGGATCGTGTCTTCGCTCCTGTTGAACGTGTCATCTACCGCGCCGTGCGCGTCGACGACAAGCGTGAGCAACGTTGGACCGGCTACGCCGCGTCGTTGCTGGCTTTCAGCGTTGTGGGTGTGTTCTTCGTCTACGGCCTGCAACGGCTGCAAGAGCATCTGCCGTTCAATCCCGATGGGATGAAGGGTGTGCAGCCGGCGCTGGCCTGGAACACCGCGGTCAGCTTCGTCACGAACACGAACTGGCAGAACTACAGCGGTGAGTCGACGATGTCGCATCTCACGCAAATGGCTGGTCTCACCGTGCAGAACTTCGTGTCGGCCGCGGTGGGCATGGCGGTCGCCGTCGCGCTCATCCGTGGCCTCAGCCGCCGCAGCGCTTCCACGATCGGCAACTTCTGGGTCGATGTCACGCGGACGCTGACCCGCATCCTGCTACCGCTCTCGTTCGTCTTCGCGCTCGTGTTGGTGTCGCAAGGCGTGGTGCAGAACTTCCACAGCTCCACCGAAGCGCGCACTGTCGACTCTTCGGTCGTTGCCACTGATGCCGATGGGAGCGAAACCGCCGTCGAAACCCAGTCGATCCCTGGCGGTCCGATCGCTTCACAGGAAGCGATCAAGGAGTTCGGCACCAATGGTGGCGGCCCCTACAACGCGAACGCGTCGCACCCGTTCGAGAATCCCAACGGGCTCACGAACTTTCTCGAGATCTGGGCGTTGCTCGCCATTCCGTTCGCGTTCGCTTACATGTTCGGTGAGATGGTGGGAGATCGCAAGCAAGGGCGCGTCGTGTTCGGCGTGATGATGGTCATCTGGCTGACAACGACGCTCCTCGCAATGGGGATGGAGTCGAGCGGTAACCCGAACCTCACCGCGGTCGGTGCAGACCAGTCGGTGAGCGCCGCGCAGGGCGGCGGCAACTTGGAAGGCAAGGAAGTCCGTTTCGGCTCCGCTGCTACCGGCCTGTTTGCGGCATCCACGACCGGCACCTCGACTGGCTCGGTCAACGGCATGCACGACAGCTTCACGCCGCTGGGAGGCGGCGTGGTGTTGTTGCACATCTTGTTGGGTGAGGTGTCGCCCGGTGGGGTGGGTGTGGGTTTGAACGGATTGCTCATCCTCGCGCTGCTCTCGGTGTTCATCGCCGGGCTCATGGTCGGCAGAACGCCTGAGTTCCTCGGCAAGAAAATCCAAGCGCCCGAGATGAAGCTCGTCGTGCTCTACGTGCTCGTGATGCCGATCGTGGTCCTTTGCTTTGCCGGCGCGTCGATCGTGCTCGACTCTGCGGTGGGGCGCATCGCCAATCCTGGTGCGCACGGCTTGTCCGAGGTCCTCTACGCGTTTGCCTCGGGCGGAAACAACAACGGCTCGGCGTTCGCCGGCCTCGGCGGCAACACGCAGTGGTACAACACCACCCTCGGGCTTGCCATGCTCGCCGGTCGCTTCTTGCTGATCGTCCCGACACTGGCCATCGCCGGCACCCTGGCCCGCAAGCGGCCGGTCCCGGTCACGGCCGGCACATTCCCGACCAACACGCCGCTCTTCGGCGGCCTCGTCATCGGTGTCACATTGATCGTCGCCGGGCTCACGTTCTTCCCGGCACTGGCGCTCGGCCCCATCGTCGAGCACCTCTCGCTCTGAAAGAGATCAGGTATCCGACATGGAACTAGAAGCGAAAGCAAGGACCGACGAAGCCGGTCCGGTACGTCGTCCCGGCGAACGCAACGCGAAGCGTCCCGCGAAGGCACGCAAGCTGTTCGATCCGGCGATCACCAAACGGGCGGTAGGCGATTCATTTCGCAAGCTGCACCCGCGGACCGAAGCCAAGAACCCGGTCATGTTCGTGGTGTGGGTCGGTTCGATACTGGCGACGGTGTTGTTCTTCCGTGATCTCGGTGACTCGAGCACGGCGGGCAACGTCTTCGCCGGGCTGACCGCAGCCTTCCTGTGGTTCACGGTGTTGTTCGCGAACTTCGCCGAAGCGATGGCAGAAGGCCGCGGCAAAGCCCAAGCCGACACGCTGCGCAAGACGCGCAGCGAGACCGTCGCCTTGGTTCGTGTGAACGGCACGATCGTCGAACGTACGAGCTCCGAGCTGCAACTCGGTGACGATTGCGTAGTCTCGGCGGGCCAGGTCATCCCGGGCGACGGCACCGTCGTCGAGGGGATTGCGTCGGTGGACGAATCGGCCATCACCGGCGAGTCTGCGCCGGTCATCCGCGAATCGGGTGGCGATCGATCCGCGGTCACCGGCGGCACACGGGTGTTGTCCGACCAGATCGTTGTACGCATCACGGCCAAGCCGGGGGAGACGTTCCTCGATCGGATGATCGCGCTGGTCGAGGGCGCCGATCGCCAAAAGACACCGAACGAGATCGCCCTCAACATCTTGCTCGCCGGTTTGACGATCATCTTCTTGTTGGCCGTTGTCACGCTGCAACCGTTCGCCGTCTATTCGAACGCTGAGCAAGACCTCATCGTGTTGATCGCGTTGCTCGTCTGTCTCATCCCTACCACGATCGGCGGGCTGCTCTCGGCCATTGGTATCGCCGGCATGGACCGGCTCGTGCAGCGCAACGTGCTTGCCATGTCGGGCCGCGCCGTCGAAGCGGCGGGCGACGTGTCGACGTTGTTGCTCGACAAGACCGGCACGATCACGATCGGCAATCGGCAGGCAACCGCGTTCATGGCGGCACCGGGTGTCGACGAACGCCAGCTCGCCGAAGTCGCGATGTGGTCGTCCCTCGCTGACGAGACGCCCGAGGGCCGCTCGATCGTCACACTGGCGCAGGACCGCTACGCGCTGCAGTCCGCGCCACTCGACGAGATGACGCTCGTGCCGTTCACCGCCGCCACGAGGATGTCTGGAGTCGATACCGGCACGCGACAGATCCGCAAAGGCGCCGCTGACGCGATCCGCCGATGGGTGCAAGAACAAGGGGGCGCTGTTCCGTCGGTTGTCTTCGACCACGTCGATGAGATCGCCCGCGCCGGCGGCACGCCGCTGGTAGTTGCCGAAGCCGCCAACGGCACGGCCACCTGTCTCGGCGTTGTCCAACTCAAGGACATCGTGAAGCCGGGCATGGCCGAACGCTTCGATGAGTTGCGCCGTCTCGGGATCCGCACGGTGATGATCACCGGCGACAATCCGCTCACGGCCGCGGCCATCGCGGCCGAGGCGGGTGTCGACGACTTTCTCGCCGAGGCGACACCTGAAGACAAACTCGCCTTGATCCGGCGTGAGCAAGAAGGCGGCAATCTCGTCGCGATGACCGGCGACGGCACGAACGACGCCCCGGCGCTCGCGCAGGCCGATGTCGGTGTGGCGATGAACACGGGCACGCAAGCGGCCCGCGAAGCCGGCAACATGATCGACCTCGATTCCGACCCGACGAAACTCATCGAGATCGTCGAGATCGGCAAGCAGTTGCTCATCACGCGTGGCGCGCTCACCACGTTTTCGATTGCCAACGATGTCGCCAAGTACTTCGCCATCATCCCGGCGATGTTCGCGGGCGTGCTCCCTGAGCTCGACCGGTTGAACATCATGCACCTCGATACGCCGCGATCGGCGATCTTGTCGGCGGTCATCTTCAACGCACTGATCATCGTGGCGCTCGTGCCACTTGCACTGCGCGGCGTCAAGTTCCGCGCCGCCGGTGCAGCCGAAGTGCTGCGACGCAACCTCTTGATCTACGGCCTCGGGGGCATCATCGTGCCGTTCGCCGGCATCAAGATCATCGATCTGATCATCACCGCTTTGGGAGTGAACTGAGATGCGTCGTCAACTACTGCCCGCCGTCCTCGCGATGGTCGTATTCACCTTGCTGTTGGGCTTCGCCTATCCGCTTGTCGTCACCGGTATCGGTCAAACGGCCTTTGGGCACGAAGCCGACGGGTCGCTGATCAAGCGGGACGGTGACGTGATCGGCTCAGAGCTTCTCGGCCAGAACTTCGCCGCCGACGTCTACTTCTGGCCCCGCCCCTCCGCGGCCGGTGCCGCGGGGTACGACGGTCTGTCGTCGGGGGGCTCCAACCTCGGTCCGACCAATCCTGACTTTCTGGCAACAGTCGAAGCGCGCGTCGCGGCCTACCGTGAGGCGAATGGGCTGCCGGAAACGGCCGACGTCCCGGTCGACGCGGTAACCGCGTCGGGCTCTGGGTTGGACCCGCACATCTCGGTGGCCAATGCACGGATACAGGCGACCCGGGTGGCAAAGGCCCGCAATTTGGCGGTCGACGACGTGTTTGCGATGGTTGACGACCATACCGAGAAGTCGATCTTGGGATTTCTCGGTGATCGGGCGGTCAATGTGCTCGAGCTCAACCTTGCCCTCGATGACCTCCGGTAGTCCACGAACTCGAACGGGTAAGCCATGGCACGCGGCCAGTTGCGGATCTACCTCGGGGCAGCACCCGGCGTCGGCAAGACCTTTGCCCTGCTCGACGAGGGATGGCGGCGTAAGTCGCGCGGTACCGATGTAGTCGTCGGCTACGTCGAGACTCATAACCGCACGCACACCGCGGAGAAAATTCGAGACCTCGAGGTGGTGCCGCGGGGCCGCTACGAGTACCGCGGCACCGTCCTCGAGGACATGGATCTCGAAGCGCTTCTCGAGCGCCGGCCGCAGGTCGCCCTCGTCGACGAGCTCGCCCACACCAACGCGCCCGGATGCCCCAACAAGAAGCGCTGGGAGGACGTCGAGCGGTTGCTCGAGGCGGGCATCGACGTCATCTCGACAGTCAACATCCAGCATCTCGAGTCGGTGAACGACCTCGTCGAGAGGATCACCGGCGTTCGACAGCAGGAGACTGTGCCCGACATCGTCGTTCGCCGCGCGGAACAGGTCGAGCTGGTGGACATGACGCCGGAAGCGCTACGGCGCCGCATGGCTCATGGCAACATCTACGCGGCCGAGAAGGTCGATGCTGCGCTGTCGAACTACTTCCGGCCCGGCAATCTCGCGGCACTCCGTGAGCTCGCTCTGTTGTGGGTGGCCGACCGCGTCGACGAGTCATTGCAGAGTTACCTCGAATCGCACGGCATCGCCGACACTTGGGAAACGCGCGAACGAATAGTGGTCGCGGTCACCGGCGCGCCGGGTGGCGGCGAGCTGATTCGTCGCGCCGCTCGTATCGCCTCTCGCACACGCGGTGATCTCATCGGTGTGCACGTCGCATCGGCGAGCGGACTGCAGACCGGCGAAGGTCAGCTCGACACCACCCGCACCCTCGTACGCGATCTCGGTGGCGCGTACCACGAGATCGTGTCCGACGAACCAGGTCGCGCCCTCGTGCAGTTCGCGCACAGCGAGCGGGCAACCCAACTCGTCATGGGCGCCAGTCGACGGACCCGATGGCAGCGAATTGTCCAAGGCAGCGTCATCGACACGGTGCTGCAACACGCCGACGAACTCGACGTGCACGTCATTGCCACTGGCAAGTCAGACGTACGAACACCACCGCGTCTGCGAACGCCTGCGGGTGTGGCACCGCGACGCAAGCGGGCGGGGTGGCTCCTGGGAGTCATCGCATTGCCGATCATGACGTTGTTGTTGATCCCGCTGCGCAACGACATCGAGCTATCGACGGTGTTGCTCGGCTATCTGACGGTTGTCGTCGCCACTGCTGCCATCGGTGGTGCAGGGCCCGGGATTGTCACCGCCACCGGAGCGTTTCTCCTCGAGAACTACTTCTTTGTGTCGCCGCTCCACACATTCACCATCCGTGACGCCGAAAACGTGGTCTCTCTTTTCGGGTTCCTCGCCTTCGCGGCGGTGGTCAGCGTGCTCGTGAATCGGCTCGCGCGACGCACTCGTGATGTCGACCGTGTGCGCGCAGAGGCGGAGGCCTTGGCCCGTACCGCGGGGACGCTTGCCATCGACGCCGACACATTGCCGGGCCTGATTGCCAACATTCGGTCGATCTTCGAGCTTGATTCAGTGGCGTTGCTCGAGCGCAATCACGACGATGGCGAGTCGTGGCATCAGGTGGCGGGAGCCGGTGCGGAACCGCCAACTCGCGCGAGTGACGGACAGGCGATACGCGTTGATGACGACACACTCATTGTCATTCGCGGCAATCCCCTCGACGTCGAGGACCGCCACCTGCTCGGCATCTTCGCCGGCCAAGCCGCTTCGGTTCTCGAGTCACAGCGCCTACGCCGTGAAGCTGCTGCTGCGGTGGGTCTCGCGGAGGCCGACGCCATGCGGACCGGTCTTCTCCTGGCCGTATCGCACGACCTGCGTACGCCGTTGGCCGGCATCAAGGCATCGGTGACGAGTTTGCTGCAAGACGAGGTGCGTTTCGCGCCCGAACAGGAACGCGACTTTCTCGAGGTGATCGACGAAGAGTGTGACCGCCTGACGCGCCTGGTCGAGAATCTTCTCGACGCGAGCCGGTTGCAGGCGGGTGTGGTGGCCGTCCGCCACCTGCTCGTCGATGTCGGCGACGTAGTCGCGGCCGCGCTCGCCAGCATCACTGGGCTGTCGCGGCCGGTGGATATCGACTTGCCGACCGACCTTCCACCCGTCGAAGTCGATCCGGGATTGCTCGAGAGGGTACTGGCCAACGTCATCGCCAACGCGGCCCGACATAGCCCCGCGGGCACTCCGATCCGAGTCACAGCGGGCATTGTGGGCGAACGTCTGGAGCTACTCGTCATCGATCGCGGCCCCGGCATTGCTCCCAGCAAACGCGACGACGTGCTGCGGCCCTTCCAACGGCTGGGTGATGGCAACGGCAGTGGTATTGGGCTCGGATTGTCGATCGTTCACGGCTTCACCGAACTGCTCGGCGGTGACCTGCGCCTGGAAGACACCCCCGGCGGAGGCCTGACCGTGGTGGTGAGCATCCCACTCGTGAACGAGTCGTAGAGTTGCTCCGTTGAGCCGCATTCTCGCAGTCGACGATGAACCCCAGATGCGCCGAGCACTGCTGGCAAACCTCACTGCGCGCGGCTACGAGGTCGACCTTGCGGCCGACGGTGAGACGGCGGTACGGGCTGCGGGCGAGCGCCCACCCGACCTCGTGCTTCTCGACCTCGGTCTGCCCGGTATCAGCGGACTCGAGGTCATCGAGGCGCTGCGCACCTGGACCAAGGTGCCGATCATCGTACTTTCCGCCCGCGTCGCTGATCCCGACAAGATTGCTGCACTCGATGCGGGCGCCGACGACTACGTCACGAAGCCGTTCTCGATCGGTGAGTTGATGGCTCGCGTTCGCGCGGCTCTGCGCCGTCAACTGCCAACCGACGAGGAACCGCCGGTCGTGACGACACCGGACTTCACGATCGACTTCGCCGCACGTACTGCCGTTGCCCACAGCGAGCCGGTGCATCTCACTCCGATCGAGTGGCGCATTGTCGAAAATCTCGTGCGCAATCCCGGTCGGCTCATCTCGCAGCGCCAACTTCTGCAATCCGTGTGGGGCCCGGCGTATCTCGACGAGACCCATTACCTGCGCGTGCACATGACCCACGTGCGCCGCAAACTCGAACCCGATCCAACCCGCCCGCGTTATTTTCTGACCGAGGCCGGCATGGGTTATCGCTATGAACCGTATGTGGGCTGACCACGAGCTACCGCTACGATCGCCCGATGCAGTCGCGATGGCAGCATGAACGGCGGCGCGAACTTGCGCTCGAACCGACACAGCGGCAACCCCTGGGCAGTACGCGTACGAAGGTCGCCTACGTCGCCGCGATCGTCCTCCCATTCGCGGTAGGCGCATTGATGATCCCGTGGCGCGACGATCTCGACCAGAGCACGGCACTCGTCCTTGTGCTTCCGGTGCTCATCGTCGCCCTTGCCGGCGGCCTTGGTCCCGCCTTGTTGGCCGCAGTCATGGCCACGGCGGCATTCGACCTGTTGCTGACGCGCCCCTATTTCGGCTTTTCCATCCATGACAACAATGACGTGGTTGCCGCCGTAACGCTCTTCGTCGTCGGCGCAGTGATCGGCGCGCTGTCGACGCGTTTGGCCCGCATCGACACCAAAGCGGGGGCGCGTCGACGCACGATCAGTCAGTTCACGGACTTTGTGCACGCCGTCGCCGACGGGGGCACAACCGATGAGGCGATCATTCGCAGCGCGGCAGCTGCGATCACCGACATCCTCGGCCTCGTCCGCTACGAATGGAGGGTGGGTGCCGCCACCACAACCGCACCCCGCATTCTGCCCGACGGTCTGCTGATGGCGTATGAACGCGATCTTTCCGAAGACCGTGCCCAATTGCCCAAGGGGACCGAGCTACGCGTGCGGGCCGGCGACACCGATCTCGGACATTTCTTGCTTACGCCCGCGGCCGATCACGACGTCTCGATCGAGGAGCGCCACGCCGCTGCCGTGGTCGCACAGTTGTTGGCGCACGAACTCTCGAACCGTATGCCGAGATCTCTCGATGAGCTGGGGCCTCGGGGGTAGAGCGCATGAACGCCCACAAGGTTGCATCACTCCCTGCCGAAGCGCGCGCGTGGCTTGGCGCTGTTGCCGGCGGCACGGTGAGCCACGCCGAGCGTTCGCTGTCTCGCCGCGAAGGTTGGTACGTCGATGTTGTCCAGGCCGACGGGTCGGCGCGGCATTTGTTCGTACGCGTTGCCCGCCCGGGTGACCCGCTCAACTCGCTCGAGACGCTCGAGAAAGAAGCGGCACTTGCCGGCGTGTTGACCGCAGCAGGCGTCGGCGTCGCGCCACTCGTCGACTCGAACGCAACGTTTCACCTCGCGGCATATGAGCGCCTGCCGGGCAGCTCCGACATCACGACGCTCAGCGCGCCGGCGCAGCAGGCGATCTATGTGCGTTTCGTCGAGGACCTCGGTCGGCTGCACTGCATCGACGTCGACTCGCTGCCGATGCATGACTGGCACCGACCTGCTTCGGGCCGGGAGTGCGCGCTGGCCGGGCTCGACAAGTTGCAAGCCGACTACGAGGCAAGTGTGGCGCGGGAAACGTCGACCGCGCGGCCGAGCCCATTGGTGGCATATGGCCTTCGCTGGTTGCGAGACAACGCGCCGGAAGGACTCGAACGGTTGTCATTGGTACACGGCGATGCCGGCACGCCCAACTTCATGTTCGAGGCCGGCGAGATCACCGGCATCATCGACTGGGAGTGGGCCCGCTACAGCGACCCGATGGAAGACCTCGGCAACGCAACGCTGCACGCCATCTTCCACCCGTCCGGCGACTGGCCCGAGCTGCTGGCGCACTACGAGCGGTCGAGTGGCATACCGGTCGATGTCGAGCGGGTGGCCTACTACCGCGCGCATCTCGCGATCCGTTCGGCGATCACGCTCGGCACCGCGACCGCCACATGGAATCCGCACGATCCGATTGCACTCAACCTCTGCTATCGCACCGTGATCGATCGCCTTTGTTGCGACTGCATGGCGTCCTTCGCCGGCATGGCACTCGAACGACCCCAGTTCCAGTGGCAGCCCGATGCGCGGCCGACGCTCTACGGCGCGGTCGCGGGCATCCTCGATGCGGAGGTCGAACCGCGCGTCGACAGCGCGTTCGCGCGAGGCCGCGCCCGAGAGGCTCGCCTGGTCGTGCTGGCGCTCGAACGCGAGCATCAGGCCCGCCCGACGCTCGATGCGCTCGACATCGACGAACTCACGGCGTTGCTCGGTCACCGTCCCGACGATGTTCGTTCGGGGTTGGCTGCACTCTGCGATCGCATCGTCGATGGTCCGGCCGATCATGACGGCACGATCCTGCAGTACCTCGCGCGACGAGCGTGGCGCGAAGAACAACTCCTCGCGCCGGTCGTGAGTCTCTTCCCCGATCTCGAACTCCGCCCGCTGAAATAGCCCCGTTCTCGCTGTCGAACGTGGGCTCACAGCCCACGTTCGACAGCCAGAACGATCGGTTCGGGTGGGTTTGGGTGGGTTTGGGTCGGGTTGGGTGGGTGGCGGTCAAGTTGCCGGGTGGCGGTTCGGCGCGGTGTGGACGAACGAGCCGATGATGCCGAGGAATACGCCGCTGATGGCCATGAGCACGAACAGCCGGCGAAAAGGCGTGAGTGCCGACGCACCGGTGTTGCCGGAGATCAGCGTGATCGCGATGGCCACTCCGAACGCGCCCGACACCCGCAGCACCGTTTGATTGGTTGCCACCGCGGAGCTGAACTCGGACGGCGGAATGCCCAGCATCGGGATGCCGTGGATCGTCGGCCAGCCGAGCCCTGACCCGATGCCGAGGAGCACCATGGCCGGTAGCCACACGCGGACGATGTCGGGCGACGCGCCCGCGCCGATCAGCAACCACAGCGCGCCGGCGCACCACGAGATGCCGGCAGGGACGGTCAAGACGCGGTGACCGAAGCGGTCGGCGACGCTGCCCGCGATGGGGGAGAGCACGGTGACCATCGCTGCGACCGGTGTGATCAACAGGCCGGCCTTCACGACGCTGTAACCCCACACTTGCGTAAGGAACAAGACCAGACCGAGCGATGTCGCGAAGAAGCCGGTGCCGTACAACACCGAGAGTGATGCCGCGAGTCGAGTGTTGCGGTAGCCGAGCAGCCGCGGGTTTAGCATCGGGTTCGGCACGCGCGCCGATCGCCAGAACAAGAAGGCGATGAGCACCAAGCCGCCCGCAAGGCATTCACCGGTGCGAGCGTCGGCCCAGCCCCATCGTGGGCTCTGCACAAGCGCAAAGATCACCAGCGTGACGCCGCTCATCAACGCGAGTGCACCGATCGGATCGGGGAGTCGATCACGGACGAGTTCATCGTCTTCGCTCTCGCGAAATACGCGTGACCCGGCGATGAGTACGAACAAGCAGAACGGAATGTTGACCGCGAAGGCCCAGCGCCACGTGCCGATGTCGATGAGCACCGCGCCGACCGACGGGCCGAGTGCGGTCGCGACTCCACCGACACCACCCCACGCCGCGATTGCGGTCGCGCGACGCGTCTGCGGGACGTCAGCGAGGATGACGGCGATGGCAGACGGCGTGATCATGGCCCATCCGACTGCCTGCACCACGCGCGCGGCGATCAGCACCGGTGGATTCGGTGCGAATGTGCAGGCGGTCGCCGCGAGCGTGAAGATCGAAAGCCCCGTCAACAGCACTCGTTTGCGTCCGTAGCGACTCGACACCACGGCCGCCAGGATGAGGGTCGCGCCGGCAACAATCGTGTATGCGTTGAGTACCCACGACAGCTGTGCGGCAGAGACGTCGGGGAACGATCGCCGGAGGTCGGGAAACGCGACGCTCATGATCGACTGATTCAGCGAGGTGACGAAGGCGCACATCGATCCGAGAAACATCGCCATCCGCGCTTGACGCGGGATGGTCGCAAGCCCGTCCACAGCTCAGCGTGTATCGCGAAAGACAGCCGGTCGCTTCGCCTTGCGGGCCCGGGTGGCCTCTTCGAAGTTGTCGGTCAACAGGCGCACGAAGAGCTGCCCCAGCCCCTCTTGCGCCATGTGCGACGAGAGGCTCGATGCGTCGAGGCCCGTCCACAATGTGCGCTTGGTGAGCTCGACGCCGGGTCGGCTGAAGGCGATGATGCGTTCGGCCAGTGTGTAGCAGTCGTCGAGGAGCTCATCGCGAGGCACCGACCGCGACACGAGCCCAATGCGCTCCGCCTCTTCGGCGTGGATGTCGCGTCCCGTCAACATGATCTCGAACGCGCGCGACGAACCGATGGCCCGTGGCAGCAGGTAGCTCATGCCGAGCTCGCTCGCCGTGAGGCCGTTGTTGATGCCGGCGGCGCGGAAGTACGCGTCATGGGCGGCGACGCGGATGTCGCAGGCGAGTGACAGACACATGCCCCCGCCGATAGCAGCACCGTTGATGGCGGCGATCACCGGTTGGTGCAGGCCCCGCAACGTCATCACGATGTCGTCGAGCAGTTCCATGGCCCGTAGAGAGATCGTGATCGGCGTGAGACCCTCGGTGTGGGGCAGCATTCCCGAATTGGTTTGATCGGCACCGGAACAGAACCCGCGCCCCGCACCCGTGATGATGACGACGCGCACGTCGTTGTCACGCTTGAGCGACTCGAGCGTCTCGCGGAACGGGATCATCACATCGAACGCCATCGCATTCATCCGCTCGGGACGATTGAGTGTGATCAGCGCGACATGCGGGCGGGGTCGATCGACGATGATGAACGTCACGGCGTGACCCTATCTCAACGACGCCGCGTCGTCCGCGTGTCGCTATTTGCGCCGCGAGAGCAGCGGGGTGGCGAAGTACATGCGTGAAGCCGCGACGTGCGCTCTGCCATCGATGATCAGTGTGGGGGAGTCGAGGGTGTTGAGGGTGCCGCAGACGATGACCTCTCGTCCGTTCTCGAGGCCCCGCCATGGTTTGACCTGCGGCAGCAATAAGAGGCCGCGACGACTGCCCGGCCAGTCGTGGTACGCGTGCAACTGCACCACCGCGAATCGTGGTGTGTTGCGGGGGGACACCACGAACATCGTCTGCCAAGGACCGCGACGCAGGTTGCGCCGTGCGTTCCATCGCTGTGAGACACGGTGAGCGACAGGTAGCGCGGCGGCGCCCGCGATAAGCCACACCCAGATGATGGGTCCCGCGGCGTTGTAGGGCTCCATCGCCGTGCGAATCGAGGTCGGTTGGCGCGGGTCGACGAGAATCGGGTAGCGCAGACCGCGTTGATAGCCCCCGCCGGATTGTGCGGGCGCGCGGGCAGTGAGTTCGACACCGTTCCAGGAGTAACGCACGACGACATCAGAGCTGTGCTTGTCGACGACCTCCGCGTTGATGCGCACCGATCGTGCGGCAACCGTGTCGGCTCTGTCGGCGTTGTGCCGCGTGAGGGCCGTCAACCCCGTCGCGACGATCACGAGCAGGCCGAAGAGGGCGATCTCGAGGGGCATCTGCCGCGCGAGCGACACGAGGCGGATCGAGGTCGGGCGATCGGCCGGGGGCACCGTGTGCGCAAGTCTGACGGTGGGGCGAGACTGCTCGCCCCGGCTCGCGAGCGCCCGGGCGGCGGGCCAGAGGATCTCGCCCGATTCGAGACGGGCGACGACTCGTCCGAAGGGCCGCGGCGACCCTTTGACCTCGACGGTGAAGTATTCGCCGCCCACGGGCAATCCGTATGACGCCGCCAACGGCACGACACACACTGCGCTGGCCGACGGATTGCTGTCGAGCGGATAGAGATGCAGCAACGGCCGGCGCCCACGCCGGTGGGCGCCGAGTGCCGCCGTCATCACGAAGCTCTTGTCGGGCCGGTCGATCAAGCGCCGGGCCCGCCGCAGAGCGAACCAGCGCAGCAGCAGTGGTCCCAGCGACAACAGTGCGACGACTTCGGCGAGCTCGACCCGATCTTCGTCACGCCGCACCGCCAGCCCTTGAATGCGTATCGCTCGCGGATTGTTGCGCCCGACGTCGATGGCGATCGTCGATCCTCGCTCGGGCACATCGCCGTAGTTCGCGATGTGGAACGTCGTCTGTACCTGTTGTTCGGTCAGCGGATTGTCGTAGGTGATCGGCACCTTGAGCGAGCGGCCGTCATAGTCAGCTGCCACGACTCCGCTCGCTTGCAGCGCGTCGTCGAACGGGCGATTTCGGTAGTCGGCGTCGGTGATCCCGAGCACGGTGAAACCAACAACTGCGGCAATCGCCGCGAGCAGCCAACGCAGCGGTGCCCAAGCAAACGCGCTCGGGGGTTTCAAGGACGGACGATTGAACGGTGGTGCGGCGACCTAACGGTCCGCGTTGACCTCGGCATCGGACCGCGTCGGCCGCGACTCGACGGTCGACTGCGCCGGCGGCGTCGGCTCGGAAACGGTGATGAAAGGCGCTTCGGTCGGCGTCGGATCGACCGGTTGGAGATCGCGCGCAATCTGGCGCGTCCAAGCCGCGGCACGAGCTTCGACGAACAGAGGCCACGCGGTCAGCACGGCGAGTAGCGAGAACGCGCCGAGCACGATCGAGCCGCGCAAAGGAGCGTGCAACATGTCGATGCCACCGATGCCGATGCCGGCCACTGCGCCGGCCAGAGTGAGCACCGGCCCGCTCGCCGAGTTGCGCATCAACGCGACAAACGCGGCAATGCTCACGGCGATACCGACGGTGCCGAGTGTCTGCACCCACGCGCGGTGCTCGGGGCAAAGTGAATCGCTGAACAGGATCACGCCGAGCGTCGAACCGAGGATCGTCGCCAACGACGCGAGATACCAAGGGCCGACGCCACCCGGCGGACGGCCAGGACCCTCGCGCTCGGTCCATGCGAGACGCTCTGTCGAGCGCCAACTCACCGATCTGCTCATAGTCCACCGCTTTCGCCGAAGGGGTTCGACCTCCCGCATGGTACCCAACCCGGCGGGGGGCGCAACCGCGATCGGCGGTCGGACGACGTTCCGCCTGCGAGCAGACGACCTACGCGCAGGAAGGCGAGCGCGTGTCGATGTGAACGGGCGGCGAGAAGACCATTACTCCGTCGATCACCCTGCCGTGTACCAAGACCTCGGTTGCATCGTCCGACGCGCAGCCAAAGACCTCGGCCCGTTGCGGCCAATGCTCGAGCGCCTCGGCAAGGGCGAGGAGTTCGAGCATCATTGCAGCACTCGCCTGGTCGTGTCGGCGCTCTGAGTCACGCTGATCTTCACCTCATTCCGTCGGCGACGGTGCTGGCGAATTGAGAACTACCGGCCTTCAACCCGCCAGCGCGACGTGGCGCAGTTGCAGCCACCCCCGCAGGTTGCCCAGTTGGCGAGAATCGGTGGTCGGTGCCGGCGTGGCAACGTGTTCGAGGGGCGACGCGTGCGGTGGGTCGGCGCTCACGAACCGGTCGTAGAGTTTGAGATCTTCCTCGAGGTCGCGGCGGCCGTCCTGCGTGAGATACGACACCCTGCCACAGCGTGCGGCCGAGACGCGGCGCAATGTCTCGTGCGCGTGTGCGGCCTCGACGCGGTCATCTTCGGTGATGTACGGCAGGTGCCAGTCGCCGCTCGCTCGCGCGATCGGTGTCGATGCCTCGAACGCGTCACGCATCGCCTCGGCCGCGGCGCGGATCTCGGGTTGCGCGAGCGGTGAACACCGCTGGGTCCAAAAGCCGTCCCAGTCGGTGGCGCTCACGATCACCGTGTGCCACATGAACGGCTCCAACAATCTGTTTGCAACCTGCTTGTGCACACCGAGTCGCAGCAGGTCTTGCGCCGCGGCAACCGCACTATCGCGCGCGGCCAACCACACGTGCTGCGCATTGGCGAGCGCGTCGCCTTCGAGGGGTGGACCGGCTTGCATGCCGGCGCGCTTTGACCCGTATTCGAGCGGCAGCGCCGGGTCTTCGAGCACCCGTTCGATTTGTTTCGCGATGGGGATGGCGCGGCTGGACGCGCTGTTGCGGGAGAACACGCGGTGGGTGTTCAACTCGGCCAATACGAACCGGTGCAGTCGCACTTCGAGGGTCGTCAGGCGGGTGCCGGATGGGCTGGTCGAGTCGGCGATCACGCGCGCGGCGGGGTGGCTCACTCGTCCAGTGTCTCGCGAATCGGCCCTGATCTCGCGGATCTACAGCCAGCCCGCCCGGGCGCTGTCCAGGGCGTCGGCCTGCGGCGGGTGGGCGAGTTGGCCCGCGTGGATGCGGTCGAGCAGCCGGCGGACGGCGTCGAGGATCTCGGGCACGGCCTCGCGCAGGGCCTCGGCGTCGGCCGGGCTGATCTCGACCCCGGCACGGGCTTCGGCCAGCCGGGCCGGGAGGTCGGACAAATGGGCGCCGACCCAGCTGAGCGGGTCGGCCGAGAGCTCGGGAACAAAATGGCGCTTGCTGGGTTCCCAGCCGTTGAACGCAGGGTGGTGGTGCGTGCGATCGAAGCTGCCGTGCGGCCCGGCCACCGACTCGAGCAAGTCGGCGCGCCAGATCGGGCGGTCGACGCCGATCGGTTGCGCGGAATAGATCGAACCCTTGAGGTCGCCGCGGTCGAGCATGCGCACCTCGAGACGAACACCACGCTCGGCACCTTCTTGGCCCGGGCTCGGGTTCGGGTCGAGGAAATACAAGTCGCTCACCACTACGCCGATTTGCTCGAATCCAAACGCATAGAGCATGGCGCACCTTACATCCCGGACGTCGTCCTCGACCCGTTGATTGTCGCGATACCGTGACGCGGATGGCGAGAGGCGTGCTACGGGTCTATCTCGGCGCGGCACCGGGCGTCGGTAAGACATACGCCATGCTGGACGAAGGCTGGCGGCGCAAGCAGCGCGGTACCGACGTCGTCATCGGTTTCCTCGAAGCGCACGATCGGCCCAACACGATCGCCCAGATTAGGGACCTCGAGACCGTGCCGCGGCGAGTCATCGAATACCGCGGCGCAGTATTCGAAGAAATGGACGTCGACGCGCTGCTCGCACGACGTCCGCGTCTCGCGATTGTCGACGAGCTCGCGCACACGAATGCGCCCGGGTCGCGCAATGAGAAGCGGTGGCAGGACATCGAAGAGCTACTCGACGCGGGTATCAGTGTCATCTCGACCACGAATGTTCAACACCTCGAATCGTTGAGCGACGTCGTCGCGAGGATCACCGGCACGGCTCAGCAGGAGACCGTTCCCGACGCATTCGTGAGGTCGGCCGACCAGATCGAACTGGTCGACATGAGCCCCGAAGCGCTTCGTCGCCGCATGGCGCACGGCAACGTGTATCCCGCCGAGCGTATCGATGCGGCACTCGCCAACTTCTTTCGTCCGGGCAACCTCGGTGCGCTTCGCGAGCTCGCGCTGTTGTGGGTGGCCGATCGCGTCGAAGATGCGCTACAGCAATATCTCGACGATCAAGGCGTCTCCGCGACTTGGGAGACGCGTGAGCGCGTTGTGGTGGCGATGACGGGGGCACCGAGCGGTGATGTGCTGATACGCCGAGCCGCCCGCATGGCGGCGCGTACCAAAGGCGAGCTGCGCGGGGTGCGCGTGGTGGTCGGTGACGGACTCGCACCCACTGGCGACGACGATCATCTCGCCGCTCAACGCAGACTGTTGAAAGAGCTCGGCGGTACCTACCACGAGATCGTGGGCGACGACATCGCAGTGACCCTCGTCGACTTCGCCCGCGCCGAGCGGGGTACACAGTTGATACTCGGCGCCACGCAGCGCAGCCGCTGGCAAGAGCTGACCAATGGCTCGGTCATCGGCCGGGTCTTGCGTATTGCCGGCCCGCTCGACGTCCACGTCATCGCAACAGGATCCCTACCGACATATCGCGGGTTGGTGCGCCGGTCGCGTTCACCGTTGCCGTCGCATCGGCGCGTCGTGGCGTGGGCGCTGCTGGTCATGGGGGCGCCTGCCCTCACGGCGCTGCTGTTGCCGTTTCGTGAGGACATCGAGCTGTCGACGGTGCTCCTGGCATTCCTTGCTTTGGCAGTCGCGGTCGCGGCATTCGGTGGGCTGCTCGTCGGCGCAGTTGCCGGCATCGTCGGGTTCGCGTTGTCCGACTTCTTCTTCGTCGCACCTTACGAGCATGTCTTGGTGCGCGATCGTGAGGTTCTGTTCGCCCTTGTCTTCTTCGTTGCCGTTGTGTTGACGGTGGCCGTCTTCGGGGATCGCGTGGGACAGCTGCACTGGCAAGCGCAGCGCTCGCGCGCGCAGGTTGCGGCGTTGGCGCGTTCGACGGCTGATCTCGTCGCGGCCAACGATCCATTACCCCGGCTGGTGGATCACGTTCGTTCATCACTCGGTCTCGAGTGCGTAGCCGTGTTGGTGAGTGAAGGCTCTGGGTGGTCAGCGCTGGCTGCGTCGGGCCAACCGATTCCGACCACACCTGAGGATGGCAGCAGCATTCCGCTCGACACCCTCGACTCGAGCCGCCGTCATGCGCTTGTCGTCCGTGGTCCGCTCACTGCGGACGACCACGAGACGCTGCGGGCGATCGCCGACCAGATCACCGTGGCCATCGACTCGCGTACCCTCGCCGCGCAGGTCGATCGAGCCGAAAGCCTCCAAGACGTCGATGCTGTTCGTACCGCGCTCTTGCAGGCGGTGTCGCACGATCTGCGCAGCCCCCTGGCGGCGATCAAGGCCTACGTTTCTGGCCTGCGGCAGACCGACGTCGAATGGAGCGCGGAGCAACTCGTAGAGGTGCATGCGGCAATCGACGCGGAGTGCGATCGCCTCAATCGACTCGTGGGCAACTTGCTCGACGCGGGGCGGTTGGAGGTCGGTGCGCTCGCGGTGGCGCTGCGGCCGACAGCCGTCGAAGAACCGATCGTCGCCGCGGCTGCACCGTTGCCGCCCGATCGCGTGGTGGTCGAGATCCCCGAAGGCATCCCACTGGTGCTCACCGATCCGACGTTGATCGAGCGCGCGCTCGCCAACCTGTTGACGAATGCGGACCGGCACAGCCCGCCGTCCACGCCCGTCGTCGTCAACGCGCAGTTGGTCGGAGATCGTGTGCACATCCGGGTGGTCGACCGCGGGCCCGGCATTCCCGAAGATCAGCGCGAGGCCGTGTTCCAACCGTTCCAACGATTGCACGACCGAACGTCACAGGGCACCGGTCTCGGGTTGGCCATCGCGCGCGGTTTCGTCGACGCGGTCAACGGCACGCTTTCGCTCGACGACACACCCGGCGGTGGTCTCACCGCCACAATCACGTTGCCACTCGCGGAGACGCCCGCGCCCGCGACTGATGCGACACTCGAAAAGTCGGCGCCGTGACGCGTGTACTGGTGGTCGACGACGAGCCCCAGATCCGGCGGGCGCTCTTGTTGAATTTGAAAGCGCGCGGATACGACGTGCTCGAGGCCGCGACCGGTGAGGCCGCCGTGCAGGCGACCGCCAGCGAGCACCCCGATCTCGTGTTGCTCGACCTGGGTTTGCCCGGAATGAGCGGGCTCGACGTCATCATCGCTCTTCGGGGTTGGACTCAGGTGCCGATCATCGTGCTCACCGTGCGCGATGACGAGCGGGCCAAGGTGTCGGCCTTCGACGCCGGCGCGGACGACTACGTCACCAAGCCATTCGGCATGGATGAGTTGTTGGCGCGCTTACGCGCCGCGCTGCGGCGCTCGAGTCCCGGTGTGCAGGTCGCGACCGTCGAGACCGCGGCGTGGACCCTCGACCGCTCGGCGCACACCGTCGTGGGCAAGAGCGACGACGAACTGATCCGGCTGACTCCGACCGAATGGGCGATTGCCGAATACCTCACTCGCTATCCGCGCCGACTCGTGACCCAACGCCAACTCGTCGACGCCGTCTGGGGGCCCACTTACGAACCCGATGCCAATTTGTTGCGCGTCCATCTCGCGCACATCCGGCGCAAGCTCGAGCCCGACGCGAGTCGACCTCGTTACTTCATCACCGAACCAGGGGTCGGCTATCGCTTCGAGCCCGACGGCGCGCCGAGCACCGATGACGGCGCCGGCGCTACTTGAGCGCGGGCATGACGTATTTGCCCACGAGCCGCAAGCTCTCCCACGCGAACTCGGGTGGACACCCGCCGCATAGAGGATGCAAGAGCAACGGCACGCCGGTCTTCACCTGCGCGATCGCCTGGTCGGGCGTGAGAATGCGGTAGGCACCGTTCTCGGCGCGCATCTCTGCGACGGAGATCGATTCGGATCGACTCGCGGCAGCGGTGTTGTCACCCATCCACGCACGGTACGTGTTGGCGTCGTGGAGAATGTGAGGGCCGATCTTGGCCCACGCGTCGTCGAGATCTTCCGCGACGAACACGCTCGTGGGTGTGTTGCGATCGGGGATGAGTGCGTTGCCCGGTTCGCGGCCCGCATCGCGCGCGGCCTGCTGGTAGGCCTCGAGCAGGCCCTCGGTGTCGCCCTCGGCGAACATGTCGAGCCCCATACGGCCGGCGCGCCGCGCCGCCGCGAGGCTGTGACCGCCATAAGTGAGTCGGGGCCCACCGGGAGTGAGCGCAGGTGGTGTCACCTTGACCACACGGCCTTGGTACTCGAATTCTTCACCCCGCAACGCCCGCTGCAGCGCGGCGAGCTTGCCGTCGATCACCTTGCCGCGATCGGACATCGCGATGCCGAACATCGCGTACTCTTCAGGCCGGTACCCCAGCCCGATGACGTGCGATACCCGTCCGCCGCTGACGATGTCGAGCACGATCATGTCTTCGGCGAGCTTGATCGGATCGTAGAAGTTGAGCAACAGCGCGCCCACGACGATCGGCAACTGCTTGGTGCGCGCCGCGATGGCGCTCGCCAGTATCAGAGGCGACGGTATATAGCCGTCGGCCGAAGTGTGATGTTCGCTGATGAGCGCGGACAGGCAGCCGTGCGCTTCGCCCCATTCGGCCATCTCGATGGCGGCCTTGTAAAGGTCGCTCGTCGAAACGCCGCCGACGGGTGCTCGCATGTCGAAACGCAAGGTGAACATGTCACGTACTTTCTGGTGAGGTTTTGGATGTTGGAATCTAGAAGACGACGTCGACGCGTGTCGGCCCACGCATCATGAAGAACTGCACGCGCTCATATTGGTAACTGTCGGCGAGACGCATCGACGGGATGCGGTCGAGTACGGCGTCGAGCGCGGCGACTGCCTCGAGCCGCGCCAGCGCGGCGCCGACGCAGAGGTGGATACCGAAGCCGAAGCCGAAATGCTTGTGCCGCAGATCATCGCCGCGATCGAGCGAGAACGTGTCGGGGTCATTGAACACTTCTTCGTCGCGATTGGCCGAGGCGTAACCGAGAGCGACGACCGAATTGGCCGGTATGTCGACATCGCGGAGACAGACGTCGGCGTTGGGCACGCGGAACAAGACCTGTACCGGACCGCTGATGCGCAGAGTCTCTTCGACGGCGATCGGCACGAGGCTGCGGTCGTCGCGAACTCGTTCGTACGCGCCGGGCGTATTACAGAGGTTGTAGAACAAGTTGCCTATGAGGTGCGTAGTGGTCTCGGTGCCTCCGACGATCATGTCCTTCGTCAGATGGACGAGAATCTTGTCCTCGGACAAATGGTTGCCATCGTCATCGACGGACTCGACGAGATCGGTCAGCAGATCTTTGGGGCGGTTGCTCGACGCGCGCCGCTCACGGATGAGCGCACGCGTTGCCGCATCGAAGTCGTCGACGCGCTGTGACGCTGCCAAGACAACCGCTGGGTCGGGATCGGTGCGAGCCATGTAGTCGTCTGAGTAACGACGGAACTGTGCGTGATACTCGGCCGGCAAGCCGGTGAGCGGGCCGATCACCGCACCCGGCAATGGCACACCGAGATCGGCAATCATGTCGGCATGCCCGCGGTCGGCGAAGCGGTCGACGATCTCGGCACAAACCTGCCGCACGGCCGGCTCGAGCGCGCGCACCTTGGGCGGGCTCATCACCGACGCCAAGATCTTGCGGATTCGGGTGTGTTGTGGCGGATTGGTCTCGCCGAGGTTGAGCTGATCGTCGGTGCGCGTGTCGATGTCGAGCGGGATGAAGCGACCTTGCTCGAACGTCGACGGAGCGCGGCAGATGTCGATGATGTCTTTGTGGCGGGCCACGTAGAAGACGCCCGGCATCACCTCTTTGACCGGTGCCTCGTGCCGCAGCGCGGTGAGCGTCGGCAATTGATCGTCGACGACCTGCGGGTCGAAGAGATTGAACTCGATGGTCATGCGATCTCCCTCATAGTCGCCAGACGTGCGCGGCGTTGTCACACACGATCTGTCGTCGTTCGGTATCCGGTACGCCGGTGAACTGTTTGTCGATCGCCGCTCGCGAATTCGGCCACGTCGTCGGGGGATGTGGATAGTCGCTCGCCCACATGATGTTGGTGACGCCGAGGCGATCGCGCAGCAATTGAACGCTGCGGGGCTCTTCCATGAACGTGAGGAACATGTTGCGCCGGAAGTACGCGCTCGGCACCTCGGAGATGGCCGGGTAGTCGTAGCGCTGGCGCTGCGCCATGTCGTCGATGGCGTCGAGCCACCACGCAACCCATCCGAGACCGGGTTCGACGAAGACCACCTTGAGGTCGGGAAAACGCTCGAAGACGCCGCCGAGGATCCACATCCCCATGGCCTCTGCCGACGAGAGTGCGATCAACGGAACCAGAAGAGCGCGCTGCGGCGTCGGGTCGCGGGTAGCAAGGTTGTCGAACTGGGCGTTCATGCCGGTATGGCAACAGATCGGCAGCCCGGTCTCTTGCACGGCGGCCCAGAGCGAGTCGTAGCGGGCATCGCAGTAGTCGGGCTGACCCAACTCGACCGGGAAAACCGGCAACTGCAACGACTTGCCACCGAACGACGCAACCCGTCGGACCTCGCTGATGGCGAAATCGATGTCGTGGATCGGGATTTGGTACGACACGATCAGTCGCGACGGATCTACCGAAGCGTACGCCTGCAACGTGTCGTTGAATGCCCGCGTCGCGTCGGTGCCGCCCTCGCGCATGAGATACAAGAAGCGGAACGCGCTGACTTCGCAGTAGACGACTTCGGCCGAGAGCCCGTCGAGGTCCATGTCATCGAGGTGGGCCGCCGCCTCCCAATGACCGGGACGAAACCAATGGTCACCGAGATTCGAATGTTGTTTCGCCGCTGCGACCTTGGCTTCGTGTCGAGCCGCGGCCTCGTCGTAGGCATCGTGAAGCCGTGAGGCGAGATGCTCTTTCACCTGTTCGTGACGAAGCGCGACGTGAGAGTCGGCGGAAATCAAGCGTTCGGCCGCGGTCACGGCACGACCCATTGACGACGTCCGTTGCCGGCGAGCAACCGGCCGAAGCGAAGGCCGGCAAAATGGGCACCCGCCGCCGGGGTGTTGCTGCCTTCGAGCTCTCGGGCCAACTGTTCGCGGGTGCGTTGCGCCACTGCGGGATCGAAGTCGCCGAGTGATGCCCACTCGACGTCGACGAGCTCGACGGGGCAGTGAATCGCATCGCCGAGCAGTAACGCTCGCTGCGGGCCCGAGTTGAGCACGACGATGGTGCTACCGGGTGTGTGGCCGGGGGCCAGCTGGGCATCGACGCCGGGGAGGATGGCACCGTCGCGATCGAACGTCTCGAGCCGCGCGCCGAGGGGGATCAGAGAGGTAGTGAACGCACTGGGCCTACTCGGCGCGGTGACGAAGTGGTGCCAGTCGAGCGCGTGGCAGCGGATGGTCGCATTGGGGAAGAGACTGCCGCCCTCGGCAGTGGCCCAGCCGTAGTGATCGGGGTGGAGGTGGGTGAGGAT
>JBDTLT010000014.1:0-55999 GCA_039934635.1 Acidimicrobiales bacterium
CCGTAATCGTACAGGTGTTCGACCCACAACACAAACGAAATACCAACAAAATCAAGGAAATCCGGAAACGTCTGGCGATGCGGCGGTCACTCGAAGCAATCGACCGAATCCGATGCGTTTAGTGTGGTCGCATCGACAGACGAGGGGTGGCAAATGGGACTCGACGGATACTTCGTCATCGATGCGGACGGGCACGGCGGCGAGCCTTTGGACTGGCGCGAACGCATCCCCAATCGGTACCGACCGCAGATGGAGTATTTCGTAGGGCGCATGAAGGGGTTGTTCGGCGATCTCCCGGGTGGAGCGATGCGTCTCGATCCTGAACACAGCGATGATCGTTACGTCGAGCGCCCGTCCAATCCGCTGCGATTCGATCCCGAGGGCACGCGGCAAGGAATGTTCGAACCGGCGGCGCGGATCGACGACATGGATCTCGAGGGAATCGACATCTCGATCATGTTCGGAGGCGGTGCCGGCGAGGAGTGGGCGCTGCTCGATCCGCCGTTCGCAGCGGCGCTGTGCACGACGCTGAACGACGCGCGGGCAGAGTTCTGCTCGTTCGCGCCGGATCGACTCAAGCTGAACGCCAAGTTGCCCATGATCGATCCGGAGGCGGCGGCGGCGGAGCTCGACCGGTGTGTGCGAACGTGGCCCGGCATCTTCGTCGGCATGAGCACGACGCAGCATGTGCGAGATCGCAATCTCGACGATCGATGCTTCGACATCGTGTGGTCGACCGCCCAGGCGTTGGGTGTGGCCGTCTCCACGCACGGCGGCGGACAAGCCGTCGATCAGATTCCCTATGCGATCGAGCGGTCGGCGACTCGTCTCGAAAAACATGCGATCACGCATCCGTTCGGTTCGATGCTCGCGGTCACCAACTTCACGATCGGGGGAGTACTGCATCGCTTTCCCGAACTCCGTGTCGGGTTCATGGAAGCCGGTGTCGGCTGGCTGCCGTTCTGGCTACAGCGCCTCGATGAGCACTACGAACTCATGCCCGATCAGGCGCCTGATATCGACCGCAGGCCCTCGGAGTATTTCAAGGGTCGGTGCTTCGTCAGCTGTGAGCCCGACGACCCGAGTGTTCCCTATGTGTGCGACACCGTTGGCGACGGCGCGGTTGTCTATGCGTCCGACTATTGCCACTTCGATTGCGCGTTCCCCGAGTCGGTGCGAATAGTCGTCGATCGTGGCGATCTCGACGCCGATCGCAAGGCCGCGATTCTCGGCAACAACGCGGCGCGCCTCTACGGCCTGTCGCTGTCTGCAGACGTACGAAGCTGAGGACCGCTCTTCCACTCGACCGATGAGCCGGATATTCTCTACGCGTGCGCAAACGGAACCATCGGCGCGGGGGACGGACAACACCGAAAGGCACACGGCCCGCCGATATACACCGGCAGCGTGGTCCGTTGACGCCGATGCACGAGGAGCCACCGCCTCTCGTGGCGGATGCCGATGCGAGCATCCGGGAGCGCTCACCGCTGGCGTTGTTGCTGATGGCGTCCAGTCTGGTCGAGATCGCGACCCCTCGGCCGCTCGACTCATGGGGTGGGCGGCGAGCGGCGCGCCCCGACAGCCAGAGTCTCTTCGAGTCCTTTGCGGTGAGCGGATGGCCGTCAATGGCCGCGTTGGCGATCGCGGTCGCCATGTTGCAAAGCGACGAGGTGCTCTCTTTGCGTCTGCGTAACGCGGCCGAGCCCCACGTGGAATCGCGCCCGAGTTGGTTGTCGACGATGGCTCGTATCGAGATCACCGACACGGTGGTGCACAGCGATCCGCTCGGCGACGGCGAGAACGTGATGCTGTCGTGGCGGTGGCCCGACGGTTCTGAAGCCACGTTGGTCTTGTATGTCGATCACAACATGGGCACGATCGTCAAAGACGCGTTCGCTATGGCCGAGGGTGCGCCTGAGGTGGCAGCGCTGTTCGATCAGTTGGGCGATCGCCACATCACGCGCAAACCGATCGCGGCGAGCGTCGCCCGTGCCCGCATCGCGGAAGCGATCGCGAACACTGATCGGATGGTGCCCCCGATCGAGACCGATACATGGCCGACGAGCCGGCCCTTGGTCGAGTGGTTGTTGCGGCACCTACCCGAGGGCGGCACTGGCTACGCACGCCCGGATTGGTCCGGCACGAGTCGTGACCGACTCGTCGATGAGTTCGTGGCGTCTGCGTTCGGTGACATCGCTGGGCTGACCCGCACGCAGGTGCGGGAGTTGGTCGATCCGCTGGTGTGGTTCGCCTGCGATTACGGCCCCGGCGACCCGCTGCGGTGGAGCCCGGTCTCGGTGGAGATCGTTCTCACCGATTGGTATCCGCGCAAGGTGTTCAATGCTCCGCTCGCCGATCTGCGTTTGCTGCCTCGTGTATTGGCAGGGTTCGTCCGCTTCTCCCACGCGCGTCGGGACATTCCCGTCGATCTGACCGACGACACGCTGGCTGCGATCGAGCATTGGACCCAAGCGTTCGTAGGCGCGATCAGCCGTCCGGGGCGTTCGCCTTTCGACAACGCAGCTCGTCTTGCTCGGTTGGCGGCAGGATTCGACGATGACGAATTCGACGATGACGAATTTGACGATGACGAAGACCTCGACGACGCCGAGTTCATGAGTCGTGCGGTGGACGAACTCGAAACCCGTGTCCTCGAGCTCGTCGGTGGACGCGCCGCATATGACGCGCTCGACGATGCGCCGCTCGGCGATGTTGCGTTCGACTGGAGTCAGATACCGCCGGATCTTGTGGGTGCAGTGGAGGAGACGTTGAGTCACCTCGATCAATGGGCCGCCGACCTTTTCGATGTCGAGGTTCGAACGATCGCGCGCAGTGTGTTGGCCGGCGTGATCGCCGCTGACCCCAGCGTGTTCAAGCGATCACCACGTACGGATGCGTTGGCGGCCGCGATTCTCGGCTTCCTCTTGACGCGCCTGACCGGACGGTTGTCGGCCAAAGCGCGCCGTCAGTTTCCCTGGAAGCTCTTCACCCAAAAGGAATTGGCCAACGCAGTGGGCGTGTCCGCCTCCACGGTCGGCAGCCGGGCCAAGACGATCGCCAACGTAGTCGCGCGCGTTGATATCGCGTGGCCGTCAATTCTTCACTCCATGCAACGTCGAGAAGCTCTTCAGACCAAGCAACTCGTGACGGAGTGGCGCTCGAGCCGGAAGGAGAACGCATGACATCAGAAGCAACGTCGCGCTTCGTCGATCTGAGCCACGTGATCGAGGACGGCATGAGCACGTACCCGGGCCTACCCGGTCCGGCGATATGCGACTTCATCTCCTTCGAGGATTCACACAGCCGCTATAGCCCGGGCACCGAGTTCACGATCGGTCGCATTGATCTGGTCACCAACACCGGCACCTACATCGATACGCCGTATCACCGATATCGCGACGGCCACGATCTGGTCGGCCTCGACCTGGCCACGATCTCGAATGTGCCGGGCCTCGTCGTGCGCGTCGATGCCGCGACCACAGAGATCGATGTCCCCCACTTCGAGTCGATCGATCCGGCCGGTCGCGCGGTGCTCGTACATACCGGTTGGGATCGGCATTGGCGCACCGAGCAGTACTTCGTGGGGCACCCACATCTCACCGCAGACGCAGCATCGTGGCTGCGCGACCGCGGCGCGGTGCTCGTCGGCATCGACTCACTGAACATCGACTCGATCGACGGTGGCGAGCGACCGGTGCATTCGATCCTGCTGCGCGCCGGTATCCCGATCATCGAGCACATGACCAACCTCGGCGCGTTGCCCGATAGCGGCTTTGCGCTCAGTGCGGTACCACCGAAGATCAGCGGGCTGGGCACGTTCCCTGTGCGCGCGCACGCCCGGGTGCTCGAGGGCTGACCAACCGCTAGTTGTTCTTACGAGCTGACTGCGCCGTGGCGCTGCGGTTGGCTTTGTCGATGGCATCGACCAGCTTCGCCTTCGTCATTCTCGTGCGGCCCTTGACATCGAGTCGCCTGGCCACATCGAGGAGATGCTCCTTGGTTGCGAACGCGTCGACACCGCCTGCTGTCCTGGTCTTGCTCTGACGAGCGGCGCGCCCCCGTTTCGCGTCTTGGGCGTCGCTCGGGCCCTTCTTGGCCTTTGGCTCCCAGTGGTCGCCCACCTTCTCGAAGGAATGCTTGAGTGAAGCAAGCGCGATGCGGTGCGCGGCTTCGCCGTCGCCGTGGGTCTTCTCCGCTGCTTCCAGTGTGTGCATGTAGGTGTCTTGCGCCTTGGCAGGCGACCGCTGCAGCGTCGAGGGCAACCGATCCTTCTCCGTCTTGGTGAGCGCCATCTCCTGCTCCTTGTCGCGCCGGGCCTCCGGCTGCGAACAAGTTCCCAGGATCCACCCGGTTCTAACCCCCACCGACGAGCGCATCGCCTCACGAATTGCTGCCCGGCGGCGTTGACCTCTTGTGCACACGGAAAATATCGATTGGCGCGCGGTCACCGTTGATCTCGACGACCTCGGGGTGGCGCTGACCGGCCCGATCCTCGACGCGGACGAGTGCGCGGCGCTGCGCGATCTCTACGGACAGGACCGCTGGTTCCGCTCGACCATCGACATGGCGCGGCACCGCTTCGGAGAAGGTCAATACCGATACTTCGACCGGCCGTTGCCGAGCCTCGTCGACGAATTGCGCCACGCGTTCTGGCCCCCCTTGCTGGCGGTCGCGCGGGAATGGGCCACCCGACGCAACCAGTCCATCTCGTGGCCCGACGAGCTCGACGAATGGCTCGAGCAGTGTCACGCCGCCGGGCAGGTGCGACCCACACCGTTGATGTTGTGCTACGGACCGGGAGACTGGAACGCGCTGCACCGTGATCTGTACGGCGACCTCGTGTTTCCGTTGCAGGTCGTCATCGGTCTCGACGACCCGACGGTCGACTACACGGGTGGTGAGTTCGTCGTCGTCGAGCAACGCCCACGCGCCCAGTCCCGCGCGACCGCGACCGTTCTTCCTCGTGGGCACGGCCTGGTATTCACCACCCGAGATCGGCCGGTGCGCAGCCAACGGGGATGGGTAAACGCGCCGATGCGTCACGGCGTGAGCGTCGTACGCTCCGGTCAGCGCCACACGTTGGGTCTCGTGTTCCACGACGCCCGATGACACCATGCGCGCTGGTGCCTCGATGACTTCCGAACTGATTCCCCGCATTCGACTCGCGTTGGCCCCCGGCGCGGCACACCTGCCTGATTGGCTCGGCATCGAAGAGCAACGACACCTTGTCGACGCCTGCCGCGAGTGGGCAAAGCCGCCGGCACCGATGCGCGCGTCCCGCATGCCCAACGGCGCGGTCATGTCGGTCAAGACGGTGTGCCTCGGCTGGCAGTGGATTCCGTATCGCTACTCGCGCTTCGCCGAAGACACCGATGGCGCGCCGGTGAAGCCATTCCCCGATTGGCTCGTTGCACTCGGTCGGCGCGCCGTAGCCGATGCGTTCGACGACGTCGAGGCCGCAGCGGGCTACCAACCCGACGCCGCGCTCGTCAACTACTACGACGACAACGCGCGGCTCGGTCTCCACAAAGATCAAGATGAAGATGCCGGCGCGCCCGTCGTGTCGATCAGCTTGGGCGATTCGTGCATCTTCCGATTCGGCAATACCGAAACCCGAGGCCGTCCGTATACCGACCTCGAGTTGCGCTCGGGAGACGTCGTCGTGTTCGGTGGACCGTCACGCTACGCCTATCACGGCGTTCCGAAAGTGCTTCCGGGCACGGGCAATCCGGAGATCGGTCTCCGCCAAGGCCGCTTCAACATCACGCTTCGCGTCACCGGCCTTTCGAAACAGCCCAGTCCGAGGGGCGGCTCAGCGGGAACGCGTCGCTCGCGCGCCTCAGCGCTCCGCGTGCTGCTTGAAGCCGGCGTTCTCGATCGCGAGCGCTTTGCGCAGCGTCGAGGAGAGGATCGGGCCCATCAGCCGCGCGATCGGGCCCGTCATCTCGAGCGTGAGCGTGTTGGTGGTCGCGCCATCGCCTTGTGACGTCATCGTGTGAGTGCCCGTCACCGGCATACCGAGGATGCGGGACTGCCAGGCGAAGGTGTCGTTGGGTTCGAAGCGGGTCACGGTCCACACCCGGGCGCGCTGGCGCGGTTGCTTGACGCGCGCCGTGCTGCCCACAGCGAGGGGGCCGCGGTCGAGACGAACGATGCTCGTCATGGTCGGCGTGATCGACGGCCACTTCTCGATGTCCTCGGTCAGCGACCAGACGCGCTCGATCGGTGCGGCAATGTCAATGGTGTCGGTGAGAATCACGACATGATTTCTAGCTGACCTTTTTGGTAGCGACACCGAATTCGTGGCGTCAGGTAGACAGCAGCGAGTACCGATCGACGCGAACGGCCTGAGGACGTGCCGGCTCCGTCGGGATCCTGGCGTGCGACTCGTGGATGTGGGTCGGTGGAGTAAAGCGATGCTCACCGGGCGGTAGCAGTTTTTCGACCACCCGGGGTCTCCTTGCGTTGAGGGTCAAAACGACTCGTCGACGAGGACCTGATGTCCGGCATCGAGCAGCTGCGCCGCATCGGCATCAACGGCCTCGACGAGCGGCCGTAAGACCTCGAGCCCGGTGATCAGACCTTGCCGCGGTACGCCGCGGTAGACGAGCAGAGCTTGGAGCCAGTCGAGGAACCCGGCGAAGATCGCCTCGTCGACGAGCATCGCGGCGGCGAGGAACTGGACGATGAATACCAGATCCTCGCGTGTGCGCGCTTTCTGCCGGTCGTCATAGGCAGCCATCGGTGAAAATCGTTCGGCGAGATGGCTGAATGCGAGGCCACCCATCTCGTCCGCCTGCGCGGCGAGGCGGAGCGCCAATGGCGCAAGCGGAGATGTTTCGGTGGCAATCGTCGGCGGCCTCGACCTCCACCCAGCGAGGATCGTCGCGGCATCGCCCGCGTTGAGTGCCCACGCGTCCGCGCCAATGCGCTCGGCTCGGTGGGCGTCGGTGCCAAACGCTCGACCCCCCACGATGACCGGGATCCTTTGCCGGTGCGCGGCTTCGATGAGGTGTGCCGCGCCGGGGAGGAAGATAGGCACGCTGCACGAGATCGCCAGTGAATCGGCGCCGGATCGCGCAAGGAACTCGGCGACCACGGCAGCCGGAGTCGAAGCCCCGAGCACCGCTACGCCCACGCCTCGTGCCCGCAGCGACTCCCCGAACATCTGGGCGGCGAGCGAGTGCCAATCGCCTTCCGCACACGTGATCACGGTGAGACCCTCGTGCGCCTGCGGGTTTGCCTCGCCGCTGAGTGCGTCGAGTGCCGCGGCGGCTACTCCCGACGCGAGATGTTCGTCGGCCGCCGTCAGTTCATTGCGGTACCAACGCTCGCCAACCTCTCGCTGAGCCGCGGCGAGGAGGTCGTCGACGATGTACTCGCGCGGGACACGGTTGTCGAGCAGATCGAGCGCAAGGCGAATCGCGGGCTGGCGCCGACCGACAATGGCCTCATCGAGATAGGGCTGAACGTAGTCGCGTGGCTGTTCGACAGGCGCGACCCGGGCAGTGGCCCAGCCCCATTGGTCACGGCCCGCTTCCTTGGCTTTGTAGAGGGCTTCGTCGGCCAGCCTCACCGTCTGGTCGGCATCGCCGACCGATCGGGCGATACCGGCCGAGAACGTGATCGGCTGCGGCCGGTGGATGAGCCACTCGGCGCGCAGTCGCGTGAGCACCGCGTCGGCACCGGACGGAGGCACGAGCACGATGAGGAACTCTTCACCGCCGAATCGGCCGACGACATCTCGCCCCCTGACGTTTGCGCGGAGCACCTTGCCGAATGACCGCAGTACTTCATCACCGGCGGCGTGGCCGAGTTCGTCGTTGATCCGCTTGAAATGGTCGAGATCCAACATGATGACCGTGTCGTCATCGGTGAGCCGGCCGAGTGCGCGCTCGAGCATGCGTCGGTTGGGCAGACCGGTCAGCACGTCGGTCGAGGCGGACTCGGCAAGCCGCTCGGTTCGCCCGCTCAACTGCAACGCCTGCCGCGCGTCGAGCAGGAACGGTTCGAGGTAGCGAACGAGCAGTGCCCGGGCCGCGCTACCGGGAAGCGCGGCGGGCAGCAGCGGATCGCCGTCGCCGAACGAAA
Organism: Acidimicrobiales bacterium; assembly: GCA_039934635.1. Taxonomy (GTDB): domain Bacteria; phylum Actinomycetota; class Acidimicrobiia; order Acidimicrobiales; family WLNW01; genus DATLFA01. Next base: position 8,092 of record JBDTLT010000014.1, read on the forward strand.
TGTCAGTTGGGAGAACACCCGCGCTGTCAGCAGCAGTCGCCACGAGCGTGCCCCCCAGCCCGCGTACGAGACCTTCGGCCACGCGGCGAGCGTCGCTCACGGTTTGCAGTCGCAGGAGCGAGCGCGTCGCCTCCAACACGACGAGGGGCACAGAGTCGACCAGGTCCGTCGGTGCTTGCCCGCCGTCCGCCATGGTGACCACCCTTGTACGTACGCCCGCCCTCGAGGGGCGAAGCCAACTCACGCTACTGGACGAAGAACGACCCTCCTCGGTCTAGGCCGCGCGTAACGCGGTGTCCGACGCGTCCGCGAGTTCGGCCCGCCGGAACGATTCGGAACGCCACCACTCGCGGTACGTGGCCTCGCCTGCGAGTTCGATGAGCGGACGTGTCTGCGATGCGTGCGCGGCGAGCGCGGCGAGCTTCAGATCGGCCAGCGAGTTGGGGAGGCGCGTATGGCGCGCCAGATCAACGGCATCCGTGCAGGGGGGCTCCGGCTGATCGGTCCACAAACCGATCTGGTCGTTGAGCCTGCCCCACCTCTGGTGGAAGTGCGCACTGAGCGTGGCGTACCAGAGATCGGCGGCAGGTCGCGTCGCAGCCCACGCATCGGTGGTCCACCGACTGATCGCCCGATGATCCGGATGACCGGTCATGCCATCAGGCCCGAACGTGACGATCAGATCGGGTTCGATCGTGGCGATATGGCCGGCGATCGCAGCAGTGCCGTCGTGGTGACCGCACTCACCGTCCTTGTAGCCGAGCACGTGGAGTTCGTCGACGCCGAGGACCGCGAGGCTGCCGCGCAGTTCGCTGTGGCGCCGTGCCGCGAGCCGCCGCGGTGGCCACGCCGCCGGGTCGCTCGTGCCGTGCTCTCCGAGTGTGGCGGTCACCACCACGACGCGGTCGCCGCGGCGACGAAATTCGGCCATCAGGCCGGCGGACATGTAGGCCTCGTCGTCGGGGTGGGCCCAGACCCCCAGGAGTGTGCGTTGTTGTTTCATGCAGAGACCGTACGAATCGGTTCTTCCCGGGCTCTTCCCCCCGCAAAGGGGGGTGGGAAGGTTTTCGGAAGGCGCCACCACGACGATGCGCACCATGTCCGCCACCGCAATTCAGAACCATTCGAGCGGCGCCGGCGTATCGGCTCCTGTGAACCCGCCCGTTGCCGTTGCTATTGCCGTCGCCGAGTCCGCGACCGCGACCTCGACCGCGACTGCGGTCGGGCCGACGCGCTCCGCCGCGCGCGACGGTGCGCTGGCGATGATGCCCTTGCTCGCGGCGTACATTCCGTTCGCGCTCGTGATCGGTTCGGCGGTCGCCGCGCACGGATCGCCACTCGCCGGGTGGACCGGCAGTTGGTTGATCTACGGCGGAAGCGCGCACCTTGCCGCGCTGCGCACGCTCGACAATGCAGGCGCAGTCGCGGCGATTCTCACAGGGCTGCTCATCAACGCCCGTCTCGTCGTCTACAGCGCCTCGTTGGCTCGGCGCTGGGGCACGCAGCCTCGTTGGTTTCGCGTCGTCGCCGCGGGATTGATCATCGACCCCACATGGGCGGCGGCCGAGCGACACGCGGATCAATGCTCCGATCCACGCCAGCAACGACAGTTCTTCATCGCCGCGGGTCTCACCTTGGGTGCCGGATGGTCGGCCGCGATCGCGGTGGGCGCCCTGATGGGCGCGCGCCTCGACGGCCTCGACCTCGAGATCGTCATCCCGCTGTGCCTCCTAGGCTTGGTCGGCCCGAGCCTGAGGGCCGCGGGAGCCCGGTCGGTCGTCGTCGTCGCGGCAGTGGCCGCGCTGGTCACGACGAGTTGGCCCGCCGGCACCGGCATCTTGGTGGCAGTGGTCGCGGGTGGCACGGCCGGTCTGGCCGGCGACCGCGTTTCGGGGAAAGCAAGGAGTCGACCATGACCTGGATAGTGATTCTCGCGGTTGGTGCGGGCAGCTTCGTGTTCCGCCTCGGTCCGCTGCTCGTATTGGAACGGATGACACTGAGCGATCGCGGCGATCGTGTGATCCGCCACGCGGGAACCGCGGCGATCACCGCGTTGATCGTCGTCACGACCAAACACAACGCCACGGGTGGTTCGGTCCTACCGACAGTGCTCGCCGTGGCGGTCGGGGTGGTTCTCGCCGCAAGGGGCGGCTCGATGGTGCGGCTGCTCGTATTCGGTGGCGCGACCTACGCCGGTTCGGCAATCGTGATGGAACTGCTCACTCGATGACCAGCACTGCGCGAGGAGTTGCCCGGACGATGGAAACAATCCACATCTCGATGCTCGGTCGCTTCGTGGTGACCGTCGACGCGGTGGCGGTCGACGAGCGCAACTGGACGCGCCGGCGCGCCGGCGCACTCGTCAAGGTGCTTGCGATGGCACCCGACCGGCGTCTGCACCGTGAGCAGATCATCGATCTCGTGTGGCCTGACGACACGATCGAAGAGGCCGCGCCAAAGCTGCACAAGGCGGCACATTTCGCCCGCCGCGCCATCGACGTACCCCACTCGGTGGTGCTGCGCGGCGACAATGTCTTGCTCTGTCCCGACGTCGACGTGAGCATCGATGTGATCCAGTTCGAAGACTTCGCCCGGCGGGCACTCGAGCACGAAGACATCGCCGCCGCGCAAGCGGCACTCGCCCTCTACGCCGGCGAGTTGCTGCCGCAAGACCGCTACGAGCCGTGGGCCGAAGAGCGGAGCGAACAACTGCGGCTGCGCTATCTCGACCTGCTGCGCGTCGACGCTCGATGGGACACGGTGATCGAGCTCGATCCGAGCGACGAACTGGCACACCTCGCGCTCATGCGGCGGCACGCGGCCAACGGCGATCGCCACGCCGCGCTGCGTCAATTCGAACGTCTGGATCGCACCTTGCGCCGCGAACTCGGTGTCGCGCCCGGGCGAGAAGCCATCGCCCTGCGTGACCAGCTCCTCGCGGAGCACGACGTCATCGCGCGACGCGACGAGACACTGGTCGGACGCGACGTCGAACTCGCCGTTATCGAGCGCGCACTGCTGGACACCGCCGCCGGCCGCAGCCGCACGCTGATTGTCGGCGGGCCCGCGGGCATGGGCAAGTCGGCGCTGCTCGCATCCATCAGCGCGCGCGCGAAGCAACTGAGCTTTCGCGTGGGCCACGGCACGTCGGCGCCGGTCGAAGGCGCGTGGCCGTACGCCCCGGTAGTGGAGGCACTCGCCGACATCTGTCGCGGCCATCCCGCGTTGCTCGACGGTCTGCCCGACCATCACCGTGAAGAGATCGACCGCGCCCTCGCAGGCGAGGAGACGTCGTGGTCCGGCGGCAGTTCGCACCAGCGGCTGTTCGTCGCTTCGGCCGAACTCGTCCGGCTGGCCGCGTCCACCAACGGGCTGCTGCTCACGATCGACGACATTCACGACGCCGACGACGCGAGCCTGCGGCTCTTGCACTACATCGCGCGATCGACGCACGACCAACGAGTGTGCATCGTGCTTGCGCATCGACAGACTCCTGTGTCCGACACCCTGGCCGAGACGCGTCAGAGCCTCATCGACCGTCACGGCGCGACGGAGATCGAGTTGCGTCCGCTCGGCGGCGAACCGGCCCTCGAACTGATTCGTCGCCATGTCGGTGAGCCGTCGGCCGAACTGGTGGAGCGAATCGGCGCACTCGGGCGGGGTATTCCGTTCGCCATCAACGAGCTTGCCCGGCGGACGGCAAACGAGCCGCAATGGGTGCAGGCGCTGGACGCGAGCATCATCGTCGGCATCATGCCGGCAACGCGCGAAGTGCTGCAGCGTGTCGCGGTTGTCGGTTCGACATTCGATACCGATGAGTTCGTCGCCTTGTCCGGTCTTCCCGAGGAAGAGGCTTTCGATCATCTCGACGATGCCCTCGCGGCGCTGATCGTCGAACCCGCGAGCACCGGCTATCGATTCCGGCATGGGCTCGTGCGTGACGCGCTCCTCGATGACGTTCCTCCACACCGGCGGCGGCGCATACACCGCGATGCGGCCAACCGTCTGATCGAGTTGCATGCGTCCGCGGCGCGCATCGGTCATCACCTGCTCCAGTCGGGCGCCACTGCCGAGGCCGTGCCGTATCTCCTCCGCGCGGCCGAGACCGAGGCCGCGGTGGGTGCCTACCGCGATGCGCTCGTGTTGGTCGACGCGGTGCGGCCTCATGCGACCGGGGCGCAGCGCGCCACCGCGTTGTCGTTGCGCGGTGACCTGCTCAATGCGGTTGGCGACCCGATGGCGTCGTCCGCGTATCGCGAGGCCCTCGACGGTGCAGAGCCGGACGCGGCGCGCCGCTTGCGGGTGCGGCTCGCCCGCAGCGCGATCATGGCCGGCGATCTCGAAACCGTGGCGGCCGCACTCGACGGGCTCGAGACCGACGGCGGTGCCGATGATGCCGACATCTTTCTCCTGCGCGGCAAGTATGCGTTCTTCACGTCCGACTTCGAGTTGGCGCAATCGGCAGCCGAGGAAGCGCAGCGACTCGTGCTCGCCGGCGAACGCAATTGGCAGGTGCTCGATCTCGTCGCGTTGCAAGGGCTGCTGGCGCATCACTCGGGAAATTGGTTCGACCGCCTGCGTCTCGAACTGCGACGCACGCGTGAAAATCCCGAAATCGCCAACGCCATCTTCGACGGCTACCTGTGCTCGGTCGAGTTCTTGCTCTACGGATCAACGCCGTACGCCGAAGTCATCAGCGCCGCTCGTGATCTCCAGGTCACCGCGCGGCGCAGCGGCGCGCTGCGGGCGGCGGCATTTGCTTCGGCCTTGATCGGCGAGGCGGCACTTCTCTCCGGCGATCTGAAGCTCGCTGCGGTCGAGCTCACAGAGGCCGGCGACATCCATCGCGACCTCGGTTCCACCGCGGGTGAGGCGCACTCGCTGCAACGCCTTGCCGAAGTGCGTCTCGCCGAAGGAGACAGCGCAGCCGCGTTACGGCTGCTGCACCAGGCGCTGCCGGTGGCCCGTTCGTCGGTGGTCGCGAAGCATCTACTTCAGCGCGTGTTCGGCACGATGATCCTCGCGACGGCAGACCCCCTCGAGGCGCGCGCCATCGTCGATCGCGCCGAGTCGACACTCGGTTGGGACGATGCGTGCGCGTTCTGTTCGATCATGCTCTCGGTGCCGGCATCGATCGCGTGCGTGCGCGCCGGTGATCTCACGCACGCTCGCCGTCACCTGGCGATCGCCGAACACTCTGCGCAGCTGTGGCAGGGCACGTCGTGGGAAGCAGCAACGGCCGAAGCGCAATCCGTGGTGGCCGCGGCGAGTGGCGACGGCGCGACCGCTCGGGCCCGGATGCAGTCCGCCGCGGAGCAATTCGGACAAGCCGGCCAACCCCTCGACGCGCAACGCTGCCGTTGCGCCCTCGCCGAACTCTGAAGAACGTCGTTCTCGCTGTCGAACGTCGCAATATGTGCCACGTTCGACAGCTAGAACGAGTCGGGACAGAGGTTACGCGGGGGGAGCGAACAGTTCGAGCGCGATGTTGTCCGGGTCGCGGAACGACAAGCCGGAGCCGTAGTGCGCATCGACGATCTCTCCGTGCGCGACGCCCAGTTCGTCGAGGCGGGCGGACCACTTTTCGAGTTCGCCGCGGCTCTCGCAGCCGAACGCGATGTGGTCGAGGCCGGGCCGGCGTTCGTTGAAGCGCTCACGCGTGGCCAGATCGGGGAAGCCGTGCAGACCGAGCAGCGTGCTGCCCAGCGCGTAGACGATGTGCCGGAACGGGCCGGTGTCCTCGTCGAGCACCGGCTCGACGCCGAGGACGTTGGTGTACCACGCCTTGCTCACGGCGAGATCGGACACGGTCACCGCGACGTGAGTGATCGCGGGGATGGTTGCTGAGTTGGCCACTGAAGTTCTCCTTCGTTGGTGATGTCGATTGACGCCATCACCGTACGAAGTGGCTCTTCCACGGGTCTTCCGGTCTGCAGCCACGAGGCAGGAAGTGCGGGGAGAGTCCGGGAAGGTTTGCACCGACCGCTCGCGGCAATCAGCTCTCTGCGTCGACGACCTCGTCGGCCCACACGAGCATCGACTGCAGGATGGGCGCGCCATAGCTCGTCACCATCGCGACGTCGAGCGCATCGCGACCGCGACCGATCACCACTCGCCCCATGCGCGGCACGTTGTTACGCGGATCGAATGTCCACCAGCGGTCGCCGAGATAGGCCTCGAACCACGCGCAGAAGTCCATCGCCTCGTAGGGCGGTGGGATACCGATGTCGGGCAGGTAGCCGAACGTGTAGCGCGACGGAATGCTGAGCGCGCGGCACAACGTGAGACCCAGGTGAGCGAAGTCGCGGCACACGCCCATCTGGCTGTCCCACACGTCGAGCGACGATGTGAGCGGATTGCTGCTGCCGATCTGGAACTGCACGTTGCCGTGCACCCAGTCGCACACTGCGGCAACTCGAGCCCAGCCGGGTTCGGTCGAGCCGAAGAGCTGCCACGCGCGGTCGCGCAAGACATCGGACGGGCAGAAACGGCTCGGCAGTAGGTAGACCAATGTGTCATCGGGCAGTGATTCGACGGGAATCTGGGGTGCGTTGACGTCCGCCTCGTCGTACACGTCCGGTACCTCGACCTGCGCGTCGTAGCGCACGACGGTCTGGCCCGGAGGCAGTGTCAGTCGGTCGCAGATGTTGCCGTACGAGTCGTGGTACGAGCTGCGCGCCAACGCCGGCTTCGTCTCCCACGACTCCGACACCAGGCGCTGCGCCGGCTCGGCCTGGGGCCGCACCTGCCATATGGAGGGTGTGGGCCCCGGCGTGTCGTAGTGGAACTCGCAACCGACTCGAACGCGCATCAGACAGTCCCGTCGATGTGTGTCACATCGACAGAGACATGCAACTTGTTCATCTTGCTCCTCGTGTAGATGACGCCCTTTAGCGGCGACACATCTCCATAGTCGCGACCACATGCAGTGGTTACGTAGCGATCGGAGACGAACCGATTGTTGGTCGGATCGACGTCTACCCAGCCCGCATCGGGCACAAACACCGATGCCCACGCGTGCGACACGTCAGCACCGACGAGTCGTTCTTTGCCGGGAGGAGGCAACGTTTCGAGGTAGCCACTCACGTACCGCCCGGCGAGGCCGACGGACCGCAAGCAACCAACAGTCAGATGAGCAAAATCTTGACAGACACCGGTACGACATTCGAGAAGTTCGTTCAGAGTCGTACGTACCGACGTCGAGCCCGGCTTGTACGCGAAGTCGTGGTGAATGCGCGAATTGAGCTCGGTGAGCGCGTCGGTGAGCGATCGCCCCCACGTGAACGACTCGGCCGCGTACGCAGCAACCGCCGGAGAAACCTCGACCTTGGGCGAGTCGAGGAGGAACTCGCGGGCGTCGAACGCGTCGTCGGCAGTGTCACTGCGCAGTCGATCGCGGATCGCTTCCCATGGCTGATCGACGGGCAGCGGCAATGAACTCGGACGGCTGACGTCCACGGTGCTCTCGGCCGTCACGGTGAGCTGCGTATGCGGATCGAGCACGGCGAAGTAGGCGGCGCGGTTGCCGTAGAAGTCGACGCGCTCCCGATAGTCGTGCGGTGCCGGCTCGATGACCACGCGCGACGTGCGACAGACCTGCCCCGGTACGTCGCGCGGCAACAGGTACAACTCGCCGTAGCTCGCCGAGACCACGGACGAGTACCGGTATTCGGTTCGGTGTACGACGCGGTAGGTCATGACGAAGCGAGCAACGAGCTCTGCGGTAGCAGGTGGACAAATCGGTCGGCATCGATGGCGTCGGCCGTGCGGCAGAGCAACTCGAGCATGCGGGCCAGGAAGTCGTCGAGGTCGGGGCGCACGCCGCCGTCGCCGGGGCGGCTGAGCGCGGCGGTGTCCGCGAGTTGCAACGCGGTCGATGTCTCGAGCACCAACCGCTCCGGCTCACTCAGTGCCGCGCCGCGCCGCAGCTTTGGCATGAGGCGTACGTCGTTGGCGAGTTGGTCGAGTTGATAGGCGAGCGAGCGGGGATTGTCGACATCCATCATCAGGAGGTCGAGCAATGTTTCGAGTTGTGCGTGCGAGCGGTAGCGACGGCGGTAGGTGATGATGCTCTCGGCGGCGATGAGTACCGATTCGAGCAGCAAGCTGTCGGTGGCAGTGCTGCGTTCGACGGTCACCGTCGCGCGGAGAAGTGCGGTGAGCTGCAACCCGCGCTCGATGCGCCGACCGGCATCCATGAACCGCCATCCCGGATCGCGCACCATGCTCTCGGCCGCGAGTCCGGACAGCGCCAGCAGGTTCTGCATGATGCGACCCAACGTGAGTTGCACGACCATCGGATGCTCGGGGTCGGACATGCGGAGGTCGCGGATCTCGCGATCGAGTGTGCCCACCGCCAGCCACGTGTCGCTCGACAACTGGTCGCGCACGGCGTGGGCCGCGCCGAGCAGATGATGCACCGCGTGCGCCAAGGTGCCGGGGCGCGTCTCGTCGACCACCAGCGCGAAGAGTTCGGCGCCCGGCGCGGCAAGGCGATCGATTTCGCCGTCGCCGACGAAGCCGGGGTACGTGGAGCTGACGCGCGTGAGCGCGGCGAGCAGCACGCGCAAGCTTTCGGTGCCCGAGGGGTTGGCGCCACCTTGGAAATCGTTGCGCCGGTCGTGCACCGCGCGCAGCAGGCGAGCCATCGCTTCGGCCCGTTCGGCATAGCGGCCGAGCCAAAAGAGATTTTCCGCGGCACGCGACGACATGGACGCTTCGGGATCGATGGCGGCGACGGGCGGCCCGGCGGTCAACCAGAAGCCGGACAGCTTTTCGGGCTCGGACGCGAGCACCCAGGTGTCTTTGCTGATGGCACCGGCCTGGTTGGAGATGCGGACGCTGCTGCGCGGCGCCATGGCGTCGCCGTTCGATCCGGCGACGCGGGTCAGCCCGCCGGGCATCGCGGTGTACGAGTCGTTGCGCGCCACGGTGAACGCGCGCAACACGCTGCGCCGCGCTTCGAGCCCGTCCTTGCTCAGCGTGGGTGCCGATGCGAGCTCGACGGTTTCTTGCCCCACCCATTCGCCCGGGTGGGCTTCGATCTGCCGGCGAAGATCGTCTCGTTCGGTGTGGGTGAGCTCCCACGGAAACACCGACCGCGCGCCAGCACTGCGCGAGATGCGTTTGATCACCAATTCGTCGAGGTGGGCCAACACGTGACGGCGCCCGTCGTCATCGCCACACCACCATGTCGGAACCGAGGGCAGCAGCAGCTTTTCGCCGAGGAGGTGCTCGGCGAGACGGGGGAGATATGGCATCAGACCCGGATTTTCGAGAACACCGCTGCCGAGTGTGTTGACGATCGACACGCCGCCGACGCGGGCGGCTTCGACGAGCCCGGGCACCCCGAGCCGTGAGTCGCCGCGCAGCTCGAGCGGGTCGCAGAACCATGCATCGGTGCGGCGCAAGATCACATCGACGCGCTCGAGTCGACCGAGCGAGCGCAACCACACGCGGCCGTCGCGCACGGTGAGATCGGTCGACTCGACGAGCGTGTAGCCGAGGTAGGAGGCGAGATAGGCATGCTCGAACGCGGTCTCGCTCCACGGGCCGGGGCTCAACAACACGATGCGGGGATCGTCGGTGCCGGGCGGCGCCAACTCCTGCAACGACGCCCGCAGCATGCGGAAGAACGGTGCGAGCCGATGAACCTGTGAGTCGCGGTACAAGCTCGGCAAGACGCGCGAAACGACGAGGCGATTCTCGAGCGCGTACCCCGCGCCCGACGGGGACTGCGTATGGTCTGCCAGCACTGCGCAATTGCCGGCGCTGTCGCGGGCGAGGTCGACCGCGGTGGTGAACAACTGTTGGCTACCGGGCAGGCGGATCTGATCGCACGCCCGAAAGAATCCGGGATGGGAGAGCACCAGCTCGGCCGGGAGCAACCCTCGGCGCAGCAGCTGGCGCGGACCGTACAGATCGGTGAGCACGAGGTTGAGCAGCTCGGCTCGTTGGATCACACCGAGTTCGATGCCGACCCATTCGTCGCTGGCGAGCAGCACCGGTACCGGATCGAGGCCCCACGGCGCGATCGTCGGCGCGGACGCGGTAATGGCCGGGTCGTCGCCGTAGATGTTGTACGTGACGCCGTCATCGTCGAGCAGTCGGTAGGCCTCGGAGCGCCGGTCGAGCAATTCGCGAAGGCCCAGCGTCTCGATGACGCGCCCGGCGTGCGCCCAGTGCTCACGCAGTCGCCCGTCGGCGGTGAACATCTCGTCGTACGCGCCGGCGAGCGGGCGATACGAAGCGAGGAGGTCAGGTGGGGGGCTGATGGTCATGAGACGGCGGCTATCAGCGCGACCGCGGCCCGGAAGTGCCCCGTGGCAACGGTATGCGCCGCAGATCCAGCGTCCGAGGGTACTCCAGGCTTTGGCCGCCGAGGTCCCCCGCGGCGGAGCTCATCGCGGTGAGCGCGCCGACATCGACCGGACCCGGCGTGTGCCCGGAGGCGGAAAAGCGGCTGGCCCGGCGCGCTTCGGCCTCGTTGGCGTTGACGGGGAATCGGTCATAGGCACGGCCGCCGGGGTGACTCACGTGATAGGTGCAACCACCGAGCGAGCGGCTGCTCCACCGGTCGACGAGATCGAAGACGAGCGGGACATGCACGCCGATCGTGGGGTGCAGCGCCGACGGCGCGCTCCACGCTCGAAAGCGCACTCCGGCGACGTAGCTCCCCGGGGTGCCGGTCGAGTGCAGCGGGACCGGTGCGCCGTTGCACGTAACCACGTAGCGGTCCGCCGTGAGACCGTCGACGCGCACTTGGAGCCGTTCGATCGACGAATCGACATAGCGCGCCGTGCCCGTCGATGTCACCTCTTCGCCGAGTACCGACCATGGCTCGATCGCGGCGCGCAATTCGAATGCAACTCCTGCGACATCCACGGTGCCGATGCGAGGGAAGCGGAACTCAAAAAACGGCTCGAGCCACGCGAGGTCGAACGCGAAGCCATGACGGTTGAGATCGTCGACCACTTCCGCGATGTCGGCCATCGCGAACCACGGCAGAAGAAAACGGTCGTGCAGCTCGGTGCCCCAGCGCACGAGCGAGCCTGTGTAGGGGTGCGCCCAAAAGCGCGCGACGAGTGCGCGCACCAACAGATTTTGCACGAGCGCCATGCGCGGATGCGGCGGCATCTCGAAGCCGCGCAACTCGAGCAGACCGAGGCGACCGCGTTCGGAGTCCGGGCTGAACAACTTATCGATGCACAATTCGGACCGGTGCGTGTTGCCCGTGACGTCGACGAGCAGATGACGGAAGATGCGATCGACGAGCCAGGGCGGAGTGGCGGTCTCGGGATGCTCCGCGGCCCATCGGTCGAGTTCGGCGAATGCGATCTCGAGTTCGTAGAGGCGTTCGTGGCGACCTTCGTCCACGCGCGGTGCTTGGCTCGTAGGCCCGATGAAACGTCCGGCGAAGAGATACGACAGCGAAGGGTGGTGCTGCCAGAACGTGATGATGCTGCGCAAAAGATCCGCGCGGCGCAACAGCGGGCTGTCGGCCGGCGTCGGTCCGCCGAGGGTCAGATGGTTGCCGCCGCCGGTGCCGGCATGGGTGCCATCGAGATGGAACGTTTCGGTGCCGAGACGCGTCGCGCGCGCGTCGGCGTGCACACCGGTGGTGATGTCGACGAGTTCGGTCCACGACGAGGCCGGGTGGATGTTGACCTCGAGTACCCCGGGGTCGGGCGTGACGACGAGCTTCACGAGCCGAGGATCGTTGGGCGGCAAGTAGCCCTCGATGACGATCGGCCGGCCGATCGCGGCGGCGGCCTGCTCGACGACCTCGATGAGATCGACGGCGTGTTCGAGATGCTCGACCGGAGGCAGGAACACGAACAGCTTCCCGTTGCGGGCCTCGACACAGAGAGCGCCGCGCGGCACCTCTTCGGGCTTGGCCTCTTTCGCCTTCGAGCGACGGCGCGAACGGGCGGAGCCGGGCCGATCGAGCGGCGCATGCTCCTCGAACGGTGACACTTCGGGCTCTGGTGGTGGGGGCGGCCGCCAGGTGAGCGCGTCGAGCGGTAAGCGCAGGCCCATGGGCGAGTCGCCCGGGACCAGTGCGAGCGTGCCTCGGCGCAGCGTCCAGCGCGTGGTCCCCCAACGCGGGCGGTCGCCGGCGGCGCTCTTCGTCGCCGTTTCGACTGGATGCAACGGCACGACCCAACCCGTGGGCGCGCCGCGTCCGCGCTCGTCGAGGTCGGCGAGCCGCGCGAGGCGAGCGTCGCTCGTGGCGAGCGCGTCGTCGGTGACGGCGATGTCGACAGCGGGTGGGTCGCCGGCGGGGAGGCTCGCTTCGATGAGCAGTCGGTGCAGGGGGTCTTCGTACGCGGGCAGGCAACACTCATCGGGCAGGCCGAGCGACGCCGCGATCGAACGGATCAGCAGCTCGGCATCGTCGGCTTCGCGGACGTCGATGACCACTTCGTCGGCCGACTCATCGCCCGCGAGGACATGCTCGGCGAGTAGCGCACGGTCGTTCCACAGTGCCTCGCCGTCCGCGCGCCACAACAGCGCGATCTGCCAGCGCGGCAGGGGCTCGCCGGGATACCACCGGCCTTGCCCGTAGTGCAGAACCCCACCGGTCGCGAAGCGATCGAGTAGGCGCCGCGCAATTGCCTCGGCCTTCGCCCGTTTGTCCGCGCCGTCGGCAGCGGTCGTCCATTCGGCGCCGTCCATGTCGTCGACCGATACGAACGTGGGCTCGCCGCCTACGGTGAGCCGTACGTCGCCATCCGCGAGCGCCTTGTCGACTTCGCGGCCGAGCGCGTCGATGCCCATCCACTGATCGTCCGAATAGGGCAGCGTGACGCGCGGTGGACCGACGAGGCGAGTGACGGTGTTGGAGAACTCGAACGTGACGTTGCACGGATCGGTCGCGCCGGTGATCGGAGCCGCGCTCGACGGGTGCGGGGAGCAGACGAGAGGAAGATGACCTTCGCCGGCCAGTAGGCCTGATGTGGGATCGAGACCGATCCAACCGGCACCTGGGATGTACGCCTCGGCCCACGCGTGCAGATCGGTGAAGTCAGCGGTTGGGCCTGACGGTCCATCGAGGGCCGCCTCGTCGGCTCGCAGCTGTACGAGGTAACCCGACACGAAGCGCGCCGCGAGCCCGACGCGGCGCAAGATGTGCACGAGTAGCCACGCGCTGTCGCGACATGACCCGAGCTTGTTCGCGAGCGTCTCGTCGGGCGTTTGCACGCCCGGTTCCATACGCGTCGTGTACTCGACCGAACGAAACACGCGCTGGTTGACCTCGACGAGGAAGTCGACGATGGTCGGGCCGTCGGCGCTCGTCACGGACGCTCGTTCGACATCCCATGTCGCGAGCCACTCGGCGAGCAGCGGCGTGGGCGCTTCGTCGGAGAAGTACGGCGCCAACTCGCGCCGCAACGTGTCGTCGTAGGTGAACGGGAAGTGCGCCGCCGATTCTTCGACGAAGAAGTCGAACGGATTGATGACCGCGAGATCGGCGACGAGGTCGACGACAACGGTGAGCTCGCGAGCGGGCTCGGGAAAAACGAGGCGGGCCAGATGGTTGCCGAAAGGATCTTGTTGCCAGTTGATGAAGTGCTCGTGGGGCGTGACCGTCATCGAGTACGCGAGGATCGGGGTGCGGCAGTGCGGTGCCGGGCGCAGCCGAACGACGTGCGGTGAGAGCGCCACCGCTCGGTCGAAGCGGTAGGTCATGCGGTGTTCGAGCGCGACTCGGATGCTCATGTCGAGGCGCGGGCGTTCGGCGGCATCCCCCCATTGACTATCGCGATCTCGCGGCGGATGCGCGCCGGGCGCGTTACGGCCCGATGAATTCGCTGATCAGCGCCCGCCGGGGTGCCCGCGGGAACACGTACTCTTGGCTCGCGTCGGCCGACACACGGTCCAACCGGTACTCGCCGACGCGTAAGATCGGCGATCGTGAACGAGGACGAGCCCCTCGCCGCCGTTGGCTGGAACGACCGCTTCGCCGCGTTGTTCTCCTCGGCCGCCACGGTCGGTTGCCAGCCGGGGCGCGTTCTGCGCCATGACCGTGGCGCATTCTTGATTGCGACGCGCGAGGGAGTGCTGCATCTGCCGGCCCGCCGATCGGTGGACGCGCTGACCGTCGGGGACTGGGTCGTGGTCGAGGACGGCGCGATCAGTGGCGTGCTCACGCGCTCGTCGCTGCTGCGCCGCAAGGACCCCGCGGGCGGTGAGCAACTGCTGGCGGCCAACGTCGATGTGGTCGCCATGGTGTTCGGCGCGGATAGGCCGCTCAAAGCCGGTCGCCTGTACCGCACCCGTACCCAGATCTGGGATGCAGGCTCGACGCCGCTGGTCGTACTCACGAAGACTGACCTACTCGATGACGTCGATCCGGTACTGGCGCGGGTCCACGACATCGATCCGTTGCTCGATGTGGAGGCCGTGTGTTCCTTCACGGGCAATGGCCTCGAGGCCCTGCGCAAATCCATAGCCGACCGGACACTCGTTCTGATCGGCGAATCGGGCGCAGGAAAGTCGACGTTGGTGAATGCGCTCGTCGGCGCGGACCTCGCCTCGGTGTCGGCGGTGCGCACAACCGACCATCGAGGCCGGCACACGACGACGTCACGGGAACTACATCTGCTGCCAGGCGGCGGCGTGTTGATCGATACTCCCGGATTACGCGAGGTCGGTCTGTGGGCCGAAGAGTCAGCGGTCGACGCAACCTTTCCCGAGATCGAAGAGTTGTCGGAATCGTGCCAATTCCGGGACTGTTCGCACGGACCCGAGCCGGGCTGCGCGGTCACCGAGGCGGTAGTCGCCGGCCACCTCAACCGCGAGCGCTACGAGGCGTGGTTGTCACTTCGTCGTGAGGCCGCGTCGGCCGCGCGGCGAGCGGATGACCATGCGCGGCGCGCGTACGAGCGCCAGTTCGGGCGAGCGGTGAAGGACGCCTTGCGCATCAAAAGAATTCGCTGAAAGCAGCGCCGTCACACCGGATACGGACTCCACCGAATCGACGCAACGATCGCGGCGGCAGCGAGCAGCGCACCGATCGCGGCGAAGATCGAGCTGATCTCGACGTCTTCCTTTTGGATGTCGACGTCCTTCGGAAGACCCGAGAACACTTTGGCCAGCTGTGCGGTGTCCTCGGCGCGGTAGTACTGCCCACCGGTTTGGTCGGCGACCGCCTGCAATGTCGCTTCGTCGGCGACGAGTGGCGATCCGCGGCCGCCGAACCCGCCCCCGCCGCCGAACCCGCCACCGCCGCGGAACGCACCGTCCCCACCGATCGCGGCGCCCCCCAACTGCGCGCGCGAGCAAACCATCGCCGCGGGCTGGGTCGTACCGAACCCGATGGTGAACACCCGTACGCGTCGCTCTACGGCATACGGGACCGCATCGAGCGGCTTGATGCCGCGGGTATTGGCCCCGTCCGTCAACAACACGACGATGTCGGGTACGAAACCATCGGCGCCCGGTTGGCCGACCACGCCGATCGGAGCATCGCCGACCGGTGCCACGTCGGGGTTCACTTCGGCGATGGCATCGAGCCCTTTGAGCATGGCCGAACCAATGGCGGTGCCGGTCGCGGTGGTCAAGTTCTCGATCGCCGAGAGCAACGGCTTGCGTTCGGTGGTGGGCGGCACCGCGAGTTGCGCGAAACCGGAGAACACGACGATGCCGATGCGCGTGCCGTCGGGCTGCTCCTCGACGAACTTGCGTGCCGCCGCCTGCGCGACCGAGAGCCGGTTCGGTAAGACATCGGTGGAGCACATCGAGCGCGAGACGTCGAGCGCCAGGATGATCGATGTACGCCCGACCGGCACGTTGCGCACGATCTGCGGTCGACTCGACGCCAGCGCGAGGACCCCCAGGCTCGTGAGCAGCAACGCGACCGGCACGTGCCGGCGCCACCGTGTTCCCTTCGGGATGACCGATCGCAACAGCGCCACGCTCGAATAGCGCACCGCTTGTTTGCGGCGGCGTCGCAGCTTCCACAAATATGCGCCGAGCACCGCCGGCACGGCAAGTACCAGCAACAGGGCGAGGGGCCAGGTGAACGTCATCGTCACACCACGCGCCCGAACCAGAACACCGACAACAACGCGCCGACGACGAGCAACAGCGCGGCGCCCGCCGTGAACAATGCGGTGACTTCGGTGTGCTCCGTCTTCGACTTGAACTGGAGATCGATGGACTTGTAGATGTCTGCGAGCGAGGCCGCATCGGCGGCTTCGTAATACGTCCCGTCGGTCACCTTGGCCACCTCGGCGAGGAGCGCCCCGTCGAGTGCGGTCGCCACGTTGAATCCGCCGATGTCGACCACCGTGCCTTGTTCGGTGCCGATTCCGATCGCATGGATGTGCACGCCCGCGACCGACGCGATCTGGGCAACTGTGAGCGGATCGGGACGTCCGTTGTTCTCGCCGTCGGAGAGCAACACGATCGTCGACGACCCGAAGTAGCCGATGTCGACCTGGCCGAGGTCACTGTCGAGCGCTTCCTCGTCGATCGTCAACGGCTTACCCGCGATCGCGCTGAGCGCGGCGAACAGACCTTGCCCGAGCGATGTCCCACCTTCGACGGACAGCCGGTTGATCGCGGCGATCACGTCGTCTTGCGTGTTGGTCGGTTGCTGGACGACAACTGCGCCGTCACCGAATGCGACGATACCGATTCGGATCGACGAGGGCTGCTGCTCGACGAACGCACGCGCCGCGGTCTTGGCTGCCTCGATGCGCGAAGGCGCGAGGTCGTCGGCGGCCATGCTGTTCGACACGTCGAACGCGAGGATCACCGTGCCTTCGCGAACCGGTGTCGTCAAGTTCATCTCGGGTCGGGCGAGCGAGACGACGAGCGCAGTCAGCGCCACCGCGAACAGAGCGAAGGGCACGTGGCGCCGCCGCCCCAGCCGTGCCGCGCCTGACATCGTCACCAAGCCTTGCGACGCGAGCTGCGCGGCGCGGCGTGATCGGCGGCGCACGGCCTTCACATAAGCGGCCACGACGGCGGGAATCACGACGAGCAGCGCGAGCAGCCACGGCGACGCGAACGACATCAGTGTCTCCGCCGTCTGCGTGAGTCGACCACGCGCACGAGGGCGCTGACGAGATCTTCTTCGGTCGAGACATCGTGGAGGGCTACGCCAGCGCGTGCAGTCGCGGCATGCAGCGCAGCCTCACGCTCTTCGCCGGCGATACGCAGCCGCCGGCGGAACTCGGGATCGCTCGAATCGATCAACAGTTGTTCGCCGGACTCTGCGTCTTCGACGACGATCATTCCTGCGTCGGGCAACGCGAACTCACTCGGATCGACGAGGCGGATGGCGATCACCTCGTTGTGTTCGGTGAGCTGCAGAAGCGATCGTTCCCACCCCGGCTCGGTGATGAAGTCGGAGATGAGCACGATGAGGGATCGGCGGCGGATCATGCCGTGCGCGGTGTCGAGCAGACCGGCGAGTTCGGTCACCGTGCCTCGGGTGCGCACCGGACGCAACAGATCGCGGGTCAACGTGAGCACCTGGTTGCGCCCGGATCGCGGCAGCAGCGTGCTCTCGATCTCGTTGTCATAGAGGATCGCTCCGACGCGGTTGCCGCCGCGCGTGAGCAACCGGGCGATCGTCGCCGCGAGTTCGCAGAGGACGAGCTCTTTCGGTCGATCGACGCGACCGAATGCCATCGATGGCGAACGGTCGAGCAACAGCCACGCGGTCAACTCTCGTTCTTCGGAGTATTGGCGCACGAACGGCGAGTCCATGCGGGCGGTGACGTTCCAGTCGATGTGGCGTACATCGTCGCCGGGCTCGTATTCGCGCAGGTCGCGAAAGTCGGTGCCGACGCCGCGAAACAGTGTGCGATAGTCGCCCTGCAAGCGCCCGTCGAGGCGGCGGATGACGTGCCATTCGAGGCGATGCAGCACCCTGTCGGGCGTCAGCGACGCCGCCGCGTTCATCAGCTGGTCCACTGCCCCGTGATCGGAGCACCCGTAGGCGCAGTAGCTGCGGTCGGCGGTCGTCGATCGCGCAGTACGATGTCGGGCAGCGGGATGGTTGCCAGTATGCGCGAGATGATGTCGTCGGACGTGACGTTGTCGGCCAGAGCTTCGTACGACAGCACGAGCCGGTGCCGCAGCACATCGTGCGCGACATCGCGCACGTCGGTCGGCAGTGCGTATTCACGGCCTCGCACGAGCGCCAACGCACGACCGGCGAGGATCATGTTGATCGATGCCCGGGGGCTCGCGCCGTAGGTCACATAGCGGGCGAGGTCGTTCAGGCCGAGCGCCGCGAGGTTGCGCGTGGCGCCCGCGACGCGTACGGAGTACTCGATAAGGGCGGGGTCGACGAATACTGCATCGGCCGAGCGTTGCAGTCGGATGAGATGGGGCGCGTCGATGACGCGCTGCACCGTTTCGAGTGCCGCGGTCATGCGTTCGACGATGACGAACTCTTCGGTCGGCGTCGGATACCCGACCAACACCTTCAGCATGAAGCGATCGACTTGCGCTTCGGGCAACGGGTAAGTGCCCTCTGACTCGATCGGGTTCTGCGTCGCCATCACGAGGAACGGAGCGGGTAGGCGATGCGTCTCGCGCCCGATGGTGACTTGACGTTCCTGCATCGCCTCGAGCAGCGCGCTCTGCACCTTGGCCGGGGCGCGGTTGATCTCGTCGGCTAAGACGAGATTGGCGAAGATCGGCCCCAGCGAAACCTGGAATTCTCCCAGTTTCTGGTTGTAGATGCGGGTGCCGACGATGTCGGCGGGTACCAGGTCGGGCGTGAACTGGATGCGCTGGAACTCGCCGCCGATGGCGTCGGCGAGCGTTTTGACCGCCATCGTCTTGGCCAGGCCGGGTACGCCTTCGACGAGCAGGTGGCCGCGCGCCAAGAGCGCGACGATCATGCGCTCGAGCATCGCGTCTTGGCCGACGATGACGCGCTTCACTTGGTACAAGACCTGTTCGAGTGAAGCGTGATTGTTGCTTGTGTGGTCCATAGCTCCTCGGGATGGCGTTACTTGCGCGGGGCCCCGGCAGCGCCGCCGGCAGTGCCGATCGGTACCGCGAATCCGATGCCCATGAAGTACCCGTCTTTGGCGGGGTTGGCCAGTGCGGTCACGATGCCGACCACCTGTCCATTGCGATTGAGCAGAGGACCGCCGGAGTTACCGGGATTCACTGCCGCGTCGAATTGGATGAGTCCGCGCAACGGGGCGCCGCTGTCGCGCGAGAGGGAACGGTCGAGACCGGAGATGACACCGGCGCTGATCGAACCCACGAGGCCGAGCGGATGTCCCACCGCGTACGTCTCGTCGCCGACGCGCAGGCCTCCACCCAACACCGCGGGGACGAGCACGTCGGGCAGGCGTTCGGGGGTCAGTACGGCGATGTCGTTGTCAGGGTCGGATGATTCGACGGTCGCGTCGGTCTCGGTGCCGTCGGCGAACGAGACGCGAATGCTCGTCGCCTTGTCGACGACGTGGAGCGCGGTGAGGATCGCGCCCTGGTTGTTGATGATCACGCCGGTGCCGAGACCCGACGCGCTGTTCGCGGTGGCGGTCGCGGCACGATCGGTCTGGATTACGACGATCGACGGGAGGATCAGGCTGTAGACCTCGGCCGACCGGGCGGGCTGCGCCTGGAGGTCTTCGATGGCCTTGTCGATCGCGCCCTTGACGACACTGGCGGTCGGCGCGCTCTCGGTGGAGCCCGAGGATGACGAACCACGGGTCATCGCGAAGGCGACAACGCCCACGACCACGACGGCGCCCAGCCCGCCGCGACGGATCCACCGGCGCGGCGGTGTCGATCTGGTCGAGACGTCGGAACGCGCGTCGTCGGGGTGCGGGTCGTTCGACGCGGCCCGTTCAGTCACAACCGCGCAGACTACTGCCCGGCGTCTTCCATTTGCCCTGCCTGATTGTGAGGCCTCGGTTAACGCCGACAAGTGAGGACTTCGGTCCTTATCGAACCGGGACTCGCCGAGGGACGATGGAGAGGTGACCTCGACAAGCGCTCGCGTGCGACCGGGCTGGGCGAACCGCTCACCGCGCCACGGCCTCGCGGTATTCGCCGCGGTCAATGCAGTGGCGGCAGGGGGCGGCGCGATCGCGTTGCTCGCGGGTTGGACCGACTTCGGTGATCGACTCGACCAGCGCCTTCCGTTCGACAGTCTCGTGCTCGCCGGCCTCGCGCTGGCCGCGATCGTCGCCCTTCCGCTCAGCGGGTTGGCCGTGCTGGCCTGGCGGGGCGACCCTCGTGCCGGTCGGGTGGCGGTGGGCACGGGCGTCGTGCTCGTCGCATGGATCGTGGTGCAATTGGCCTTCTTGCGTGCGTTCTCGGTGTTCCAACCCACCTACGTGGTGATCGGTGTGCTCTTCGTTGTTGCCGGGCGCCGAGGCTCGTGACGGTCACGGCGCCGGTTGTGCGGTGGCGGAAATCAGAGTTCGGTACGACTTCGAAGTCCACGCCCGTCGATCCACCGATGGCCTTCGTCATGGTTGGCCGCGTCGGCTTCAACCGAAGCCGGGACGCGTCGTGCGGGTTGGCCCGAGCGCGCTCGGGTTCGGCGACGAGCAGTGTCACGCACGTCGACAGTGCAATGGAGCGCATGTTGCCGGCAACCGCACCGGCCAAGATCGCGAAGACGAAGAACCAGAAGTTTTCGGAAGGTTTGCACGGGCGCGATCGCAGACGATGCGGTGGTGGATCTGATGCGGCGCCGTTCGCTCAGGCGGTAGCGCTGCGACGCAAGTCAACCGCCTCCGCGGCGAGTTCGTCGAGCCATTTCTTCCAGCTCTCCCGCGAGTGTTCGACGTAGGTCGACGCGTCATCAGAAAAGAATCGGCCGGCGACGACGGCGGTGCTCGTGTCCACACCGGTTTCCCAGGCGAGGAGACCGACGTAGCCGTCGACAGTGCCATTCACGCGCAGCAACACCACGTGCGGTCCGGAGTCATCGTTGATCCGCTCGACGATGGCGGTCAGACCGAACAGCTCCACTGTGTCGCCGACGCGGTTTACATCGATCGCGCGTCGCATTGTCGCCCACATCGCCGCGTGCGTCGTGGGCGCGGGTGCCTCGATGTCCATCGAGACGACGCGCTTGCCCGCGTAGTGAGCGAGGTAGAGGCGAAGGTTGTCGAACTGTGGCACCCAACCCTTTTCCATGTCGGCGAAGAACTCGTGCTCCCAGTCTGCGCCGGTGCCGAACGCGCTCGTGACGACGCGCAGCACGCACGTGCCGCCCGATTGCGCTTCGATCAAGAATTCGGTTGCGAGCGGGGTGACCGAGGTGGGGTCCTGGCCGACCAGCAGCGCCCACTCCGGTTCGACAATTGCGAATCGCTGCGGCGCGTCGAAGCCGGTGACCGTGCCCTCCGACGACATGTCGGGACCCATGTGGTAGCGGATCGTGCCGCCCACCCGTTCTTCGACGTCGGTCGGCAGCATCCAGGAGCTGATGCCGTTGGCGGTCGCGATGGCGTCCCACACTTGTTCGGCCGTACCCGGGAGCACGAAGGCGAGCTCCATACGATGCGGCACCGTGAGCGGAGCTGCGGTGTCGGCGCCGGGTCCGTCGTTTTGCGTGGTCATGGTGTCTCCTCTGGTCGTGGATACGCGGTCGCGATGAGCCGGTGCATGCGCCCATCGTCGTGGTGGTAACGGGCTGCGAGCGAGGCGATCGTCTCGGTGAGCTCTGCCGCGAACGCGGCGCGGTCTTCGGCCGAGCGAAACCCGATCTCGGTATCGATCGTCAGCGTCGGCAGGCGCTTGCCCGCCGCGTCCGCGTGGCGTGCAAGCGCTGCCACCTCGCGCACGACTCGGCCGGCCAACGCGATGACGTAGCGGGCGGACAGGTGGTCGGCGGCGCGAGCCGGGTCGTCCGCGCCGGCATCTACGGCGCTCGGCGACACGATGAAGCTCGACGCGGTTGCCTGGAGGATGCGTTCGGTGATGCCACCCCATTGCCGTGTCTCGACCACCGTCACGAGTCCGTGCGCTTCGAGAGCGTTGAGGTGGTAGTTGACCTTTTGTCGCGAGATGCCGACCTTGGCCGCCAGCGAGGACGCCGACGCGGGCTCGACCAGTGCCGCCAGCAATTTGGCGCGTGTGGCATCGAGTGCGACCGCCGCCGTTTGCGGATTCTCGATGACCTCCACGTCGTGCACCTGACCACCGTACGGCTTGACAGATATTCTTGTCAAGCCTTCGCTGTCACACGCCGTCAGTAGGTTGCGCGTCCATGGAAACGAACAACGACACACGAAATCCCTTCGCCACCATGACCACGCGTGAGTTGTTGTTCACGGCCGCCGGCGTCCACCGCGGAGGCGGGGGCTACGAGGGTGTCGCGGCCCGATGCGTCGAGTTGCTGAGCGGCGCGCCCGCCGAGCCGCTCGACCGCGAAGTCGAAGCAGTGGTGCTCGCCCTCGTCGATTCACTCTTTACCCGGGGGTGGCAGCCCGCCGAGGTTCAGCGCCAGGGCCGCATCGGCTGCGACTCGGCCGCCGGTGCTCATCTGGTCGATTGGGCCATTGCCACCGACCACGCCGAGCGCCGATCGTCCACGTTGCATCACCGCTGGGTCGCCCAGATCGACCGTCTCGACCTCCCCCGCGTCGACGGTCGACCGGGTTGGCTTCCCCGTTGGATGAACGACGAGCGCCTTGGTCGGGCCGACGCCGTTGCCGTGATGGTCGACGTGGTGGCCAATCTCAACTACCTGCCGCCGCTCGACCCGATTCTCCCGTCGCCCGGTTCCGCTGACCGTCCGGCTGATGTCGTCGGCCAATGGGCCGCGCTCACCGGTGAAACCAACCCGGCGCTCGAACGCATCCGCAATCTGTTGGCCAAGGCCGAGTCGACGACATTCGAGCCCGAGGCGATGGCATTCACGGCCAAGGCACAGGAGTTAATGACGCGTTATGCCGTCGACGTTGCCATGGTGCAGGGCAACGGTGCGCCGCGCGATCGACCAGTCGCCGTGCGTCTGCCCCTCGATTCGCCGTATGTCGATGCCAAGTCGCGGCTCTTGCACACGGTGGCCGCGGCCACTCGCTGCCGCAGCGTCTTTCATCCGATGGTTGCTCTGGCGACGGTCGTCGGCTTCCCGGCCGATATCGCCGCGGTCGAGTTGTTGTTCACGTCGCTCTTGGTGCAGGCCCAAACCGCGATGACCGACGCGGCCTCACGGGCACCCGCCGGCAGTCGCCCTCGGAGCCGCTTGTTCCGGTCGTCGTTTCTCGAGGGATACACGTATCGCATCGGAGCTCGGTTGCGCGAGATCAATGACGCGGTCTACGCCGAGGTCGAGTCGCAACAAGGCAGTGCATTTCTTCCGGTGCTGGCCTCGCGGTCGGCGGCGGTCGACGACTTCATCACCGATCGATTCGGCAAGTTGACCCACCGGCGCCGCCGGGGTGACTACGACGCGGCAGGGTGGACCAGCGGCAAGGTTGCCGCCGATAACGCACGGTTGTCGGCGGGCGAGGTGGGCGCACGGTGATTGTCTAGAGCGAAATTCAAAAAAGTCTTGCGGTGATGTCGATTTCGGTGGCGGCGCTTCGTTTGGAGGGCAGAGGCCAGCACCGGGCCGGCCCGAAATCGAAAGGTTGTCCGCCATGACCACGACAGTCTCCCGCTCCGTCTCCACCACGCCGAACACCACTGCTGCACCGACCCCGCGCATCGGCCGCTTCGGTCGGGCCGGCTTGGCCGCCGGTATCGGCGCCGCCGTTGCCAACGTCGCCGCGGTCGCGGCCGCCCGCCAGTTCGATGGCAGTGTCGGGGAAATCCAGGACAAGGCCATCCCGCTGTTGGGCTTCGCGCAGGTCACGGTGTTCGCGGCGATCATCGGCGTCGGACTCGCCGCGCTGTTCACCCGGCGGGCTCGCCGGCCCCGCCCCACGTTCGTCGTGACGACGGTGGTCCTGAGTGCGTTGTCGATGGTGCCACCGGTGATCGTCGAGGCCGACGTCGCTACCAAGCTGGTGCTCGGCCTGACCCACGTCGTGGCCGCAGTGATCGTGATCCCGGCGATCGCGGCCCGCATCTCGGACTGACCCGACCAACCATCCGCTGATCCACTACACATCACACACGACCAAGAAGGGTTTCATCATGAAGCAATATCTCCTTTCCGTGCACTATGTCGAGGGCGCCCCGGCGACTCCGCCAGAGCAAATGCAACAGGCGTTCAAAGACGTCGATGCGCTCAACCACAAGATGCAAGACACCGGCACCTGGGTGTTCGGTTGCGGGCTCCACGAGCCGTCGACCGCCACCGTCGTGCAGATGCGCGATGGCGAGTTCCTCACCACCGACGGGCCCTTCGCCGAAGCCAAGGAACAACTCGGAGGCTTTTGGGTCATCAAGGCGCCTGATCTCGACAGTGCGCTCGATTGGGCTCGCCAGGCCAGCGTTGCCTGCAAGGGTCCGGTCGAAGTCCGGCCGTTGCAAGACGAGGCCTGAGGTCCCGTGTCGACAACGGTCGATGCCGCCGAGATCGGCCGCGTCTTTCGCCGCGAGTCGGGTCGAGCCGTCGCCAGTCTGGTCCGCTTCTTCGGTGATATCGATATCGCCGAAGAGGCGGTCCAAGACGCGTTCGAGATCGCGCTCGCGCGGTGGGCCACGGCCGGCCTGCCGCCGAGTCCGGCCGGTTGGATCATCACCACCGCCCGCAACCGGGCCATCGACCGCCTTCGTAGAGAGAGTTCACGAGATGACCGACATCAACAGTCTGCGTTGCTCCATGCCGCGGACGAACCAATCGATCGAGGCCCCGTGGACGACGATCGCCTGCGTCTGATCTTCACCTGTTGCCACCCGGCGCTCGCCCCTCACGCCCGGGTCGCGCTGACGCTTCGACTGATTGCCGGATTGCAGACTCCCGAGATCGCGCGCGCCTTCCTCGTCGAAGAAACCACGATGGCGCAGCGCATCGTCCGCGCCAAGAACAAGATCCGGGCGGCCAACATTCCGTATCGCGTGCCCGGTGATGCCGAGCTGCCCGATCGGCTTCGCTCGGTCCTCGCCGTCGTGTACCTCATCTTCAACGAAGGGCACATCGCCACGAGCGGCGACGAGCTCATTCGTCAAGAGCTCTGCGACGAAGCCATCCGGCTCGCGCGGATCCTCGTCGAGTTGATGCCCGACGAAGCGGAGTCCAAGGGGCTTCTCGCGCTGTGCATCCTCACCGAGTCGCGCCGGCCCGCCCGCACCCGCGACGGTTCGCTCGTGCGCCTTGCCGATCAAGACCGATCATTGTGGGATCGCGAACTCATCGCCGAAGGCCACGCGTTGGTGCGTGCGTGCTTGCGCCAGAACATGCCGGGCCCGTATCAAATCCAAGCCGCCATCGCCGCGGTACATGCCGACGCGCCGACCGCGGAGCTGACCGAGTGGGGACAGATCGTGGCGCTGTATGACCAACTGCTGGCGTACCTGCCGTCGCCGATGGTGGCGCTCAATCGAGCAATCGCGATCGCCGAGTTGCACGGCCCGGCGGCGGCGCTGCCCCTCGTCGAACAACTCGATCTCGACAGTAATCACCTCTACCACGCCACTCTGGCCGATCTCTTCGAACGGCTCGGACGCGATGCCGACGCGCTCGATGCCTACGACCGCGCGCTGGCCCTCGTCACCAACGCCACCGAGCAACGCCATCTCGAGCGCCGCCGAGCGTCGATCAGCGGCCACGCGAGGTGACCGTCGACGTCAGAACCGGCGAATCGGTGGGCGCGGTACTATCCGGCTCATGACCATTGATCCTGCCGACCTCGAACTCGCCGTCATCGAAGGCATCGTCGAACGTGACGCCGACCCGGCGCTCGTCGCGCTGGCGCGCGAGCGAATCGCCGCACTGTTGCAACTCGGCCCGTCACCGAGCGCGCCCACGTCGGCGCGCGACAAGGCGGTCGCCGACTTCGTCGACCAGTTCGTCATCGACGTCTCGGGTATCGACGACACGTTGCGGGGGCCGCTCTTCGAGCAGTTGGGCGCGGATGCCATGGGCTTCGTGCAGGCGCTCTACGTGATCGATCTGGGCATCCGTCGTCGCGAGGTGCTCGCTCGGCTGGGCACCGAATTGCCCGACGTCGGCGTCGTTACGGTGCCCGCCGCGGCCGAGCTGTGGCCGGCGCTGTTCGACTACATGCGCACCGTGGCCCGAATGAAGTCACTCGATCCGGTCACGAGCGAGTTGGTGCGGCTGCGCGGCGCGGCCGCTCACGACTGCCGCATCTGCAAGTCGCGAATCAGCGTGCAAGCGATCGAGGCACAGGGTTCGGCCGAGCCCTTCACGTCGGTGGTTTCGTCGCAGCCGACCGAGCTGTCCGATCGTCACGAGGTCGCGCTCGCGTTCGTCGATGCGGTCATCACGCAACCGACCGAACTCGACCCCGCCACCGTCGACAAACTGCGCGCCCACTTCTCGCCGGTCGAGTTGCACGAGATGCTCCACGATGTCGTGCGCAACTCCGCCAACAAGTTCGCCGTTGCGGTTGGTGGTGACGCCGCGGTCGTCGAAGAAGGCTTCGAGTACTACGACATCGATGCCGCCGGTGATGTCGTCGCCGATGTCGACCGCGAGATCGTGCGGGCGTTGACGCGCGCCTGACGATCAGACGTAGCGCAGACCCGAGTAGCCGGTTTGCCGCGCCAGTTGTTGGTGGAATACCTGCACGGCTTTCTCGTTGCGCCCGATGAGCTCGTAGCCGTGCGCGCCGCGAGAAAGTCCGCGACCGCACCCTTCCCACACCAGTTGATCCTGCCCGACCGCACGCGCGGCGCGGGCGGCCATCTCTTCGGGCGACGGCATGCCCTCGGGAGCGACGTCGACCGGGCTCAGCCAGCCGTAGCGGAAATAGGACTCCGCGAGCCCGAACCCCGGCGTGAGATCGGCGTAGATGAGGCCGTAGAGCTCATTGGCCAACAACAGGCCGGGCGAGATGAGCCAGATGCAACCGATGCTCTCCTCGGGGCGCCAATCGCTCTCGGGCATGGTCCGCAACCGGGCCGCTTCCTCCTGGCCGAACATCGGTAGCCCCCAGCGAACGTGGGGACCAACCGCGTCGATGAACGCGAGGTCGACGTTGGCCGCCTGCGGGTTGAGGTTGAACGTGTCGGCATGCACGAACGGCACGTGCAGTCCTTCGAGCAAGCCCTCGGCCACCGACTTCCAATTGGCCGATATCGGCGCTTCGGCGAGCGATGAGTAGTACTGCATCTTGTCGCAGCCGAGCTCGCCGATCTCCGTGTCGAGCTCGCCCAGGTGCGCCGCCACGTCGATCGGATGATCACGCTGCAGCACGACCCACACGAAGCCGTGACGCTCTTCGCTCGGTAACTCGACCAACCCGTACGACGAGAGATCGAAACCGTCGTGACGATCGCGCAATGGCATGCCGACGAGTTGACCCTTCGTGTCGTAGACCCACGCGTGGTACGGACAAGAGAATCGCCGTGCGTTTCCACACCCCTGGGCGGGTTCGGCGCCGCGGTGACGGCAGTAGTTGAGGAACGCGTGGGCGACACCATCTTCGTCGCGCGTGATGAGGACCGACCGGCCCACGGCGTTGCGCACGACGAAATCGTGTGGGTTCGCAATCTCGCTCGCGGCGATGAGCGCGAGCGGTGATGTCTCGAAGAGGGTGCGTTCCTTCGCCGCGAACTCTTCGTTCACGAAATAGTCGAGCGGCACTTCCATGTGCGCGTCGGCCATCTCGGGCCATTGATTCTCGGCGATGGTGACCGCTCGCCGCATCAGATCTATTGCTATTTGTCGCTGCACGACTGCCCCCGTTGCGCGATTGATGTCGCCCCGAGGGAGGCTAGCAATGCGTCGGGGTCACGTTGGGGTGCGCCGCGGCGATGAGGTTGGCAATCATCGATCCGAACACGATGTTGTGGAACGGCTTGATCGACCACCAGTACAGATGGCCGGCGAGGCCCCGTGGGATGAAGACCGCCCGCTGATGCAGGATCTGCCGGCCGTCCTCGTGGGTGATCGTGAATTCGAGCCACGCTTCGCCGGGCAGTTTCATTTCGGCGCGAAGGCGCAAGAGATGCCGTTGATCGACCGCCTCCACCCGCCAGAAGTCGACCGCATCGCCGACGACGAGCCGGTCGGGGTGGCGCCGGCCTCTGCGCAGGCCGACGCCGCCGGCCAGGCGATCGATGAACCCGCGCACGGCCCAACCGAGCTTGAACGAGTACCAGCCGCGGTCGCCGCCGATGCCTTCGATGGCCTGCCACAGTGCGTCGGTAGTGGTATCGACCGACGCCGTTCGCTCGTCGATGTACGCGGTGCCGCCGCTCCAGTCGGGGTCGGTGGGCATCGGGTCGCTGGGCGCGCCGGGCCACTGCGCGCCCGACCACCGTGTCGTCACTTCGGCATCGCGGATCTGTAGCAACGCCAGCCGCACCGCTTCGTCGAACGGGCAGAGCTCGAGCGGGATCAACGCTCGGATGTCGTGTTCTCGCGCGACGACGTTGTTGCGCACCGATTCGATCAACGGCTGCGCGATCGCTTTGGGTACCGGAGTGACGACGTTGACCCACTGGCTCGACAGCCACGGTGAGAGGACCGGCACGGCAAGGATCACTCGCGGACGAAGACCGGCGACGTTTGCGTAGTGCTGCATCATGTCGCGATAGGACAATGTGTCGGGCCCGGCGATGTCGAAGCGGCGGTTGGTACCTGCGGGCAGATCCAGTGCTCCGGTCAGGTACGACAACACGTCGCGCACTGCGATCGGCTGCACGAGTGACCCCACCCACTTGGGCGTCACCATCACGGGCAGCCGCTCGGTGAGGTACCGCAGCATCTCGAATGACGCGGATCCGCTGCCGATGATCACGCCGGCCTGCAACACGATCGCCGGTACAGATCCGTCGAGCAGGATCTGCCCCACCTCTGCGCGGGATGCGAGATGCGGCGATGCCCGTTCACCGATGGGCACGATCCCACCGAGATAGATGATGCGGCCCACGCCCGCTTGCGCGGCTGCCGCGGCCGTATTCGTGGCCGCGACGCGATCCGACTCCTCGAAGCTCGCGCCGGTGCCGATCGAGTGCACGAGATAGAACACGACGTCGACGCCGGCCATCGCCGCGTCGAGACTCGGCCGGTCGAGCGCATCGCCCTCCATGACCTCGACCGTGCCCGCCCACGGCACGCCCCGCAGCTTTTCGGGTCGTCGCGAGAGGCAGCGCACTTCATGGCCGGTGTCGACGAGGCTCGGCGCCAATCGCCCGCCGATGTAGCCGGTCGCGCCCATGATCAAGATGTGCATCCGCCGGCACGGTACCGGCGGTGGACGCAGATCAGACGATCACGCGACGTCGGCGGCGGGGGCCAGGAACTGCGAATTGTAGAGGGTGAAGTACGCGCCGCCCTTTGCCAGGAGTTCTTTGTGGTTGCCCTGCTCGACGATGCGTCCGGCGTCCATCACCAAGATGGTGTCGGCGTCGCGGATCGTCGAGAGGCGGTGTGCGATGACGAAGCTGGTGCGTTGCGACCGCAGGGCCGCCATGGCTCGTTGGATGAGCACCTCGGTGCGGGTGTCGACCGAGCTCGTCGCCTCGTCGAGGATGAGGATGGTCGGATCGGCGAGGAACGCGCGGGCGATCGTGATGAGCTGGCGCTCACCGGCGCTGACGTTGCTGCCTTCGTCATCGATGACCGTGTCATAGCCGTCGGGGAGCGAGTGCACGAAACGATCGACGTAGGTGGCCTTGGCCGCCGCGATGAGGTCGGCGTCGGTGGCTTTGAGGTTGCCGTACGCGATGTTTTCACGGATGGTGCCGCCGAAGAGCCACGCGTCTTGCAACACCATGCCCATGTGGCTGCGCAGCTCGCGTCGCGGCATCGACGCGATGTCGCGGCCGTCGAGGCGGATCTGGCCGCCGTCGAGCTCATAGAAGCGCATCAACAGGTTGACGAGGGTGGTCTTGCCGGCGCCGGTCGGGCCGACGATCGCCACGGTACGTCCGGGCTCGGCGACCAGGGACAGATCTTCGATGAGCGGCTTGTCTTTCTGGTACGAGAAGTTGACGTGGTCGAACTCGACGCGCCCGCGGGCTTCGCGCGATTCGTGGGGCTCGTCGACCTCGGCGATCTCTTCTGGTGCATCGAGCAACTCGAAGACCCGCTCGGCGGACGCAATGCCGGACTGCAAGACGTTGGCCATCGACGCCAGCTGCGTGAGGGGCATGCTGAATTGACGCGAGTACTGGATGAAGGCCTGCACGTCGCCCACGTTCATCGAGCCCGAGGCGACCCGCAGGCCGCCGATCACCGCGATGGCGACGTAGTTGAGGTTGCCCAGGAACATCATCGCCGGTTGGATCGTGCCGGAGATGAACTGCGCGCCGAAGCTGGCGTTGTAGAGCGACTCGTTCTCGGTGTCGAAGCGATGCTCGACGTCGGCCTGGCGGCCGAACGCCTTGACGAGCGCGTGACCGGTGAACACTTCTTCGACGTGTGCGTTGAGGGTGCCCGTGTGCCGCCATTGCGCCATGAATCGCTTGCGCGATTTGGATGTGATCAGGCGCACCGTCAACAGCGACAGCGGGATGGTGATCAACGCAACGAGGGCGAGTACCCACGAGATGACGAACATCAAAACCAATACGCCGACCAGTTGCAGCGTCGACGTGAGTGCCATGCTCAGTGTCTGTTGCAGGCTCTGCGCCACGTTGTCGATGTCGTTGGTGACACGGCTCAGCAGATCGCCGCGTGCCTGTTGATCGACGTAGCGCAAAGGAAGTCGGTTGAGTTTGTCCTCGACATCGCTGCGCAGCCGCCGCATCGTGCGTTGCACCACACCGGCCAGCAGAAATGCCTGTGTCCACTGCAGCACCGACGACGAGATGTACAGCGCCGCCGCGAGGAACAACACGCGGTGGAGTCGATGGAAGTCGATGCCGCCGCCACCATTCGTTCCTCGCACTCCGTCGACGATGATGTTGGTCGCGTGACCGAGGATCTTCGGCCCGAGGACCGCCATCGTGACGCTGCCGAGGGCGAAGCAGATGACGGCGGTCGCGCGAACGCGTTCGGGACGCAAGCGGCCGAGGAGCCGCTTGGCCGACTTGCCGAAGTTCTCGGATCGCTCGACCGGCATACCGGCGAGGGCCATGCGCCCGGCCGGGCCGGGCGGGATGACGGCGCGAGTGCGGGCGAGTTGGTCGCCCGGTCTCGATTCGTCGTCGCTCATGCGGCGTCTTCTTCGGTGAGTTGCGAAGCAACGATCTCGGCGTAGGTGGGGCAGGTCTCGATGAGCTCGCGGTGCGTGCCCAGGCCAACCGCGTGACCGTCTTCGAGCACGAGGATCTGGTCGGCCCGCGAGATCGTCGAGACGCGTTGGCCGACGATCAACACCGCGGCGTCCGCGACGTGAGGGGCCAGCGCGGCGCGCAGCCGTGCGTCGGTCGCGAGATCGAGCGCCGAGAAGGAATCGTCGAAGAGGTAGATCTCGGGCTTGTGTACCAATGCCCGCGCGATGGCGAGGCGCTGGCGCTGCCCGCCCGACACGTTGGTGCCGCCTTGGTTGATCGGCGTATCGAGGCCTTTCGACATCGCGCGTACGAAGTCGGCGGCCTGCGCGATCTCGAGCGCGTTCCACAGCTCTTCGTCGGTGGCGGCCGGGTCGCCGAAGCGCAAGTTGGTGGCGACCGTGCCCGAGAACAGGTAGGGCCGCTGCGGCACCAAGCCGATGCGGCGCCAGAGCACTTCGGGTGCGAGCTCGCGCACGTCGACACCGTCGACGAGCACCGTACCCGCGGTCGCGTCGAACAGTCGCGGCAAGAGGTGGAGCAGGGTGGTCTTGCCCGAGCCGGTGCTGCCGATGATCGCGGTCGTCTGCCCGGCGCGGGCCACGAGGGAGATGTCGCTCAACACGGGCTCTTCGGCGCCGGGATAGTGGAAGCTCACGTGGCGCAGCTCGAGAACGCCGCGCTGGGCCACCTCGGTCACCGGTTGGGCGGAGGGCACGACCGACGTATCGGTGTTGAGCACCTCGACAATGCGATCGGCACAGACCGCCGCCCTCGGGATCATCATCACCACGAAGGTGGCCATCATCACCGACATGAGGATCTGCACGAGATAGGTGAGAAAGGCGACCAGTTCGCCGATTTGCATGTCACCGCTGTTGATGCGATTGGCACCGAGCCACACGGCGCCGACCATCGAGGTGTTGAGCACGAGCATGACGGTGGGGAACATGCGCGCCATGAGGCGCCCGGCGCGAAGCGAGGTTGCGGTGAGATCTGCGTTGGCCCGATCGAAGCGTTCGACCTCGTCGGGCTCGCGCACGAACGCGCGGACGACCCGGATGCCGATGATCTGTTCCCGCAAGATGCGGTTGACCGAATCGATCCGTACCTGCATCTCACGGAACTGGGGCACCATACGCACGACGACGACGCCCACCGCGATGACGAGTGCCGGCACGCTGACGAGCAACATGGCCGACAAGCCCACGTCCTCGCGCAGCGCCATGAACACACCGCCGATCATCGTGAGCGGTGCGGCGACGAGCATCGTGGCGCCCATGACAACGAGCATCTGCACCTGTTGCACGTCGTTGGTGATGCGCGTGATCAGTGACGACGGTCCGAATTGATTGACCTCGCGCGCGGAGTAGCCGGTCACTTGGTGAAAGAGGTTGTGGCGCACGTCGCGACCGAAGCCCATCGCCATGCGGGCGCCGAAGTAGACGGCGATCACCGCGAACACGATCTGGATCAGTGTGACGCCGAGCATGATGAGGCCGGTGTGCCATATGTAATGACGATCGTTGCGGAGCACGCCCTTGTCGATGATGTGCGCGTTGAGGCTCGGCAGGTACAACGTGGCCGATGTCTGCACCAACTGCAGCAAGACGACCGCGACGAGCGCGCCGCGATAGTCGCGGAGGTGGGTGCGCAGCAATCGGATCAGCACTGGTGGTCTCCTCGGGTGCACCGCTCAGCCGCGTCCCGTGAGCCGTAGGGTATGACGCTTTTCGCGGATTGTTGCGGTCTTTTGGCTTGGCAGTCGGCGAACACGTCAGCGCACGAGCCTCGGAAGCACGGCCGAGGCGGCCGCGATGGCGAGCACCACCGAGCCGAGAAGGATTCCCATGTCGGCGGGCACATTCGTATGGACTCCGAGCAACAGGCCACGCAGCGCGTTGACCTCGTAGGTGAGTGGGTTGCCGTGCGACACGACGCGCACCCATCGCGGCATGAGATCGACCGGGTACAGCGCGTTCGATGCGAAGAACAGCGGCATGGTGATGGCCTGCCCGATGCCCATCAGACGATCGCGCGTCAACACGAGGCCGGCCAGTGTCATCGAGAGCGCGGAGAAGAATGCGGCGCCCAACATCACGGTCACCGCGACGCAGGCGAGGCGCCACGGCGCGAGGTGGAAGGACACACCGAGCAAGAGCGAGAGAACGATCACGGCAATGGCCTGCGCGAACGCGCGGACGCCGGCCGCGAAGACCTTGCCCGTGACGAGCGCGGTACGCGGTGTGGGGGTGACCATCAACTTCGCGAGGACGCCGGCATCTCGTTCCCATATGACCTGGATGCCGTAGAACACGGCGACGAACAGCGTGGACTGCGCCAAGATGCCGGGCGCGAGATAGTCCAGATACGGGATCGATCCGGTGGGGATGGCCCGCAAGTGGCTGAACGTCTTGCCGAAGATGATGAGCCACAGCGCCGGTTGTATGGCGCGCGTGATGAGTTCGGAGCGGTCGTGACTGAGCTTCTGCATCTCGACGACGCAGAACGTGACGATGCGCGTGGCGAACCAACGCGCGAATACGAGGGGTCCGGCGTGTTCGGCTTCAGCCGAGGCGACCGGCAGTGCGACGGGTGCTGCGGACACTGCGGAACTCACCTCCTTGGTCGGCGGCGAGCGCATCGCCGGTGTAGTGGCGGAATACGGCATCGAGGGTGGCGTCGGGGCCGAGGGTGGCCTTCAGCGCCGCCGGCGTGTCGACGGCACGGATCCGGCCGCGGTGCATCAGCGCGATGCGATCACAAGTTGCGTCGGCTTCGTCCATGTAGTGCGTAGTGATGAGCACTGTCATGTTGCCGGACTCGCGTAACGACTCGACGCGCTCCCAGACGCTGTCGCGGCCCATCGGGTCGAGTCCGATCGTCGGCTCGTCGAGCACCAGTAGGCGGGGCCGGTTGATGAGTGCTTGCGCGAGTTCGAGACGCCGGATCATGCCGCCCGAATAGGTGCCGGCAACTCGCTCGGCCGCTTCGGTCAACCCCATCGACTCGAGCGCCTCGTCGACGCGCAGACGTCGCTCACGCCTCGGCACGTCGAAGAGGCGGGCGAAGAGCGAGACATTCTCGCGACCGGTCAGCGCGGCATCGGCCGACAACTGTTGGGGCACGTAGCCGATGGCACGACGCGTCGCCATTGGTTGGCGGGCCACATCACGCCCGAAGACCGCGATCGAACCTTCGTCGGGGCGGGTCAGCGTCGTCAGCATGCGGATGGCGGTGGTCTTGCCCGCGCCGTTCGGGCCGAGGAGCCCGACGATCTCGCCTTCGCCTACTTCGAGGTCGATGCCGTCGACCGCGATGTTGTCGCCGAAGCGCTTGCGCACGCCGTCGAAGCGCACGGCGAGCGCAGAGTTCTTTGTCGCTTCGCTCTCGGCTTTTGTCGCTTCGCTCTCGGCTTTTGTCGCTTCGCTCATCGCTTGGCCTCCAAAACGAGTTCTTCCATGTTCTCGGTGAGACGGCGCAGCGGTGCGAGTGCCGCGTCGAGTGCCGCCCGCTCATCGTCGTCGAGCGTGTCGAGTGCTCGGGCGAGTACTTCGGCGCGGTGGCGGCGCCAGCGGCGCACGCGCGCCGCACCGGTTGTCGTGAGTTGCAAGCGGGCGGCGCGCCCGTCGGCAGGATCGGGCCGCCGCTCGAGCAGGCCCGCGTCGACCAGTCGGCCGACGAGCGTGCTGACCGTGTTCGGCGCGAGTTGCAGGGCCTGCGCGGCGTCGCCCACACCGGTGCCCTTGGAGCGACCCACGAACGCCAGCAACTCGGCCTCGGAAGGTGGGAGCACGTCGCCGGAGAAGCTCTGGCGCACTACCCGCCGGGTGACCCGGCGAAAACCGAACACGGCATCGGCGAGTTCCACGCCCAACGAGGAGAGACCGGCCGCAGGGTCTGAGTCCGAAATAATCTCTGTCACAGATGTACTTTAGCTCTGCTACAGAGCTTTTACTCCAGTGCTCCCCGGATGGCTACATCACGCATTCGCGGGGTCCGATCAGCAAGGCGCAGATGCAACGCGATCCCGCCGCTGGTGATCGCCGCCCAGACGCACCACAGTGAGATGAATCCCTCCTGATCCATCCACGAGAGAAAGAAGGCCGCTACGAGATTCGACGCGCCGAACCAGCGCACGTGTCGGTGGTGCGAGATCAGCAACGAGCCGGTGGTCGCGAGGATGTAGAGCGCGACCAGAAGGCTGCCGTGCCACAAGTCGGCGCGATAGGCGATGCGGTGGCCGTCGATGCTCGCCTCGATCGGTCCTCGGACGACGGCATACATCAACATCGCGCCTACCGCGATGCCGATCGCCCCGAACACCGCGACCCGCCGTCGGTTTGCCTCGGGCTCGAGCGCGCCGACCGCGATCGGGATGAGTATCGGGAGCGCACCGAACGCGACGGCGAGGTAGAGCCACATCGCGCTGCGCCACACCGAGTCGGGGAGGTGGCCCTGCAATCCCCACCATACGACTGCTTCCGTGAGTTGATGACCGGCCAGCAGGATCGGCAGTGCGGCGAGAGCCTTTTCGGCCGGTCGGCCTACGTGGCGCAGCGCGTCGATCCCGATCGCTCCGACGGCGAATCCCGCGACGAGGTCTGCCTCCACCGAGAAGCACATCGACTACGCCCGAACCTCCGCCCCTCGGCCATCCGCATGTTCTGTTGGCGTTCTACAGGCGTCGACACCAGTAAAACGCCAACAGAACGGGGAATCTGGGCGCGGGGCCGAAAGTTACCGTTCAGCTGCCGTGGCTCTTGGTGCTCGCCTTGGCGCGGGGGGCCACGGCCGCGGCCGGCGCGGGCGATTTCGCCGCCGAAGGCGCGGTCGCCGACGGCGCAGTCACGGTGGGCGCACCGGTCGTTGACCGCGCGGTCGTCGCCGGCGCCGTGGCCGGTGCGACGAGGGGCGTTTGCCCGGCCGACACGGTCAGCGTGGCGTCGGGCGGGGTGGAGTTGGCCATTGCGGCGGTCAGCACGATCGCGGCGCTGGCGCTCACACCGAGGACGAGGATGCGTCCACCGGCCGCCGCGTGGCGCCGGCGCCGGCGCGTCGTGTCCGCCGCGGCGGCGGGCATTGCGGGTGCGCCGACCGTGGCACCGTTGCGGCGCGCCATCAGCGCGGCGACGCGCGCGTCGCGGTCGTTCGCTCTGGCGTCAGTCATCGTCGCCGTCCCGGCCGTGCCGGCGATCGCCATCGTGGTCGTCGCCGATGTCGTCGACGCTGTCATGTCCGCTGTCGTCGGTCGGCCTCGCCGTCACCGCGGCTGAGGCGGGCGCGGTGACGGCCGCAGTGGCTGCGGGGCGGGCGGCGGTCGGGGGCGGGGTGACCGAGCTCGATGGATTCGCGCCTACGTCGGTGGGCTGGATCGCAGTGGTGTCCAGGTTGCCGACGTTGTCGTCGCGTCCGTCGAACACACCATTGGCGGCGTAGGCCACCGCGCCGGTCAGCATCAACGCCGAGATGATCGTGGCGGCGAGTAGGAACTTCTTGCGTTGCATGTCATCTCCGTCGTGGGGGATGCACTGAAGGTACGAAACCTCGGGCAAGGCCCCGCGGTGCGTTTGGTTAGCGCCAGGTAAAGGATGCGACTCGTCGCGGCCCGATCAGGCCCCGGACGGGTGACTGGTGGCGCGGAGGTTGACCACGGCGTCGATCCCACCGGCGTCGCTCGGCCGTAGTTCGGCTCGGCCTCCGCAGGTCGCCGCCAGCTGCGCCACGATCGCGAGACCGAGGCCCGTGCCGCCAGGGTTTGCTGCAGGGCCGCGCCAGAAGCGATCGAACGCATGGCCGCGCTGTTCGGCGCTCAGGCCCGGTCCCTGATCGATGACGTGGACCTCGACCGATGAGCCAAGCGCTCGTATTGCGATCTCCACCGACGACCCGGCCGGCGCGACGTCGAGCGCGTTGTCGATCAGGTTGTCGAGCATCTGGTCCAACGCGCCGCGGGCGGCCGAGACCCACGCGCCCTTTGGTGCGGTGAGGTCGAGCCGAATGCCGGCTTCGGACGCGACCGGCTCCCAGGCTTGGTGCCGATCGGTGGCGACGCGTGCGGCATCGACGGGTTCGCAGACGACGGTGGTGGCGGCCGATCGGGTCAGCGCCAACAAGGCTTCGCTGATGCGACCGAGTCGTGCGGTCTCCGCGCGCGCCGATGCGAGCGCGGGTTGAAGGCTCGAAGGTGCGGCCGACTCGATGTTCTCGAGTTGCAGGCGCAGCGCAGCGAGGGGCGTGCGCAGTTGGTGCGACGCGTCACCCACGAATGCTTGTTGTGCGTTCATCATCTCTTGCAGGCGGGCCGCGGTGTCGTTGAAGATCGAGGCCAGTTCGCGCAGCTCCGGCGCTCCGTCGTCGGTTGGCGCGCGAGCGTCGAGATCGCCGGCGGCGATCCTGCGGGCGGCTTCCTTCAGGCGGTCGACCGGGCGGGTCACGAGGCCGGCAAGCGCGAAGCCGACGCCGATCACGACGACGATGCCGATCGCCGACAGCGCAAGGAGGCCGAGCCAAACTGCGCGCACGCGGGCATCGAGGGTCGAGCTCGGGTACGTGATGCGCACCGCACCGTGAACGATGCCGCTCGACGCAACGGGTATGGCGACAAAGAGCAGCTCGGTGTCGAGTGTCTCCGATCGCCGTGAACCCTCGGCGCGGCCGCCGCTGATCGCAGTGACGATCTCGGGCCTACTCGTGAAGTCGACTCCGAACACGCCCGGAAAATCAGAGTCGGCAACGCTTTTTCCGCGCGCATCGACAACGACGATGCGCCCGCCCGGTTCGCGCGCGTAGGTCGCCAGCAAACCATCGATCGGCGGATGAATCCCCTGTTCGAGCGCGTCCTCGGAGAGGTTGGCGACCACCGTGGCGTCGTGTTCGATATCGCGCAACAGCCGGTCGCGCTCGCGCGAGGAGAACGTGCGGCCGAGTGGATAGGTCAGCACGAGCAACGTGACGAGGGTGATCGTCAGATAGCTCGCCACGAGGCGCCGCCTCATTCAGTGACCTCCAGGCGGTAGCCCACCCCTCGGATCGTCGCGATCCACTCGGGGTGGCCGAGCTTGCGCCGCAACGCGGAGATATGGACATCCAACGTCTTCGTAGGACCGAACCAATGGGGGTCCCACACCTGGTCGACGATGTCCTCGCGCGTGCGGACCGCGCCCGGTCGTTGCGCGAGCATGGTCAGCAGTTCGTACTCCTTCGGGGTCAGCTCGACCTCGACTCCGTCGACCTGCACGCGGTGCGCATCGAGATCGATGCGCAGCGGGCCCAGCTGTTGGATCGTGGGTGGCGCGGCGGCCGACCCGGCGCGCCGAATGACGGCGCCGATGCGGGCGACCAGTTCACGAAAGCCGAACGGCTTGACCAGGTAGTCGTCCGCGCCGAGCTCGAGCAGCAGGACGCGATCGATCTCGTCGCCGCGCGCGGTGACGACGATGATCGGCACCGTGGTGACCGCGCGGATTTCTCGGCAGGCATCCTTCCCGTCGATGTCGGGCAGGCCGAGATCGAGGAGCACGAGGTCGACACCCGGCGCAAGCTCGATCGCTTGCCGGCCACTGGTCGTGTGCTCCACCTCGAACCCGTGGCGCTCGAGTCCTTCGCGAAGTGACGCCGCGATGCTCGGGTCGTCTTCCACGATCAGCAG
Source organism: Acidimicrobiales bacterium (assembly GCA_039934635.1). Taxonomy (GTDB): domain Bacteria; phylum Actinomycetota; class Acidimicrobiia; order Acidimicrobiales; family WLNW01; genus DATLFA01. The sequence goes on from JBDTLT010000014.1 coordinate 46,988, forward strand.
TCGCGTCATTCACACAGCCTCGCACGCCAGTTCACCGGCCGGTGTCCGGTAACGTCCGTGTTCGATTTCTGCGGAGGCGAATGATGCAAGTCCAGCGACTCGGATATCTCGTGATCGAGTCCACCGACCTCGATGCCTGGCGCCGGTTCGGCACCGAGGTTCTCGGCATGGCCGTCGGTAAGCGATCCACCGACGACACGCTGCACCTCCGTCTCGACGATCAACCGTTTCGCTTCGCCGTGGTTGCCGGTGGCGAAGATCGCCTGCAGTTCTCGGGGTGGCAGGTCGCCAACCAATCTGCGCTCGAACAATTGGCCGACGACCTGGCCGGCAGGGGCGTCGCAGTCGAGCGTGTCGACGCCGAGGTGGCCAAGCAGCGTTGCGTCGGCGATCTCGTTCGAGTGACAGACCCTGGTGGCGCGGCGCTCGAGTTGTTCTACTCGCCGGTGATGGATCACGACCCGTTCGTCTCACCGGTGGGTGTGTCCGGGTTCGTGACCGGGCCCCTCGGCCTCGGGCACATCGTGATGCTCACACCCACCTTCGAAGAGTCGCTCGCTTTTTACGCGGCACTCGGTTTCAAGGAGAGCGACTCGATGGCGCTCGATGGCATGCAGCTCAAGTTCTTGCACTGCAATCCGCGACATCACAGCCTTGCGCTGGCAACGGGCCCACGTTCCATGCTGGCGCACTTCATGGTCGAGGCGCGCAGCATCGACGACGTCGGCTACACACTCGATCGCTGTGAAGCCAATGGCGTACGCGTCAAGCAAGGCATCGGCCGCCACAGCAACGACGAGATGATCTCGTTCTACGCGCAGGCGCCCGCGCGATTCGACTTCGAATTCGGATGGGGCGGTTTGCTCATCGACGACGCGACCTGGGCCGTGCAAGAGATCACCAAGACGAGTCACTGGGGTCATCGGCGACCGCCGCGTCCGCAGAGCTGACACACAACGACATCTCGCCGCGTCGCGCGGCGCCAACGGAGGACGAGCGATGGGTGACACGATCACATTCGAAGGAACCAGCCGGTTCGTGAAGGCGGGCGAGATCACGCTGCATCTCAACGAGGTCGGCGAAGGCCCGCCCTTGGTCTTGCTGCACGGCAGCGGCCCCGGTGCGACGAGTTGGAGCAACTTCAAACACAATCTCCCCGCGTTGAGCCAGCGGTTCCGAGTGCTCGCGGTCGACCAGCCGGGTTACGGCTTGTCCGACAAACCATTGTTCACGCGCGAGGACTCTGTGTTCAAGGTGACCTCGCGCGCTCTGACCGGGTTGCTCGATGAGCTGGGTGTCGACAAGGTCGACTTCATCGGCAACTCCCTCGGTGGTGCCAACGCGCTCAGGTTCTCTCTCGACAACCCGAAACGCGTCGGCAAGATGGTCTTGATGGGGCCGGGCGGGGCCGCCGTCAATATCTTCTCGCCGCCGATGAGCGAAGGCTTCAAACATTTGCGTGCGTTCTACGAGGCGGCCAACCCGACTCGCGAACAACTCGAGGCGTTCATTCGCATCATGGTGTTCGACCAAGACCTGATCACCGACGAACTGTTGGACGAACGGTACGCCGCGGCAGTCGAACCATCACAGCTCGACGGCGCGCGTCGCGTACAGGCGTCGATGGATTCATTGCCCGAAGAAGATCAGCTGTGGCGCTTCCTGCACAAGGTTCGCCATCCGGTGTTGATGACATGGGGTCGCGACGACCGGGTCATGCAGCTCGATACCGCGATGTTCGCCATGCGACGTATGCCAAATGCCCGGCTCCACATCTTTCCCAAGTGTGGTCATTGGGCGCAGCTCGAACACCGTGAGGAATTCGACCGTCTGACGATCGACTTCCTCACGATGGGGTCGTCGGTGCCGAGGTGAAAGTCGACGCGATCTTCCGCACTGGCGACATCACGGGCACCATCGCCGACGTACGCCGCCTCGAGGCGTTGCCGGTCGACGGCATCTTCTGCGCCGAGACCGCACACGATCCGTTCATCAGCGCGACGCTCGCCGTCGAGCACTCGACGCGTGCCGAAGTCGGCACCGCGATTGCCGTTGCGTTCGCCCGCAATCCGATGACCGTGGCGATGGCGGCGCACGATTTGCAGCGCTACTCGAATGGTCGTTTCATCCTGGGTCTCGGCAGCCAGATCAAGCCGCACATCGAAAAGCGCTTCTCGATGCCCTGGTCGCACCCGGCGCCGCGCATGCGTGAGTTCATCGCGGCGATGCGCGCCATTTGGCGGTCATGGAACGACGGCGAGCGATTGGCGTTTCGGGGCGACTACTACAAGCACACGTTGATGACGCCGTTCTTCGCCCCGCCCGCCAGCGAGCACGGTGCACCCAAGGTCTTCCTCGCGGCCGTGGGCGAGCACATGTCGGTCGTCGCGGGCGAGGTGGCCGACGGGCTCTTCGTTCACGGGTTCAGCACCGAGCCGTACCTCCGCGACGTCACATGGCCCGCGGTCGATCGGGGTCTCGTCGCGAGCGGCCGGGCGCGCGAGCAATTCGAGATGACGGGTCTCGTGTTCGTGGTCACCGGCGTCGACGAGCAGTCGATCGCCTCGGCCGACCGGCTCACCCGCAAGCAGATCGCCTTTTACGGTTCGACGCCGTCGTACCTCCCGGTGCTCGCGCACCACGGTTGGGGTGCCGTGCAGAGCGAGCTCAATGTGTTGTCCAAACGGGGCGAGTGGGATGCGATGGGTGCGCTCATCACCGACGAGATGCTCGACGCGTTCGCGGTGCGCGGCACGCCCGACGAGGTGGGTCGGCTCGTGCGGGCCCGCTACGAAGGACAGCTCGCCCGCTGCCAGGCGTACATGCCCTACGAAGTCTCCGATGAACTGCACGGTCAGGTCGTGGCAAGCTTTCGCTGACCAACGCCGACGCGTTGTCGACGAGAGGAGTCGCAGTGCCGTACTACTCGGTTGAAGACGAAGGCTTTTGGGACATCGGGCCAGAGTCGATGCACTGGATGAAGGTGGTCGCCGAAGCGATCGACGTGAAGTTCGCGCGCTTCCCTCTCGGCGATCCCGAGGATGGCAACACTCCGTTCGCGTCGGTCTTGTTCATGCCGCCCAACTACGAGCTGTGGCGCCACAAGCACAGCTGCTACCGGTTCGAGGCCATCTTGCGCGGCACGATCACCGTCGACGGTCGGGAGCTCGGCCCGGGCAACGTCATGACGTCGGCACCCAATGAGGCCTACGGGCCCTACTTCGTCGGACCCGAAGGTTGCATCACCGTCGAGATCTTCAGCGCTCGCAGTGGCTTGGGCACGATCCTCGATGAGGACACCGATCCGCGCGCGGTCGAGTTCTTGCGATCGCTGCTGGCCGACCCTGACCCCGAGCGGCGGGCGGCCGCAGAGATCGCGTTCGCAGAGGGCGTCTGACTACCCCGATCTGCGGGGCAGTTCGTACACCGAAGTAGCGAGCACACACGGCTTGTCCGCGTCGTTGCGGATCTTCAGGTCGACCTCGATGAGCGCCCGGTCGTAACCTCGAGCGTCGTCCATCCACTTCTTCGTGACGCGGCCTTCGAAGCGCAACTCGTCGCCCGCGCACAGCGACTCGGCCATTCGCATCGACCGCTTCGCAAGGAACGATTCGGGCCCGGCCCACGACGTCACGTAGCGATCGAGAAGCCCGAGGATCGGCCCGGTCGCCATATAGATGTGCGATCGGCCTTGCGCCGAACGGGCGTAATCGGCGTCGATGTGACCGCCGAAGAAGGTCCACGTCGACGTGGCGGTGGCGACGACTCGCTCGACGTCGAGACGGTCGACATCGGATGGCAATTCGTCGCCTTCGGCGACCTGGTCCCACGTGAGTTGATGGTGCTGCGCCCGACGACTCACTGTGCACCTCGCGCCCAGAAGCGCAGGATCACATTGCGCTGGATGGCGACGAGCTCGCCCGACTGGCGGCGGAATCGGCCGACGACAGTGAGGTAGTGACCCGTGCCGACGCGCGTCTGTTTCTCTTCGGAAATGGACTCGACTTCTTCCACGACGTTGAGCCGGTCACCGATGCGCAGGTGATCGAAGAACTCGATCTCACTCGAGATGTTGATCATCGAGTCTCCGGGCAGTGGGACCGCAACGAGCAACGCGGTAACGGGCTCGGGCAGGTAGTCGGGGCGCCAGTTCTGCGGCGTGACCCAAGTGGTCAGCATCGCCGGTGGAGCGACACCGGACCCGCACACCTGACTGGCGAGATCTTCATCCCAATACAACGGGTTCGGATCGTGCACTGCCGACACGAACTGTCGCACCATGGCCTCATTGACCGGTAGGTCGGCGAAACGCACCTCGCTCGGTCGCCCGATGTGCGTGAGGCCTTCCTCGTACGTGCCGACGCACAGCCCATACGCGCCGGCGCTTTCGCGGTCACTCATCGTTGCGTCTCCTGTGCTGCGATGCTCGGCGGTGCGCCGAGCCATTCGTCGATGATCTGCGCCCGATGTTCGTCGAGTCGCGGGCTCGCATGGGCGATGCCTCCTGGGGTCCGGCTGAACTTCGGGACGACGGCAGCCAATGCGACTTCGCCGAGTTCTTCGTCGCGAACCGAGACGATCGACGAGCGCGTCGTGCAATGGGCCGCCGCGAACAGCTCGTCGATGCTCATGACGGGCGTGACCGAATAGCCGTGCGGATGGTCGTCGACTGCGATCAATTCATCGGCTGTGTGCGACTCCACATAGTGGCGGATCGATTCGATCTCGGCGCCGCGATCGAACCCGTCGACATCGCCGTACGGATCGCCGTCGCAGAATCGAACAGGCCCGGGGCCCCACTTGGCCGCCGACATCCAGCGACCGTCGGACGACTGTGCCATGCAGATCGACTCGCCGACTGCAGTACCGAACGAACTGCGGCCGGGCAGCTCGGCGAACTGGTCGTACATCAGCACCGGAAGCTCGAGAAACCGGAAGATCGTCTCGTAGAGCGCGACGTCGACGTGCTGACCGACCGCCGCGTCCCCCCGCCGCTGTTCGTACAGCGCGCTCAGCGCACCGAAGGCGCCGAGCAGCGCGCTCAGTCCATCCGCCACCGGGAAGCCGGTCGGCATGGGCGGACCATCCGCGTAACCGGTGACCGATGCCAGCCCTCCGTACGCCTCGGCATTGCGGCCGAAGGCGCGTCGGGTTCGATACGGCCCGTCCTGCCCGTAGCCGCTCACGCTCACGAGCACGATGCGCGGATTCACGGCGCGCAGGTCGTCGTACCCGAGGCCCATCCGTTCGAGCGTCCCCGGCACGAAGTTCGCCGTGATCACGTCCGCGGCGGCGACGAGCCCGAGGAATGTCGTGCGATCCGCAGGGTCCTTGAGATCGAGGGTGATCGATCGCTTGTTGCGGGCGCTCGCCTTCCACCACAGCGAGACTTGTTTGTGCAGCGGTGCTTGCCGGCGAAAGTCGTCGCCGCCGTTCGGCTTTTCGACCTTCACGACGTCGGCGCCGAGATCGGCCAGCACGGTGGCCGCGAACGGGCCGGCGAGTATCTGGCCCATGTCGATCACGCGCAGGCCGCCGAGGGGACCGGGGCGGTCCGTCGGCCGTGCGGGCCGTCGATGGTCGACAGCCGCAGGTGCAGGTGGACGCGCCGGTGCCGCGTCGCTCCAGACTTCGTCGACGGCCACGTCGATGAGGGGTCGTGCCGCGCCGAGGTGGTGCACGCGGCCGGGCGTGCGAGAGAAGCGGGGAACGGCACGCGGCACATGACAAGGACCGAGCTCGTCGTCGACGACCCGCGCGATCGTCCCGCGCTCGCGGTAGTTCTGGTCGTCGAAGATGTCGTCCATCGTGAAGACCGAACCGATCGGAACGCTGTGCCGGCCGCACACCTCCTCGATGTCGGCGCGGTTCGCGCTGCGAGCCCAGTCGCGCAAAGTGGACTCGACGACCGCACGATTGGCGACCCGCGCCTCATTGGTGGCGAATCGCGGATCGTCGATCAGATCGGGCCGGCCCATCGCGCGGTAGAGGCGATGCACGATCTCGTTGGTGTTGCCGGTGAACGTCATCCATTTGTCGTCCGCGGTCAACCACGTGGCGACGGGAACTTGGTACGAGCTGCCGTTGCCGGCGCGTTCGTTGCGAAAGCCCGTCTGCTGGAAGAAGATCGGGAGGAACTCCATCACTCGCAGCACCGCTTCGTATCCCGCGAGGTCGATCAGTTGACCTTTGCGTTCGCCGTGAGCGTCGCGTTCGAGGACGGCCGCCATGACACTCAGCGCGCCGAACAACGCAGTGGTCGCAGCGCCGATCGGGAAGCCGGTGTGCAGCGGGCTGCGGTCGGGCTCACCGGCTGCGAATGTCTGTCCCCCGAACGCCTCTGCGACCCGGCCCGAACCCGCGCGACCGTGGAGCGGCCCGGTCGCCCCGAACGCGCTGGTCGACAGCACGACCAGGTGGGGATGATGCGCGAACAGTTCATCGCCGGTGACCGCGTCGGTGCCGAAGTGAAGGCCAGGCTCCACGATCACGACATCGCAACGGTCCATCAGTTGGTGAAACCACGCGTAGGAGTTTGGCATCGCCGGCGAAAGTTGCACGCACCGCTTGTTGCGCGCGGTGACCTTCCACAGCAGCGAGACGCCGTCCTTCATGGGTCCGACGGCGCGCGATCGATGACCGGCGGGCGTCTCGATCTGGACCACATCCGCGCCGAGGTCGGCCAACAACGTTGACGTCGCGATCGCGTCTGGTGTCTGCGTGGCGTCGACGACCCGCAACCCGCGTAACGGCCCGGTGTCGGTGCCTTCCGGCATGTATCCCCCTGATCTTTGGCGGCGCCACATTACCGGCCGTGGCTGAGTCGTCGCCCTGTCAGTGCGCGTCGTTTGGCGTGACGGACTCAGCGGGGCAGTGGCACCCACGGGTCATGGTCGCCGGGCACCGTGGGGAACTCCTGGTTGTTCCAGCGCCGCTTCGCTTCCTCGATCGTGGCGGGGTCGCTGTGTACGAAGTTCCACCAGATGTTGCGTTTCCCGACGGGCTCGCCGCCGAGCACCATTGCATGGCCTCGTCCGGCGAGCACCGGTCGGGCGTCGGGTTCGAGCACGGCGAGGTGGCCTTGCGGAAGCGCATGACCGGCGACGGTGAGCGCGCCGTCGATGGCGAGGACGGCCAGCTCGCGATGGGCGGCGTCGAGGCGGATCGAACCGTCGTCCGGGAGTCGGATCTCGGCCAGTACCAAGGGCGACGAGACGGCCACGGGTGATTGCAGACCCCATCCGCTGCCGGCGACGACGCGGACGGTTGCACCGCCGTGATCCGCCTGGGGGATCACCGCAGCGTCGTGGTGTTCGAACCACGGCGCGCCGTCTTCGGCATCGGTCGGTAGTGCGATCCACGATTGCAGCCCGTGCAAGCGGCGCGGCTCGTTGCGATCCGCCGGCGGTGTGCGCTCGGTGTGCGTGACACCGCCACCCGCGGTCATGCAGTTGACGTCGCCGGGCTCGATCGTCTGCACGACGCCGGTGGAGTCACGATGCAGGAGGCGTCCCTCGAAGAGATAGGTCAGCGTCGACAGTCCGATGTGGGGATGCGCGTCGACGTCGACGGCGACGCCAGGGGCCATATCGTCGGGACCCATGTGGTCGGCGAAGATGAACGGGCCGACCATGCGATGCGTGCGCCACGGCAACAGCCGGTGCACGATGCCGTTGCCCACGGGGCGCTCGCGGGGTTCGATCAACAGCGCGATGGCGTCAGTGGCCACGGCGATGGATCGTAGTGATCAATACTGCAGGCAGCACTCGCTCTTGCGGCGGGGTCGCCGAGGCGAGGAGTGAACATGGCAGGGCGGTTGAACGGGAAGGTCGCGATTGTCACGGGTGGCGCGCGCGGCCTGGGGCGGGGCATCGCTCAACGATTCGCGGCCGAAGATGCGCGCGTCGTGATCGCGGATATTGCAGAGGCGGCTGCAGCCGATGCCGCGGCGGCGATCGACGGGGAATCCGTCGTGTGCGACGTGAGCGAGCGGGCATCGGTGCAGGCGCTGGTCGACCGCGTCGTGGCCAAGCACGGCCAGCTCGACGTCATGGTCGCCAACGCCGGTATCGCGGGAGGTGCTCCGTTTCTCGAGTTGAGCGACGAGTTGTGGGACAGCGTCATCGCAGTGAATCTGCGCGGCGTGTTTCTCTGCAATCAGATCGCCGGTCGTTATTTCGCGGGACGGGGCGGCGGTGCGATCGTCAACACGGCATCGATCCTCAGTGCAAGAGCCAACCCGACCACAGCGGCCTACAGCGCGTCCAAAGCGGGCGTCGTGAGCCTCACACACAGCGCGGCCGCCGCGCTCGGACAGTTCGGCGTGCGCGTCAATGCGATCGGCCCCGGCTACATCGAGACGCAGATGACCGAAGGCATACGCGCCGACCCGGCCATGGCCCAGTCAGTGCGCGACGCGACGGTCCTCGGGCGTTTCGGCACACCGACCGATATCGGTGATGCCGCGGTCTTCCTCGCCTCGGACGAAGCGGCGTACATCACCGGCCAAGTGCTCTTCGTCGACGGCGGGTGGTTGCTGCACCGCAATCCGCGAGGCGAACAGATGCAGCGCGCGACGACTACTGCGCTGAGGTGACTCGGCGAGTCGGTGTCGGTATCGATTTGGGCCACGTCGTACCGATCGAATAGAGAAACGATTCGTCGATCGTCGGCGACTCGGCGATCGGTAGGCCGCGACTCGCCATCTCTGCCGCGAAGATATCGATGACGCGGGCCTCGTCGAGGTCGTCGGTATGGTCGTCATGTTGCCGGGCGGCAATTTCGTCGCGGAACACGTATGCCTTCCACGACAACGAGAGCCGCACCGCGTGGCGGGGCCACGTGCCGATTGTCCGCGCTCCGTCGCGCAATGACCAACCTTCATCGCTCGCCACGACTTCGCTGGTCGGAGTGAGGTCGCTCGACGCAGGCCCGTCAGGATGCGCGAAGTCACCGACGGCGTGGAACACGCGGTCGTTGTCGCTGACGACCGCGCGGTTGGTCAGCGGTGGC